>DATGVZ010000084.1:0-31210 GCA_035299765.1 Gemmatimonadales bacterium
CGCTAGCCGCTGGCACAGCTAGAACGGTTCCGGGCGCGCAGGGCAACCATACCAGAAAGCGCGCGCCACGCTCGGCATGCGCCACCAGCTCCAGCTCTCCTTCCGCCTCGCGGACCAGCTGGCGCGAGATGTAGAGGCCCAGTCCTGTCCCGCGGCGGCCTTTAGTGCTCGCAAACGGCCGGAACAGGCGTTGTACGATCTCCGCGCTCACGCCGGGCCCATTGTCCGTTACTGTGACGCAGACACGATCGCCGCCCCCGCCGCCCCCGCCGCCCTCGCTCACGAAGCTGTCGACGGTGAGACGGCGGGGCGGCTTGACTGCGCGCAGGGCATCGATGGCATTGCTCAACAGGTTCACCAGGACCTGCTCCAGCCGATTGGCGTCGCCGACGACCGCCGGCAGACCGGGGTCGAGCCGGCCTTCGATCGAGATCTCGTCGATGCTGAAGCGGTACGACACCAGGTCGATCGCGCTGCGTACGACGTCGTTCATGTTGACCGCGGCCGCGCGTTTCTCTCCGGCCCGGACGAAGCGCAGCAACCCGCGCAGCAGTTTGGCGGCCCGCTGGGCCTGCCGCAGGATGTTCTGCATTTCGCTGCGCTGCTCCGCGGGCAACTGCCCGTCCGACAGCCGCAGCTCGGCGTGGCTGGCGATCGCCATCAGCGGGTTATTCACTTCGTGGGCCACTCCGCCCAGCAGCTCGCCCGCCGCCGCAAACCGCCCCTGTTCTTCCGCGCGATCGCGCAGCACGCGGGTCATCTGATTGAAATGCGTGGTGACTTTGCCGAGCTCGTCGTCGCGCGCCACGGGGACCTGCGCGCTCAGATCACCGTCGGCGACCCGCTTGATTCCCTGCTCGAGGGCCGCGAGCGGCTTCCACATCCGACGGCGCAGAATCAGGAGGGCGATGGGAAGGAGGATCGCGCCGACAATTACGACGATGACGGCCGTCGAGCCGAGATTCCCCGTGAGCGCGAGTGTCAGCGCCGCGCCGTAAATCATCGCCGCGGCGACCGCGCCGACGATAAGGAGACGCAGGCTCGTCATGGAACCCAAAATGCAACTATTTCGGGTATCCGTGCCACTAGACGGAACCCTACAAGCGGTCTAATCTCCCCGTTCCCAAGAAAAACTCTTCACAACAACCAAGGTGCTGACGATGCGTCCAATTATGGTCCTTCTCGCGCTCGGCGTCCTCGCTTGTTCCAGTGCCAGTTCAGCGTCCTCCAAGCAGCAGCCGGCTCCGGCGTCCGGTCCCACCCATCAGGACACTGCGCGCGCCGGCGGCGGCCGCCAGGCGCCTTCTGATGGTCCGGCACCGAAGCCGTATAACCAGGTCATCACGTCGCAGGCGGTGACCGACTCCGGTGTGTTCATCATCCACCGCATCAGCGACAAGCTGTATTACGAGATCCCGCGCCGCATGTTGGGACGGGAGTTCATCCTCGTTGTGGACCGGCGCGGCACGATCCGGGGCGTGGGCTACGCGGGTGAGCAGATCGCCGCTCGCGCCGTGCGCTGGGACCGCTTTGGCAATCACGTCCTGCTCCGATTGATCAGCTACGCCATGCGAGCCGACTCCTTACTGCCGGTGGCTCGCGCGGTCGACCTCTCCAACACCGCGCCCATCATCAAAAGCTTCGACATCGCCGCCTGGAGTCCGAAGGATTCCAATGCCGTGATCGAGGTCAGTAGCCTGTTCACGACCGACGTCTCGGAGCTGAATGTGCGACAGCTGGGCGTGCGCGTGCGGCGCTTCGATCCGACACGCTCGTTCATCGAGCGCGCCAAGAGTTTCCCGATCAACGTGGAAATCACGGCGCTCCAGACGTTCGAAGTGGACTCCCTGCCGCCCGCGCCGGGTTCTCCGCCCGATCGCTCGCTGAACTCCATGACGATTCCGACGAATTTCTCGATGGTGCTGCTGCCGGACCACCCCATGATGCCGCGTCTCTGCGACAACCGCGTGGGATTCTTCACGGTGAGCTATGAGGATTACGGTTCCGAGAATGCCCGCGTGCCGACGCGCTGCTACATCACGCGCTGGCGGCTCGAGCCTAAGAATCCGAACGCCGCCGTCAGCGATCCGATCAAGCCGATCGTGTTCTACATCGACCCCGCGACGCCACCCAGATGGGTGCCGTGGATCATCAAAGGCGTGGAGGCGTGGGAGCCGGTGTTCCGGGCCGCCGGTTTTTCGCACGCCATCACCGCGAAGCCCGCGCCGACGCCGCAGGAAGATCCTGGCTTCGATCTCGACGACGCACGCTACTCCGCGATCCGCTGGCTGCCATCCACGATCGAGAATGCGTATGGCCCGCACGTCAGCGATCCGCGCACGGGCGAGATCCTGGAGTCGCACATCGGCTGGTTCCACAACATCACGAGTCTGCTGCAGGCGTGGTACTGGGTGCAGGCAGGCGCGGTCGATGCTCGCGCGCGGCACCTTCCGTTCCCCGACTCGGTGATGGGCAAGATGGTTGCGTATGTGGCGACGCATGAAGTCGGGCACACGCTTGGACTGCCGCACAACCAGCTCTCGTCCGGCTACTATCCCGTCGACTCGCTGCGCAGCGCGAGCTACACGCGCGCGAACGGCACGTCCTACTCGATCATGGACTACGCACGCAACAACTACGTCGCGCAGCCCGGCGACTCCGCGGAGCTGATGCCCAAGCTCGGGCCGTGGGACTATTACGCGATCGACTGGGGCTATCGCCGCATCCCCGGCGCGAATCGGCCCGAGGCGGAGCGGCCGGTGCTCGATTCGCTGGCGCGCCTGCAAGACGACCACCAGTGGCTGCGGTTCGGCAACCCCGACGGCATCGATCCGCGCACGGTGACCGAGGCACTCGGCGATGACCCCGTGAAGGCCACGCGGTTTGGCCTCGGTAATATCAAGCGTCTCGTGCCGATGCTGTTACCCGCCGCCACGACGGATAAGCTCGAGGACTACGAGCTGCTGAATGATTTGTATGACCGCTTGGTAGGGCAGTGGGGCCTCGAGATGAACCACGTCGCCGTCGTCATCGGCGGGGTGTGGCGGCACGAGAAGTATCCCGATCAGGCCGGTGTGATTCACACTCCGGTTCCGAAAGCCCGCCAGGCGGACGCGGTCCGGTTCTTGAATGAGGAAGCATTCAAGACGCCGGCGTATTTCCTCGACTCCGACGTGCTGCGGCGCGTTGAGCCGAGCGGATTCGTGGACCGCATTCGCGTCCGGCAAAGCGCGCTGCTAAACGCCTTGTTCCAGGATCAGCGGCTGGCGAGGCTGGCGGAGCAGGGGGCGACGCTTCCCGCCGGCACGGCCTACTCCCTGTCTGATCTGTTTGCGGACGTGCGCCGCGGCATCTTTTCGGAGCTCGAGTCGGCGCAGCCGTCCGTGGATGGGTACCGGCGCAACCTGCAGGAGGCGTTCGTGGATCAAATGGACCGCCTGATCAATACGCCGCTCGTGACGCTGCCGCCGCCGCAATTCGCGTTCTTCCCCGGCGTTACCGCGACCACACGGCCGACGGACGCCCGCGCGCTGGCGCGGTTCGAGCTGCAGGGCTTGCAGACCAGCCTTCGCGCTGCGGCTCCGAAGGCCCCCCCCGCTGATCGGATGACGCGAGCCCACTTTGTCGACCTCCAGGCGCGGATTGACCGCGTGCTGAATTCGCGCGAGCCGGGGGTGCCGCGATGAGACGGTTGAACGCTGGGACGTTCGAAATTTGGAATGTGAAGCGCGTGACGTGGTTGGCCACGCTCACACTTTCCCTCGTTCCAACATTCCAACTTTCCGCCCAGTCCTTCGAGCAGCGTCTCATCGCCATCCCCGACACGGCGAGCGTGCGGCAGATGTCCCGCGACCTCTCCGCCGTACCGCACATGGCGGGTACGCCCGCACAGGCCGCGACGCGAGACTACGTCCTCGAGCACCTGCGGTCGTGGGGCGTCGATGCGTGGAGCAAGGAGTACACGGTCTATATCCCGCAGCCGGAGGTCGTCGCCGCCTGGGTCATTCCAGGTCCGCACGCCAAGGCGGCTGAGCTCTCTTTGCCGGAGCCGGGGAAGGGACCGCAAGTCCCGCCGTTCAATGGTTACACGGGGGACGGTGACGTCACCGCCGAAGTCGTCTACGTCAACTACGGGCTGATCGAAGACTACAAGACGCTCGATTCGTTGGGTATCAGCGTGCGCGGCAAGATCGCGATCGCGCGCTATGGCCGCTCGTTCCGCGGCATCAAGGCGCGCGAGGCGCAGAAGCGCGGCGCCGTGGGCCTGATCGTTTACTCGGATCCTCAGGACGACGGATACTTCCGCGGCGACGTCTACCCGAAGGGTCCCATGCGTCCCGCCGGCGGAATCCAGCGCGGCAGCATGATGAATGGGAATGGCGATCCGACGACCCCGGGATGGGCCTCGATCGAAGGCGCCCGGCGGCTCCCAGAGGATTCGCTCGACGTCCCGAGCATTCCGATCATTCCGATGAGCTACGGCAACGCCCGTCGCCTCCTCGAGCCAATGGAAGGGCCATCCGTCCCGCAGACCTGGGAGGGCGCGCTGCCGTTCCGTTATCACGTCGGCCCGGGGCCGGTGCGCGCGCGGCTGCGCGTGAAGACCGAGCGCGGAACGCGGGGGGGCGGCTTCCACAAGATCTGGAACACGGTTGGCATGATTCGCGGGGCGCGGTGGCCTGATGAGTGGGTGGTGGTCGGCGGCCATCGCGACGCCTGGGGCCCGGGCGCCCGCGACAACGTCAGCGGCACGGTGACCGTGTTGGAAACGGCGCGTGCGTTCGCGACGCTCGCACACCAGGGATTACCGCCCGCGCGCACGCTTGTCTTCTGCACCTGGGACGCCGAGGAGTGGGGCCTCATTGGGTCGACAGAGTGGGTGGAGGAGCTCGAGGATTCGCTGCGGGCTCATGTCGTGGCGTATATCAACGAAGACGGTACCTTCTCGGGGCCGACGTTCAGCGGTGCCGGATCACCCTCGCTCAAGCCGTTATTTCGCTCCGCAAGCCAGGTCGTTCCCGATCCCGTCGGGCCCGGCACTGTGTACGACGTGTGGCTCAAGGCGCACAAGGGCGACACGACGACGCTGACCTTCGGGAATCTGGGCGGCGGATCTGATTTCGCCGGCTTCTATCATCACCTCGGCATTCCAGCGGGAGGGATCGGGTTCGACGGTCCCGACGGCATCTATCACTCGATGTACGACTCGTACGACTGGATGACGCGGTTCGGCGATCCCAGCTACAAAGTCCATCGCGCCGGCGCCCAGCTCGTCGGGGTGATTCTCGCGCGCCTCGCCAACAGCGACCTGGTGCCGCTCGACTACGCAGCCTTCGGCACGGAGCTGAGCACGCTGGTCACGCAGCTCGATTCCGGAATTGCGCGGAAACAGTGGACCGCGAGCGTGAGCACACAACCATTAAAGGACGCGCTGGATCGCCTTACCGCGGTCGCGCGCGCCTTCGCTGCGGCACGCGACAGCGCGCTCCGCCGGTCGGGAGGCGTGGATACGGTGCGCGCACAGCGCGTCAATCACGGGCTGATGCAGGTCGAGCGGCGCCTCACGCGGCCCGCAGGCCTCGTCACGCGTCCCTGGTTCCGGAGCCTGCAGTTCGCGGCGGACGTCGACAACGGCTACGCGACGATGGCGTTCCCCACGGTCAATGAAGCGATTCGCTATGCCGATGCCGCGACTGCCAATCGTGAGTTGGCCGATCTCGTGACCCGCGTGGACCAGGCGCGCGCCGCGCTAGTGGAAGCCGCCGCCGCATTGCGGTAGATTCGTTAGGCGGGAAGGGGGGGAGGGGAGACCTTATGACGGATGGCAGCAGCCGCACTCGCATCATCACGTATTACGCGATTTGGGCCACGATCTGCGCCGCCGTGGCCGGCTTTGTCGTCGCGCTCATCCACACCTGGTTCTTCAGCTACCATCCCGGCCGCTCCGCCGCCATCGAGACGCTCTTCAGCGGTACCGTTGCAGCAGTGGGCATCGCGTCGGCCCAGGGCGCGGTGGCGCTCGCGACAGCGAGCCTGCTCGGCCAGGTGGGCCGCTCGCTGCAATACACGTTGCTGCTCGGTCTGGTTCTGGGATTGTTTGATTTCGTGATGTACATCGTGCAGATGACGATACCGGCGACTGAGCTTGGCTGGATACCCGATGTGGCGATTCTCGTGGCGGCGAGCGCCCTGATCACCGTGGCGGGATCGAGGAGCCTTACAACTTCGGCAGTGTGATGCCTTTCTGCGCCTGATATTTCCCTTTCTTGTCCTTGTAAGAAGTCTCGCACTCATCTCCTTCATCGGCCGTAAAGAACAACACCTGCGCGATTCCCTCGTTGGCGTAGATCTTGGCCGGTAGCGGCGTGGTGTTTGAGATTTCGAGCGTCACATAGCCTTCCCACTCCGGCTCGAACGGCGTCACGTTGACGATGATGCCGCAGCGGGCGTAGGTGCTCTTGCCCACACAAATCGTCAACGCGTTCCGTGGAATCCGGAAATACTCGACCGACATCGCAAGCGCGAAGGAGTTCGGCGGAACGATGCAGACCTCGCCGGTGAATTCGACGAAGGATTTGTGATCGAAGTGCTTAGGATCGACGACGGCGGACAACGCATTTGTGAAAATCTTGAACTCCGGTGCGACCCGCATGTCGTAGCCGTACGACGAGACACCGTACGAGATCACGCCGTCGCGCACCTGTCGGTCGGCGAATGGCTCGATCATGCGGAGTTCCTTCGCCATGCGCCGAATCCAGCGATCGGATTTGATGGACATGGGGGCGCAATGTAATGGTGGCGTCGTCACTTACGCCACTCGATTCGGTTGACAACACTCTGGGCGGGGAATAGCTTCCAGCAACCACTAGTGAATTTTTTCACGAGCTAGGATGCAGCCCTACATCCCCCTCCTGATGTTAGTGGGCCTGGCCATTGTCGCCGCTACGACGATGATCGTGGCGTCTCATTTCCTGGGTCCCCGCCGGCCGACCGACGTGAAGGAACGGCCTTACGAGAGCGGCATGCCACCGTTGGGCAACGCGCACGAACGTTTTTCCGTCAAGTTTTACCTCGTCGCCGTCTTGTTCATCCTGTTCGATATCGAGACTGTCTTTCTCATCCCGTGGGCAACGATCTTTCTAGGGAACGGCAGCGTGTCGACCGGATTCCTGCTGGTTGAAATGCTGGTGTTCCTGCTCATTCTCTTTGTGGGATACATCTACGTCTGGAAACGCGGCGCTTTTCAGTGGGACTGAGATGAAACGAGTGGGAGAGGTTCAAAGCTCGAACTATCTGCTCGCCAAGTTCCACGATCTCGTGGACTGGGCGGTGAACTCGTCGCGCGCCAATTCATTGTGGCCGATGCCGTTCGGCACGGCGTGCTGCGCCATCGAATTCATGGCGACGGCGGCCAGCCGGTTCGATTTTGCGCGCTTCGGCATGGAGCGCCAGGCGTTTTCGCCGCGTCAGGCCGACGTCCTGATCTGCGCCGGGCGGCTGCCCTTCAAGCTCGCCCCGGTGATCCGGCGCATCTACGATCAAATGCCGCAACCCAAGTGGGTCATTTCGATGGGGGCCTGCGCCTCGACCGGCGGCATCTTCGACAATTACTCGATGGTGCAGGGGATCGATACGATCGTGCCGGTCGACGTCTACGTGCCCGGCTGCCCGCCGCGTCCCGAAGGCCTGCTGTACGGCATTCTCCTGCTGCACAAGAAGATCAAGGGCGAGTCGCTCTTCGACGCCGTGCGGCGCCGCGACGAGCAACCGCTCGATGAGAAGGGTCTGCGGCTACCACCCGAGACGATCGACGAGATCTCCGAGCCGTTCGGCAATTCCGTCCACCAGTTTCGTTCTTCGTGATTCCCGGCGCTTTGCGCGAAGCGGTCGCGCGCGACGGCGAGACGATTGTCCACGTCCCGCGCGAGCGGCTGCTCGAGGTGATGACCTGGCTCAAGCAGACGCCGGGGCAGGAGTTCGATTATCTCGTGGACGTCACGGCGGTCGAATACCGCGACCGCGAACGCGCCCTCGAAATCGTCTACTTCCTGCGTTCCTTGAAGCGACGTATGGACCTTCGGGTCAAAGTCGAGCTCGATCCTGCCGAGGAGCTCTGGGTCGACTCGGTGTGGGAGCTCTGGCACGGCGCCGATTGGCTCGAGCGGGAAGTGTTCGACATGTTCGGCGTCACGTTCCGCGGCCACCCCGATCTGCGCCGCATCCTGATGTGGGAGACCTACGCCGAAGGCTATCCCCTCCGGAAGAGCTTCCCGCTCCGCGGCCGTTTCTCGCGGGCGGAGCAGGTCCGCCAGGCGCTGAACGCGAATCCCGAAGCGCACTATTCGCTCGAAGAGCTGTCGATCGCGGACGCCGGGGGCGACTTGCCGGATGAGATGCGTGACCGCCTGCGCCGCGGCGAGCGCGGCGTGATTCCGGAGCCGCCGAGTCCATGAGTAAGCGTACTGTCGAGCTCGAGCTAGCCACGCCAGGCGTGGACACCGCAGGGCGTCCGCAGCGCGTCCCGCTCACCGCCGACGCGGAGCCCGACCTTGGCGCCGAGCACATGCTCGTCAACATCGGTCCGCAGCACCCGGCCACGCACGGGGTGTTGCGGCTGGTCGTGGAGCTCGACGGCGAGACCGTGGTGCGCTGCATCCCGCACGTCGGCTATCTCCACTCCGGGTTCGAGAAGCTGGGCGAGTACCGCCACTACAACCAGATCATCCCGCTCACCGACCGCACCGACTACCTGTCGCCGATGGCGAATAACGTCGGCTTCGCGCTGGCGGCGGAGACGCTGATGGGAATCGAGATCACCCCCCGTTGCACGGTGCTGCGCGTGATCGCCTGCGAAATGAGCCGCATCATCTCGCACATGGTCTGGCTTGGCACCACGTCGATTGACCTCGGCGCCTTCACGCCGTTCCTGTGGGCGTTCCAGGAACGCGAGCGGATCTACGATCTCCAGGAGATGTGGACCGGCGCGCGCCTCACGACCAGCGTGACGCGCGTCGGTGGGCTGATGGCGGATATTCCTGATCGCTTCGTCGAAACGCTGCGCGAGTTTACGCAAACATTCCCGAAGACCCTCGGCGAGATCGATCGCGTGCTGACGCGCAACGCGGTCTGGGTGGGACGCACGCAGAACGTCGGCGCACTCACCGCTGCCGAAGCGACCAATTATTCGCTCTCGGGGCCGATGCTGCGGGCCAGCGGTGTCGCGTACGACGTCCGCAAAGACAAGCCGTATCTCGGCTACGAGACGTACGACTTCGACGTCCCGGTCGGCGAGCACGGCGATGTCTACGACCGGTATCTCGTGAGGCTCGAGGAGTGCTATCAGTCGAACCGCATTCTTCAGCAAGCGGTCGACCGCCTGCCCGACGGCCCGATCAACGTCGACGATCCGCGCGTGATTCTGCCGTCCAAGACTCGCGCCATGAGCGACATGGAAGCGATGATTTTCCACTTCAAGCAGGTCATGGAAGGCGTGAAGGCGCCGGTGGGTGAAGCCTACGTGGGAATCGAAAACCCCAAGGGCGAGCTCGGCAACTATCTCGTGTCCGACGGAACGGCGAAGCCGGTCCGCTGGCGCATTCGGCCGCCGTCCTTCATCAATCTGTCGGCGCTGCCGAAGATGGCTGAGGGCCATCTCCTCTCCGACTTGATCGCAATCAACGCCTCCGTGGACATCGTGATGGGCGAGGTCGATCGATGACGGTGCTGGAGGACTATCAACCCATCTTCACCGGGAAGACGCTCGACGAGCTGCACAGCATCCTGGCGCGCTACCCCAACAAGCAGGCTGCCTTACTGCCGGCGTTGTGGATCGCGCAACGCGAGCGCGGCTGGATCTCGGATCGAACGATGGCCGAGGTGGCTGAAGTGCTCGGCGTGACGCCGGCGTATGTGAAGGGCGTCGTCACGTTCTACACGATGTACCACCAGCACCCGGTCGGCAAAAACTTCGTGCAGGTTTGCACGACCTCTCCGTGCAACATCTGTGGCGCCGAAGGGGTCGTGAAGGCTCTGCTCGAGCAGACAGGCGCGGGGGATGCCGGCGCCACGAGTCCCGACGGCAAGTGGACAATCGTTGAGGTCGAATGCTTAGGCGCGTGTGGATTCGCCACACCCATCCTGGTAAATGATGACTTCCTGGAGAGTGTCACCCCAGAGAAGGTCCCCGATATCGTCAGGAAGTATCGCTGATGGGGTTTCCGCATAAATCCCATCCGAAGGAGACTGTCGTTCTCTCGCAGTACTTCGGCGACGCCGACGCTCGCACCTATAAAGGATGGACCAAGCGCGGCGGCTACGAGGCGCTCGCGCGGGCACTCAAGACCGATCCTGTCGCCGTCACGGACATCGTCAAGGAATCGGGACTGCGGGGACGAGGCGGGGCCGGATTCCCGACGGGCCTGAAGTGGTCGTTCATGCCGAAGGAGAAGAAGAGGCCGCACTACCTCTGCGTGAACGCCGACGAGTCGGAGCCGGGCACTTTCAAGGATCGCGAGATCATGCGGTGGACGCCGCACGCGTTGCTCGAGGGGACGGCGATCGCGGCGCACGCGATCCGCGCCGAGGTCGCGTACATCTACATCCGCGGCGAGTTCACCGAGCCGTGGACGATCATGGAGCAGGCGCTCGCCGAGGCGAACGCGGCAGGCGTTTTCGGCACCATCAAGGTCTATCTCCATCGCGGCGCCGGCGCGTACATCTGCGGCGAGGAAACCGCGCTGATGAATTCGATCGAAGGCAAGCGCGGTAACCCCCGGATCAAGCCGCCGTTCCCCGCCGCCGCTGGACTCTTTGGCCTGCCGACGACGATCAACAACGTCGAGACGCTGGCGGCGGTGCCGCATATCCTCACGCGCGGCGCGGCCTGGTACAAAAGCCTCTGTCTCTCGAATCCGAAGAGCACCGGAACCAAGCTGTTTTCCGTCTGCGGCCACGTGCAGCGGCCCGGCAATTACGAAGTGACGCTGGGGTTCCCGCTCAAGGACCTGATCTACGACATGTGTGGTGGCCCGCCGGCGGGTCGCACGCTCAAGGCATGCATTCCCGGCGGCTCGTCGGTTCCGATTCTGACGCGTGAGGAAACCGAATCCTGTCTGCTCGACTACGAAGGCGTGGTCGAGCGCGGCTCGATGCTCGGCTCGGGCGGAGTGATCGTATTCGATGACTCCGCCGACATGGTCTACCAGATCATGCGCCTGGCGAAGTTTTATGCGCACGAGTCGTGTGCGCAGTGCACGCAATGCCGGGAAGGCACCGCGTGGACGACGAAGATCCTCGAGCGGATCCTGGCGGGGCAGGGGAAGCCGAAAGACCTGGATCTGCTGCTCGATCTCGCGGAGAACATGACGGGCAAGACGATCTGCGTGTTGTCCGATTCGTGCGCCGCGCCGGTCGTCAGTGGCATCAAGAAGTTCCGCGCCGAATTCGAAGCCTATTTGGCGGGCAAACGACAACCAGTCATGGTTGGTTAATGGCTGACGGCATGATCAACCTCACGATCGACGGCGCCCCCGTCAGCGTGCCGCCCGGGACGCTCGTCATTGAAGCGGCGAAGCAGGCGGGCGTCCTCGTTCCCCACTACTGCTACCATCCCGGCTTGGCGGTCGCGGGCGTATGCCGCATGTGCCTGGTCGAGATCGAGAAGGCGCCCAAGCTCCAGATCGCCTGCGCCACGACGGTCGCTGAAGGAATGGTTGTGAAGACGCAAGGCCTGGCGGCGAAGAGCGCGCGTCAAAGCGTCCTCGAATTCCTGCTCATCAATCATCCGCTCGACTGCCCCATCTGCGATCAGGCGGGCGAATGCGAGCTGCAGGACTTCGTCTTCCAGGAAGGACGCCAGGGCACACGCTACGCCGAGTACGCCAAGCGGTTCAATCCCGTCGAGGATTTCGGACCCGATGTCCTCTACGTGCCCAACCGCTGCATCCTCTGCACGCGCTGCGTCCGCTTCATGGAGGACGTCGCGCAAGAGCCGGTGCTCAACGTGTCCGAACGCGGCGACCGTGCGTTCATCGGCATTCATCCCGAAGCGCGACTCGACCACCCGTGGGCGGGGAACGTCGTGGACCTCTGTCCCGTTGGCTCGCTGCTCTCGAAGGATTTCCTGCACAAGGCGCGCGCCTGGGAGCTCGACAAGGCGGCATCGATCTGCACCGGGTGTTCCCAGGGCTGCAGCACCACCCTCGACACGCGCGATGACGTCGTGGTGCGCGTGCGCCCGCGGCCGAATCTCGAGATCAATCGCTACTTCATCTGCGATCACGGCCGGATGCATTATCGCTGGATGAATCGCGGCGACCGGATCGAAGCGCCGCTGGTCCGTCGCGATGGCGAGCTCCAGGCCACGGACTGGGACGAAGCGTTCGACCGCGTCGTCGGCATCCTGCGCGGCGCCGCGGAAGGCAGGAAGGCCGTGGCATTGGTGTCGCCCGGCGCATCGTCCGAGGCGCTCGCCGAAGCAAAGCGGTTGCTGTCCGGATTCTCGTGGACAGGGGCCTTCCAGGTCGTCATGGGCGAGGAAGCCCCGCTGGCGGGGGTACCGAACCTCGCCCTTCGTGCCGAGCGGGCACCCAACGCGAAAGGCGCCGAGAATCTGGGCTACACCCGGAACTATGCGGCGGCCATTGCCGCGGCGAAGACGGCAGCCGTGGTGCTCGTGCTCGACGATCCCGACTGCGCGGTCGAGACCGACGGCGCGCTCCTCTACCTGGGGACGGTGCTCGCCGGCGACGCGCCCTGCCGGCGCGCGGACGTCGTCTTGCCCATCGCGAACGTCGCCGAGGAAGAAGGGACCTTCGTCAATCGCGATGGGCGCGAGCAGCGGTACTATCAGGCGAAGCCGGCGCCGGGGATGGCGCAACCGGCGGCGTGGGTGCTCGGGCAACTGGTCGACGCCATGGGTCTCGCGGGAGCGACGCGATGACGTTCTTCATCATCTCGTCCGCGATCAAGGTGTTCGCCGTATTCAACCTGATCATGGTCGGCGTGGCGCTTCTGACACTCATCGAGCGACGCGTGTGCGCCTGGATGCAGGATCGACTGGGGCCGAACCGCGTGGGCCCGCAGGGCATCCTCCAACCCGCAGCGGATGGCCTCAAAAATTTCCTCAAAGAAGAGACGTCACCGGCGATGGCCGACAAGGTGCTGTTTACGCTCGCACCCATTGTGTCGTTCGTGCCGGCGCTGCTCACGTTCGCGGTCATCCCCTTCGCGGCGCCGCTGCCCACGCGGTGGGGCGTCGTCCCCATGGTCGTGGCCGATCTGCCCGTCGGCTTCCTCTATATCCTCGCGATCAGCTCATTGGGCGTGTACGGGATCGTGCTGGCGGGATGGTCGTCGAACAACAAGTACGCGCTGCTCGGCGGACTGCGGGCCTCGGCGCAGATGATCTCCTACGAGATCGCGCTCGGCATGAGCACCGTCGCCGTGCTGCTCCTCGCGGGCAACGTCACCCTCTCGCAGGTGATCGCGCAGCAGCAGCAGAGCCTCTGGTTCGTCCTGCCGCTCACGATCGCCTTCCTGATCTTCTTCATCAGCGCGTTCGCCGAGACCAACCGTCTGCCGTTCGATCTCCCCGAAGCCGAAGGCGAGTTGATCGCCGGTTACCACACCGAATACAGCGCGATGAAGTTCTCGATGTTCTACATCGCCGAATACTCGAACATGGTGACCGCGTCGGCGCTGATGGCGACGTTGTTCTTTGGCGGATGGGACATCCCGTTCACAAACTGGGATTCGACGGGCGATCCGAGCGTCCTGAAAACATTGGCCACACTTCTCGTCTTCGGTTTCAAGACCTTCGTCTTCCTCTTTACATACATCTGGGTTCGCTGGACCCTGCCGCGCTTCCGCTATGACCAGCTGATGGCGCTGGGCTGGAAAGTGTTGCTGCCACTCGCGCTGCTCTACATCACGGTGCTCGCCGTGGCGATCTGGTTCGTGCGCGTGCAGCTGGGATGGGACTACGGGACCCGCCTGGCGCTCCTGCTGTTCGGTCTCAACGTCGTGCTGCTCGTGCCACTCGTCTGGTGGCTCGATCGCGGCCGCCTCATCTCAGGCTCCATGCCGCAGGAGACGGCCTGATGCCGATCGGCGTGAAGGTGATGAAACGGCCGACGCAACAGACGTCCTACCTGCGCGCCACGCTCAAAGGCATGGCCCTCACGTTCAGCCATCTGCTGCGCCCCAAAGTGACGATGCAGTACCCGGAGGAGAAGTCGTCCAAGGACTGGACCTTGTCCTCGCGCTGGCGCGGGACACATCGCATGCTCACCGACGAGCAGGGTCGAGCGAAGTGCGTGGCGTGCGGTCTGTGCCCGCAGATCTGTCCCGCGAACTGCATCAAGCTGGTGCCGGGCGAAGACGAAGAGGGCAACCGCTATCCGCTGATCTACGAGATCGACGAATTCCGCTGCGTGTTCTGCGGCTACTGCCAGGAAGTGTGTCCCGAGGAAGCCATCCACGTCGGCGTGCATTACGAGAACTCCGAGTACACGCGCGACCGCTTCGTCTACGATCTCGAGCGCCTGAGCGCACAGACGCATCCGGTGTCGACGCTGTGGGATCCGTCGGACCCGAAGGGCGAGTAGTGACTCTCACCGTCTTCTGGATCTTCGGCGTCATTGCGATGGGGAGCGCCCTGCTGTGCATCACGCGCCGGAATCCGGTGGTGTGCGCACTGTGGCTCGTGGTCACGCTGTTCGCCCTGGCCGCGATGTACGTGATGCTCGACGCCCAGTTCATCGCGGCGTTGCAGGTGCTCGTCTACGCGGGCGCGATCATGGTGCTGTTCCTGTTCGTGATCATGCTGCTGAACCTCGGGCGTCCCGGCCCCACCGACATCAAGGGACCCGTCGGCCTCCTGCTGGCGGCGGTCCTGGCAGGAACCTTGCTCTTCCAGCTGCGCGTGCTCGGTGGGGCGCAAGCGCTCCCGCCCAGCGCCATCCAGCTGCCACCCGGCAGCCTCGCCGCCATACAGGCGCGCCAGGGGATCGTCGGCGCCGTCGCAGGCCCGCTGTTCGACACGTATCTCGTGCCGTTCGAGATCGCGAGCGTGCTGTTGCTCGCCGCGATCGTGGGCGCGGTCGTGCTCGCGAAACGGAAGCTGTAGATGCTGCTCAGCCCGGCGCTCGCGATCTCCGCGGTGCTCTTCACGCTCGGCGTCGCCGGCGTCCTGCTGCGCCGCAATGCGATCGTGATCTTCATGTGCGTCGAGCTGATGCTCAACGCCGTCAATCTGACGTTCGTCGCGCTCGCGCAGCCGCTGGGGATCGGCGGGCAGGTATTCGTGTTCTTCGTGATGGCGGTGGCCGCCGCCGAGGCCGCCGTGGGCCTCGCGATCATTCTCGCCGTCTATCGCCACAAGCAATCGGTCAGCCTGCAGAACATGAATCTGCTCAGGGACTGACGTGACCGGCACAGCCGTCGATCTCATTTGGCTCGCGCCGGCGTTAGCCCTCCTCGGCTTCGTGCTGAACGGCGCGCTGGCGCTCGCCCGCCCGGCACTAAAGACGGCGGTGTCGATCATCGGCGTCGGCGTGCTGCTCGGCGCGTTTGCGATCGGTATCGCGGTCTTCCGCTCATTTGTCGGCCTGCACACGGACGCGCCGGTCGTATTCCAGTACTGGTCCTGGATTCCGGTCGGCAGTCTCCAGGTCAATGTGGGCTTCCAGGTGGACCAGCTCTCGACGGTGATGCTGCTGATCGTCACCGGCGTCGGATCGCTGATCCACGTTTTCAGCGTCGGCTACATGAAGGAAGATCCGGGGTACGCGCGCTACTTCGCGTACCTCAATCTGTTCGTGTTCTTCATGCTGCTGCTCGTCCTCGGCTCGAGCTTCCCGGTCATGTTCGTCGGGTGGGAAGGCGTCGGGCTGTGCAGCTATCTCTTGATCGGCTTCTGGTTCAGCGACAAGGTCAACGCGGATGCCGGCCGCAAGGCATTCATCATGAACCGGATCGGCGACTTTGGCTTCATGGTCGCGATGTTCATGATCTTCTGGTCCACCGGCTCTCTCGATTTCGGCACGGTGTTCGCGCACGCGCCTACGGCATTCGTCGCGGGCGGCGGCGCGATCACAGCGATCACGCTTTTCCTGTTCCTCGGATGCACCGGGAAGTCGGCGCAGATCCCGCTGTACACCTGGCTTCCCGATGCAATGGCTGGACCGACCCCGGTCTCCGCGCTGATCCATGCGGCGACGATGGTGACGGCCGGCGTCTATCTCGTCGCGCGCTGCAATCTGCTGTTCGCGATGGCCCCCGTGTCCGGAGCCGTGGTCGCCGGCATCGGCGCGCTCACCGCCTTGTTCGCCGCGACGATCGCGCTGAAGCAATGGGACATCAAGCGCGTGCTCGCGTACTCCACGATCTCGCAGCTCGGCTACATGTTCGTCGCGGTCGGCACCGGGGGGGGCGCGATCAGCGCGGGAATTTTCCATCTCGCGACACACGCCTTCTTCAAGGCGCTGCTGTTCCTCGGATCGGGCAGTGTGATCTTCGCGATGCATCGCGCCTACCACGCGTCTCACTCGCACGAAGACGCCCAGGATATGCGCAACATGGGTGGACTCGCGCGCTCCATGCCGTGGACGACGACGCTGATGTGGATCGCGACGCTGGCGATCGCCGGCGTCCCGCCGCTGTCGGGATTCTTCTCGAAAGATGCGATCCTCGCCGCGGCGTTCGCGCGCGGCACGACGCAGCCGGTGTGGCTCGTCTTCTGGGGACTGGGACTCGCAACGGCGCTGCTGACCGCGTTCTACATGACACGGCTGATGCTGTACACCTTCCACGGCCCTAATCGCACCGGGGAGGAGGAACGCCCGCACCTTTCCGAGGCGCCCTGGATCATGACCGCGCCGCTGCTCGTGCTCGGATTGCTTTCACTTGCCGGCGGTCTGCTGAATGTGCCGGAGCTGTATCACGGCAACGCCTGGCTGCATCACTGGCTCGAGCCGATCGGCCGGTCGAGTGCGGCGTTAATACCCGAGACGCATCTCGCCAGCAACACCGAATGGATCCTCGTCGGGATAGCCGTTGCGGCCGCCGCGATCGGAATCGTCGGCGCCTGGCGACTGCTGAACTTGGAGACCCTCGTCCCTGCACGCAGTGCGCCGCCGGAGCGCGGGTTCGCGCGCGTGTTGCGAAACAAGTGGTACGTAGATGAGATCTACGACGCACTGATCGTGCGACCCCTCGTGTGGCTGTCGCGCGAAGTCCTGTGGAAGCGGATCGATCAACAAGTGATTGACGGCGCGCTGGTCAATGGCGCGGCGCGCGGCACGCGCGCCGTCGGTTGGGCAAATCGTTGGCTGCAGACGGGGCAGGTGGGCATCTACGTCGCCGTGTTTCTCGTCGGTGTGCTGCTCGTCCTCTGGCGGGCCATGAGCTGATGTACGCGACCTGGGTGCTCACCGCGCTGCTCGCGTGGCCGCTCATCGCCGGCGCGATCGTCATGCTCGTTCCCAGCAGAATGGCGAAGTACGTGGCGCTGGTGGCCAGCCTGATCGAGTTTGCCATCTCCGTTCCGCTGTGGTGGACGTTCATTCCCGGCACCGGCATGCAGCTCGTCGCCGAACACGCGTGGATCACCGCGTGGGGCATTCGCTACACGGTGGGCGTGGACGGGATTTCGCTCTTTCTGGTGCTCCTCACCACGTTCCTGATGCCGCTCTCGATTCTCGGCAGCTGGAGCTACATCACCAAGCGCGAAAACGGCTTCTATGCGCTGCTGCTGGTGCTGACCACGGGCATGATCGGTGTGTTCGTCGCGCTCGACCTCTTCCTCTTCTACGTGATGTGGGAAGTGATGCTCATCCCGATGTATTTCATCATCGGGGTGTGGGGCGGCGACAACCGGTTGTATGCGGCGATCAAGTTCTTCATTTATACGTTCTTCGGCTCGCTGCTCATGCTCGTGGCGATTCTCGTTCTCTACCTCCACGCGGGCCGCGAGACGGGCGTGTATTCATTCGGCTACATGCATCTGCTGAGTCATGTCGCCACGCTCGGCAGCATCGCATGGTGGCTGTTCGCGGCGTTCTTCCTCGCCTTCGCCATCAAGGTGCCGCTCTTCCCGCTGCACACCTGGCTTCCCGACGCGCACGTCGAAGCGCCGACGGCGGGCTCCGTGATCCTTGCGGGCATCCTGCTCAAGATGGGGACGTACGGCTTCCTGCGATTCGCGCTGCCATTCTTCCCGACGGTCGCACTCAATCAGAACGTGCAGCTCGTCATCGTCATCCTGTCGCTGATCGGGATCATCTATGGCGGCCTGGTGGCGATGGTGCAGCCCGACTTCAAAAAGCTGATCGCGTATTCGTCAGTCGCCCACCTCGGTTTCGTGATGCTCGGTATCTGGGCCCTGACGCTGCAGAGTGTGCAAGGTGCGCTGCTGATCATGATCAATCACGGAATCTCGACGGGCGCGCTGTTCTTCCTGGTCGGCATGATTTACGAGCGCCGGCACAGCCGGCTGATTGAAGCGTACGGCGGTATCGCGCGCGTCGTACCCCTGTTCGCCGCGATTCTCACGGTCGTCTCACTCTCCTCGATCGCGCTGCCCGGGACGAACGGCTTCGTGGGGGAATTCCTGGTGCTCCTGGGGGCGTTCCGTACCTATCCCGTCGCCGCTACCATCGCAACGACCGGAGTGATCGTCGCGGCCGCTTATCTCCTGACTGCGCTGCAACGCGTGATCTTCAATCCGCTCACCAGTCATGAGAACGAAAAACTGACCGATCTCACGCCACGCGAGCTGGCGGTGCTCGTGCCCCTGCTCGTGTGCATCCTCTGGGTCGGCATCTATCCGAAGCCATTCCTGCGGCGCATGGAGCCGTCAGCGCGCGCGTTGATTCAGCAAGTCCGCCCGGGCCTCGTGCAGGGCGACGCGCCGTGAAGCTCGATCCCTCGCTGTACGGCGATTTATTGGTCGCCTTGCTCCCCGAGCTCGTGCTCACGGGCTGGGCGCTCGTGTTGTTGCTCTTCGTCGCCTGGCGTCATCGCACTGCCCGCGATCTCCGCATCGCCGGCTGGCTCACACTCGTGGCGCTCGCTTCGACCGCCGTGGTGGTGTGGTGGCTGTGGTGGAACCACACCGAGATCGCGGGACTCGCGTCGATGGTTGCCGCTGACGATTTCCGCTGGGTCGCAGACTGGGTGTTCCTCGGCGCAGCCGGCTTGACCGTACTCATCTCGTTTACCTATCTCGAGCGCGAGCAGCTGCTCGCGCCCGAATACTATGTGCTGCTCGTCTTCGCCACCCTCGGCATGATGATCATGGCGGCCGGCGCCGACCTGATGGTCATCTTCCTCGGTCTCGAGCTGATGTCCGTCGCGGTGTACGTGCTGGCTGGTTTCGACCGCCGGCGCGCTCGCTCGGCCGAAGCGGCGCTGAAATACTTCCTGCTTGGTGCCTTTGCGTCCGGATTTTTGCTCTACGGTATCGCGCTCGTGTACGGCGCAACGGGAACGACGAATGTCGGGCTGATCGGCGTCCAGGTAGGCCTGAGTCAACGCAGCGTGATGCTGCTGGCCGGACTGGCCTTGCTGATCGTCGGCTTCGGATTCAAGGTCGCGGCCGTGCCGTTCCACATGTGGGCGCCGGACGTGTACGACGGCGCACCGACGCCGGTCACGGCGTTCATGGCGACCGGCGTCAAAGCCGCTGCGTTCGCGGCGCTGTTCCGCGTGCTGCTGGAAGGATTCGCCGGCGTAGGCGTCTGGCACGACATCGTCTGGTGGCTGGCAGTGATCACGATGATCGGCGGCAATCTGTTCGCGCTGGGGCAGCGCTCGCTCAAGCGGATGCTCGCCTACTCGTCCGTCGCGCACGCAGGGTATCTGCTGGTCGCCGTGGCCGCGGGTGGCACCACAGGAACCAGCGCGTTTCTCGTGTACATCGTCGCGTACACGCTGATGTCCGTGGGCGCGTTCGCGCTGCTCGCCGCCAAAGGACGCGGCGGCGAGAGTGACGTCCTGATCGATGATCTTGCCGGATTGAGCGCACGCCGGCCCTGGCTCGCGTTCGCACTCGCGGTCTGCATGCTGTCCCTGCTCGGTTTTCCCGGCACCGCGGGCTTCATCGGCAAATGGTACATCCTGATCGCCGCGACGAACGCCGGGCAAAACGTTCTCGCCGCCATTCTCGTCCTCACCAGCGTGGTGTCGGCGGGGTACTATCTTCCCGTCATCATGGCGATGTACATGAAGCCGGAGCCCAGCGAGTCGGCGCACGTCGACGTGCGGCTGGGCAGATGGGGCGGCGCCGCGGTCGCGGTGGTGGTCTCCGCGATTCTGCTGTTCGGCGTCTGGCCGAACCGGCTGTTCGATCTCGCGCGCAGCGCGGGTGACAGCGTCCAACCCTCACCGGCCGCGACCTCGACGCGCTGATGGCAACTGCCGTGAAGCTTCCCGCGACGATCTTCCGCCAGTACGACATTCGCGGACTTGTCGACACCGAGCTCACGCCGGCCGCGGCGCGGGCGGTGGGCCAGGCGTACGCGACGTTCGCCTGGGATCGCCTGCGGAACGGCAACCCGCCTCGGGTCGCCGTGGGACGCGACAATCGGCCGTCAGGCGGTGCGCTCGCCAAAGGCATACGCGAAGGAATCGCCGCGGCGGGTGGGGTGGCGATTGACATCGGCGAGCTGCCCACGCCCGCGCTCTACTTCGCGACCAAAACGCTCGACGTCGACGGCGGCATCCAGGTCACCGGCTCCCACAATCCGCCCGAGTTCAACGGCTTCAAAATGGTGCTCGCCCACGACGCCGTGTTCGGCGACGACATCCAGCGACTGCATGAAATGATCGATGGGGGCACGCTGGCGGCGAAACCGGGCGGCAGCATGCAGACGCATGCGAACCTGCTCGCCGCCTATCGGGAGGCGATCGTGAAGCGGAACGCTCCGCTCGCGAGACGCTTCAAGGTCGTCGTCGATTGCGGCAATGGCGTCACCAGTCTGATCGCGATCGAGACGCTGCGGCAGCTTGGCGCCGACGTCGTTCCGCTGTTCGCCGAGTCCGACGGGACGTTTCCGCATCACCATCCCGATCCGACCGTGCTCGAAAACCTCCACGACCTCCAGACCGCCGTCAAACTGGAGAAGGCCGAGCTCGGCATCGCCTTCGACGGCGATGGCGATCGTATCGGCGCCGTGGACGAGCGCGGGGAGCCGGTGCTCGGCGATCAGCTCCTCGTATTGTTTGGCCGAGATCTCGTGCGCCGCATGGGGAAGGGGAAGCCCGTCATCTTCGATGTGAAGTGCTCGGAAGTGCTGCCGCAGATGCTCAAGAAGGCCGGGCTCGAACCGGTGATGTGGAAGACCGGTCACTCCTTCATCAAGCAGAAGATGAAAGAGATCGGCGCACCGCTCGCGGGTGAAATGAGCGGCCACATGTTCTTCGGCGGCGACTGGTACGGATTCGACGACGCCCTCTTCGCCGCCGCGCGGCTGCTCGCCTACGTCGCGCGCGAGGGCGGCCCACTGTCCAAGCTCCTGGCCGATTTGCCGAAGACGTACGCCACGCCCGAGTTGCGTGTTGACTGCCCGGACGGGAAGAAGTTCGACGTCGTCAAGCGCGCCGCCGAGTATTTCGCCGCGAAGTATCCGGTCTTTACGCTCGACGGCGTGCGCATCACCTTCCCGGAAGGATGGGGGCTGCTGCGTGCCTCGAATACGCAGCCGGTGCTCGTCATGCGCTTCGAGGCGACGAGTCAAAAAGCGCTCGCCGTGTACCGCGCGGAGGTCGAAGGCTGGCTGACAGCCCACACGGCGTGACTGCGTGAGACGCTCGGGGGGGGGGCGTCGCCGGCTGTACCTGATCGGCGCCGTGTTGCTCGTCGTGGCGCTGGTCGGCGGCCGCTGGCTAGCGGTAGAAACGGCAGAGCGCGCCTGGGACCGGACATTCGCCGGCGGCACGGCGCTCATCGAAGCCCGTACACTCGGCCGCATGCTGCAGGGATTGGTTCTCGTCTTTGCCGTCGCCTGGCTCACCGGAAACTTGCTGATCGTCTACCGCGCCATCGGCTCGGTCCAGATGCCGCGGCGCCTCGGCGATCTCGAAATCGTCGAGGCCGTCCCGCAACGCGTGCTCTTCTGGATCACCGTGCTCGCGGGCGTAGCGCTCGGCGTCGTGTTCTCGCTTGGCACCGGCGATTGGTGGCGCTATGCCGTGCTCGCGGCAGCGCCTCCGCAGTTCGGTGTGGCGGATCAGTCAGTGCTTCGTCCACCGCTGCCCCATGATCCGGGCTACTACATCGGCGTGATTCCATGGCTGGCCGCACTGCAGCATCGCGCCCTCGTCCTGGCTGCCGGCGCGGTCGGCATCGTCGCGCTCCTCTACGCCGTCATCGGCTCGCTGCGCATCCGGCGCGGACGTGTGCGGGCCAGCGACTACGCGCGGGCGCATTGGGGCGTGCTGCTGGCGGTGCTGGCGCTCGTCATCGGGTGGGGCGCGGTGCTCGATCCGTCCGAAGTCGTCGCCGGGTTGCACGGCGTCGTCGATCAAGCGGCGCTCAGCGTCCGTATTCCGGGCGCGGCCGCGGTCGCGACGATCGCCGTCGTTACGGCGGTGATCTCGTTGGTGTGGGCCTGGCGAGACCGTCCCAATCTGATCGTGGCGGGATGGGCGGCCCTGCTGCTCGCGGTCACGATCGGGTATTTCGTGATTCCCGGCGTCGTGCGTACCTCCGGTGGGCCTGATAGCGTGGCGCTGACGCAGCGGCGCGCGCAGCTCGAGGCTGTGGCGTTCGGACTCACGAGGCTCGACGATCGAGCTCCACCCGCATTCGCATCGGCTGAGGCCGCGCTGCGCGCGCTGCCGGTCTGGGACCGCACGGATATCGCACTCGCGGTCGGCGCGCCGCCGACGGCGGTCGCGCTCCACGCGCAGACAGCCGGGGGAACGCCCACGTGGCTCGTTGCTCCCACGGCTACACCGGCGACGATCCGCGAGGCGCTCGAGACCGACACAGGCCTCGTCCTCCGCCCCTGGCCGGGAGCGACACCGGACTCGACGCTGCTCTTCGCACCGGCCATGCAAGGGCATCTCATTGCGTCGACGGACAGCATTCGCTCGGTCAAGGTGAGTGGTGTCCCAATCACGGGACCGTGGCGCCGCTTCGCGATCGCCTGGACCATCCAGGCGTGGAGCCTGTTGCGCTCCGACTCGAATGCGCGGGTGCTGCTCTGGCGCCGAGATGTGACCGACCGCCTCGAACGGCTCGCGCCCTTCGCTCAGTTCGGAACTCCGACGCCCACGATTCGCAATGGCAAGCTGTGGTGGGTGAGCTGGGGCTATGTGACGCACGAAGCATTTCCGTTGGCGCGCCCGATTCCGTGGCGCGACGGCCAGGTCCGCTATCTGCGCGCCGGTTTGGTCGGCGCGGTGCGCGCCGGAACCGGCGAGACGCACTTGTGGCTCGCGCCCGGCTACGACTCCCTGACCGCCACGTGGGCGCGGCGCTTCGAGCCGCTCATCGAACCGGCGAACAGGCTTCCCGCAGACGTGCGCGAGCAACTCGCGTATCCGATCGAGCAGTTCAAGGCCGCGGTCGCGCAGTTGCTGCGGACGAGCGCGGACTCGACGGCTGCGAGCGTGGGCGCTGAGGCCGGAGATTCAATTGCCGGTTGGTCGCTGCGCCCGCGTGAGCCATTCGAGCTCGTGACTCCCGACGGCGCGCTGTGGACGGGGATCGGCTTCGAATCGGGCACGCTGAAACCCAAGCGGTTCGTCGGACTGTGCGCCGGTGCTGTAACCCCACGCGGCGTGGTACTGCACCTCTGGCGACCGGCAGCCGCAGACCCCGAGCGTCTACCAGGCGAGCTGGTCGGTTCGTCGCAGCAGCGGCCCGGGGAGCTGCGCATTTGGCCGGCGGATGGATCGATCATCACGGTTCAAGCGCAGATGCTCGATCCGATCGGCGCGCATCCAGCGCCGCCGCCGCGCGTCGCGGAGGTCCACGTGTCGTTCGATGGTCGCATCGGTCGCGGCCTCACCGCGCGGGCGGCGTTACACGGAGGCGAGCAGGTGGTCACCGACACCAGCATGGCGGCGCGGTGGGAGCGCGTGCGGCGCCTGGCGGTGCAGGCCGATTCCGCACTGACCGCGGGGGATCTCGAGCTGTTTGGCCGGCTGTGGCGGGCACTCATGATCGAGCTTGCTCCGCTCCAGCGGCGCCGCTAGGTTGCGCCGCGCGTGCCCCCCCCACCCCCCCCGGCTCCCGGAACCATCGTTATCGCCCTCGGAGGGAATGCGGTCGCCCCTCCGGGCGAGCGGCCGACGATCAGCAACCAATTCCGCCACACCCGCGCGAGCCTCGTGCCGATCGTCGATCTCGCCGCGGCCGGCTGGAACATCGTGCTGGTGCACGGCAATGGCCCGCAGGTTGGTGACGAGCTCGCGCGCAACGAGATCGCCGGTGACCAGGTCGAGCCGCTGCCGCTCGGCGTGCTCGTGGCGGGAACGGCGGGGTGGATGGGCTACATGATCCAGCAGTCGCTCCAGAACGCGCTGGCACGCGCTGGCCTGCAACGCTCGGTCGTCACCCTCATCACCCAGACCCTCTGCGATGCCGACGATCCCAATCTGCGCACGCCATCGAAGCCGATCGGGCACGTGCTTGATGCCGCGCGCCAGGCGCGCCTCGCCGCCAGGGGAATTGCGATGAAAGACGGACGCCGGCTCGCACCGAGCCCCAGGCCTATCGGAATCGTCGAACGGGAGATGGTGCGCGACCTGGCGCGGACGGGCCATATCGTGATCGCGGGCGGAGGCGGCGGGCCTCCGGTATATCGCGATCCGAAGCTGGGGCTCGAAGGCATCGATGCCGTGGCCGATAAGGACCGCGTGGCAGCGATTCTCGGACGCGAAATCGAGGCGCAGGTGCTCTTGATTCTCACGAATGTAGACGCCGTGTACCGTGGCTTCGGGACGCCGCGGCAGGAAGCGATCCGGCGCCTGACGCTCGCTCAGGCCGATCACCTCCTCGCCGGCAAAGAGCTGGGCACCGGCAGCATGCGGCCGAAAGTCGAAGCGGCGGCGGATTTCGTTCGGACCGGCGGCGAGCGCGCGATCATTGCCGAGCTCGCGCAGGGTCTCGCCGCCCTTCAGGGTCAGGCCGGGACGACGCTCACGAAGGAGCACACGTGAACCTGCAC
The DNA here is from genome assembly GCA_035299765.1 of Gemmatimonadales bacterium. Taxonomy (GTDB): domain Bacteria; phylum Gemmatimonadota; class Gemmatimonadetes; order Gemmatimonadales; family GWC2-71-9; genus 20CM-2-65-7. The sequence continues at coordinate 25,179 of DATGVZ010000084.1, forward strand.
GAGTATCAGGCGCGCGAGATTCTGCGGCGCCACGGCATTCCCGTCCCGCCGGGCGAAGTAGCGACGACGCCGGCCGAGGCGCGTGCCATCGCCGATCGATTGGGCGGGAAGGTGGTCGTGAAGGCGCAGGTACACGCCGGAGGCCGGGGCAAGGCCGGGGGTGTGAAACTCGCGAAGACCGCGGCCGAAGCGGAAGCACATGCGAAAGCGATCCTCGGCATGACGATCAAGGGCCTCACCGTTCACAAGGTGCTGATCGCCCCCGCCGCTGAGATCGCCAGTGAGAGTTACGTCGGCATCATCGTGGATCGCGCGTCGCAACGACCCGTCTTGATGGTAAGCCCGGCCGGCGGCATCGACATCGAAGAAGTCGCCGCGAAGACGCCGGAAAAGATTCATCGGCTGGCGATTGATCCGAGATATGGGCTGCTCCCGCATCAGGCGCTCACGCTCGGCTTCACACTCTATAGCGACGTGAAGCAGGCGCGGGCCGCAGCGGACATCATGCAGAAGCTGTATGTCGCGGTCTACGCGGTCGGCGCGTCGCTCGCGGAGATCAATCCCCTCGTCACCACTCCCGACGGCAGTGTGCAGGCGCTCGATGCCAAGATCGCGATCGACGACAACGAGCTGGAACGACGCCCCGACATCGCGGCGCTGCGCGATCCAACCGCCGAAGCGCCGGAGGAAGTCGCCGCGCGCGAGGCCGGTTTGACGTTCATCAAGCTCGACGGCACCGTCGGCTGCTGCGTCAACGGGGCAGGTCTGGCGATGGCCACGATGGATCTCGTGAAGTACTACGGCGGCGAGCCCGCGAACTTTCTCGACATCGGCGGTAGCTCGAACCCGCAGAAAGTGGTGAGCGCGTTGCGGATCATCACGTCCGACCCGAGAGTCAGAGTCATCCTCTTCAACATCTTCGGTGGCATCACGCGCACGGACGACGTCGCCAATGGGATTGTGCAAGCCACGCGGGAATCCTCGCTCAAGGTCCCCATGGTGCTTCGACTCACCGGCACCAATCAAGAGCTCGCCGTCGAGATCTTGACCAAAGCGGGCTTTCCGGCATTGACCGACATGGATGAAGCGGTGAAACAGGCAGTCGCATTGGCCAAGGGAAAAGCCGCGTGAGCATTTTCATCGATCAGTCCACTCGGCTCCTGGTCCAGGGCATCACGGGACGCGATGGATCGTTCCACGCAAAGCAGATGACGGCGTATGGCACGACGGTCGTCGCGGGTGTGACGCCAGGAAAAGGCGGCCAGAGGTTCGAGGACAGTGTGCCGGTGTTCAACACCGTTGCCGACGCGGTACGCGAGACGCGCGCGAATACGGCCGTGATCTACGTTCCGGCTGCGGTGGCTGCCTCCGCGATCTTCGAAGCCGCCGATGCCGGTCTGGAACTGATCGTCTGTATCACCGAAGGCATCCCTGTCCTCGACATGACGCGCGTCCTGCCGTTTGTCCACGAGCGCGGGGCCCGGCTCATCGGACCGAACTGTCCCGGCCTTATCTCGCCTGGAAAAAGCAAAGTGGGAATCATTCCCGGCAACATTTGTGAGCCGGGCAAGATCGGCGTCGTGTCCCGCAGCGGCACGTTGACGTACGAAATCATCCACCAGCTCTCAACGCACGGGATGGGGCAGTCGACGTGCGTCGGTATCGGCGGCGATCCGCTCATCGGCACGAACTTCGTCCACTGTCTGACCGCGTTCGAAGCTGATCCAGACACGGCGGCCATCGTGATGATCGGTGAGATTGGCGGCACGGATGAGCAACAGGCTGCGGACTTCGTGCGGCGCAATGTGTCGAAGCCGGTCGTCGGGTTTATTGCGGGGCAGACCGCGCCGCCTGGTCGCCGTATGGGACACGCCGGCGCCATCATTTCAGGCTCGTCAGGTACTGCGGCGGAAAAGATGCAGGCGCTCGAAAAGGCCGGCATCGGCGTGATGAAGCGTCCCGCCGACGTGGTTCCCCTCCTCAAGTCTGCCAGGATCTAAGGAACAATGCGCACCTTGGCCATCATCAAACCGGACGCGGTCGCTGCCCGCCACGTCGGCAAGATCATCGCCCATCTCGAGGCTGAAGGCTTCCACATCGTCGACGCCCAGATGGTCCGGCTGACGCAGGATCGGGCGGAGGCCTTCTACGAAGTCCATCGTGAACGCCCGTTCTTCCGGCCGCTCGTCACGTTCATGACGTCCGGACCGGCGCTGGCGCTCGCGCTGGAACGGGACAACGCCGTCAGCCATCTGCGGGACGTCATCGGCGCAACGGATCCCGCACAGGCCAAGCCGGGGACGATCCGTCGCTTGTATGCGCAATCGAAGGAGCGCAACGCGATACACGCTTCCGATTCGCCCGAGAACGCAACACGGGAAGTCGCGTTTTTCTTCCCGCTGTTTGGACCGCCGTGACGCCGTTGACGCAAATGCCACAACGGTTTAGGTTCGCTGACCATGTTGCGTGTCGATCTGCGTGAGCTGGCCCAAGGTCCGGTCGAAACGAGCGGCGAGCTGGCGCAGGACGATCCCGCGATTGAGGGGACGGACCTCCCGCTGAGCGAACCGGTGCGGGTGGCGGGGCGTTTGCAGGCGATCGGGGACGGGCGCTTCTATTGGCACGGCACGGCGCGGACGGTGGCCGCGGGCGAATGCCGGCGTTGCCTCACCCCCGCGGATACACCAGTGAACCTGGAGATCGGCGCGCTCTTCACCCAGGACCCCGAAGCCCTCGAGGATCCTGACTCCTATCCCGTAGCTCCGGACGCGACGGAGATCGACGTCACGCGCGCTGTCCGTGAAGAGCTATTGCTCGCGGCTCCGCGGTACGTCTTATGCCGCGAGGACTGTAAGGGATTGTGCCCGCAGTGTGGTCAGGATCTCAACGCCGGGCCATGTGGATGTGCGCCCGCCCAAGATCCGCGCTGGCAGCCGCTTACATCATTGAAGGACAAACTCAGCTCTTAACCCAAGGACTGGTGGAATGGCGGTACCCAAGCGCAGGACCTCGAAGCGCAAGAAGCGCGCGCGCCGCACACACTACAAAGCGGTCCGCCCGACCCTCCAGGCGTGCCCGCGTTGTGGCGATATGAAACAACCGCATCGTGTCTGCCCGACGTGCGGCTATTACAACGGCGTGCAGCGGGTGACCGTCGAGGACTGATGATCCGCATCGCATTGGATGCGATGGGTAGTGACAACGCCCCGCAGGTCGAGGTGGAGGGGACGGCAGAGGCGCTCCGTGAGCTCTCGCCCGACTTCCACGTGCAGCTCGTGGGGCGGACGGCCGACATCGAGGCGGCGTTGGGCAGGGTTTCCGCCGTCGACCGCAGCCGGATCGAGATCGTCGAGGCGCCCGAGGTCGTCGGCATGGGGGACAAGCCCCTCGCGGCGGTCCGCAGAAAGCCGCGTTCCTCGATCGCCGTGGGTCTTGGTCTTCAGAAAAAACACAAGAGCGACGCCTTCATCTCCGCCGGCAACACCGGCGCGGTGATGGCCGCAAGCACCCTGTTACTCCGACTCCATCCCGGCGTTCAGCGGGCAGCCATCGGCGCGCTGTTTCCCAGCGCGGGCCAGCCCGTTCTCGTCGTCGACTCGGGCGCGAACGTCGACTGTGATGCCCGCGAGCTGGTGGGCTTTGCCCATCTCGGCTCCGTGTACGCGCGCGATGTGTTGGGCCGGCCGAGTCCTGCGGTCGGCCTTTTGAACATCGGTGAGGAAGATGAGAAGGGGAACGCGGTCGTCAAAGAGGCGCATCAGCTTCTCAAGCAGGCGGCGGGAATCCGATACATCGGCAATATCGAGGGCCGAGACATCCCCGTGGGCGAAGCGCGGGGCCAGCCGCTCGATGTCGTCGCGTGTGACGGATTCGTCGGCAACGTCGTGCTCAAGTTCTATGAATCGGCCGGGCGCGTGTTCGTGTCGTTGATCAAGCGCGAGGCGCCCGACGTGCTGGAGCGCCCCGAGATGGGCAACGTCCTCATGGTGCTCGATTACGCGACTTACGGCGGCGCGCCGCTGCTCGGCGTGCAGGGCGTTGTCATCGTCTGTCACGGTGCGTCGCCCGCGAAGGCCATCAAGAACGCCATTCGCGTGGCGGTCCAATCTGTTCGCAGCCATCTCTCCGAGGACATCGCCGCCGAGTTCGCGGAAGGGAAGGTGCCCGCGTGAAACGGCCCTTTGCCGAGCTCTGGGGCACGGGCAGCTATGCGCCCGCCCGCGTGATGACGAACGACGAGTTCTCGAAATTCCTGGACACGTCGGATCAATGGATTCAGGAGCGCACCGGCATCCGCGAGCGCCGCGTCTCGAGCAAAGAAGAAACCAACGCCTGCATGGGAAAGGCGGCGGCGCTGCAGGTGCTGAACGAAACCGGTCTCACCCCACTCGACATCGATGCCATCGTCTACGCGACCGCGTCGCCCGACCGCTTGCTGCCTTCGCAGGCCTGCGATCTCCAGGCGATCCTCGGCGCCAAGAACGCGGCCGCCTTCGACGTCGGCGCCGCCTGCTCGGGTTTCATCTACGCATTGAGCACGGCCGAGGGAATGATCGCGGCGGATCAGGCCGAGCACGTGTTGGTGATCGCCGCCGAAAAGCTCACGAGCATCATGGATTGGAGCGATCGCACGACGGCGGTCCTGTTCGGGGACGGCGCCGGGGCCACGATTGTGCGCAAGAGCACGAACGGCCGCGGTATTCTCTCCGGCTATCTGAAGACGGACGGCACGCTCGCCGAGCTGCTCTACCGGCCTGGCGGCGGTGCGACGCATCCGCCCAGTGAAGAGCTGCTCAAAGATCACAGCTACTACATCAAGATGGCGGGCCGCGAGGTCTTCAAGGCCGCCGTGCTGTCGATGGCGGATGCCTGCGACCACGCGCTCCAGCGTGCCGGCCTCGATGCCGGTGCCATCGATCTCCTCATTCCGCATCAGGCGAACATCCGCATCATCGAGGCCACCGCAAAGCACGCCGGCGTCCCGATGGACAAGGTCTACGTGAACGTCGATCGCTTCGGCAACACCTCCGCGGCGTCTATCGCGATCGCGCTCGACGAGGCCGTCAAGACCGGCCGGTTGAAACCCGGCATGGTCGTGATGCTGTGCGCGTTTGGTGCCGGCTTCACGTGGGGCAGCCTGGTCGTGCGGTGGTAAGCACGATCTGGCTCTGCCCGGGGCAAGGCGCGCAAAAAGTCGGCATGGGAAAAGATCTCGCGGAACGGTTTCCAGACGCACGCGCCGTCTTCGACGCGATCGATACCGCGCTCGGCGTGGGCCTGTCCCGGATCATGTTCGCCGGCCCCGAAGAGGACCTCATCGCGACGCAGAACGCACAACCGGCGATTCTCGCGCACAGCGCCGCCGTCTTTACGATCGTCCGCACCAAACTCGGGGCGGGGGGGGCCCCGGTGACCGCAGCCGGACATTCGCTCGGTGAGTACTCGGCATACGTGACGGCCGGCGCGCTGGACGCCACGGCCGCGGCGAAGCTCGTGCGCCGGCGCGGCGAGTTGATGCAGAAGGCGGGCGAAGAGCGACCCGGCACGATGGCGGCCGTCCTCGGGCTTCCGACGAAAGAGGTCGAGGCGGCATGTGAGGAGGCGTCGCAGCAGGCCAGCATCGCAGTCGCTGCCAACATCAACGCTCCCGATCAGACGGTGATCTCCGGCGACCCCGATGCCGTGACGCGCGCCGGTGAGGCGTGCAAGAAGCGCGGCGCGAAGCGCGTCATTCCGTTGAAAGTGAGCGGGGCGTTTCACTCGCCGTTGATGGGCCCAGCGAAAAATCACCTGCAGCTCGCGCTCGAGCGCACCGAATTCTCCGATCCGGCGTTTCCCGTGATCGCCAACGCGACGGCCGAGGCGGTGAAGGACGCCGGCCGCGCACGGCGCCTGCTTGCGGACCAACTCACCGCGGCGGTGCGCTGGGTGGAATGCATGCAGCACGCGGCGCGCATCGGGGACGAAGGGGGGGGCGCGCGGTTCATTGAAATCGGCCCCGGGCAGGTGTTGGCGGGCCTCTTGAAGCGAAT
>DATGVZ010000085.1:0-43558 GCA_035299765.1 Gemmatimonadales bacterium
CTCCTGCACGTGCTCGGCGCCACCGGGCACGTGGGGCTCGCGTTCGCATTGCTCACCCAGCGCACCTACCCGTCGTGGCTATACCCGATCACCAGAGGGGCGACGACCATGTGGGAACGGTGGGACGGCATTCGACCCGACAGCTCGTTCGAAGATCCCGGAATGAACTCGTTCAATCACTACGCCTTCGGCGCGGTCGGCGACTGGATGTACCGCAACATCGGCGGGATCGACGTGGATTCGGGAGCGGTGGGATACCGGCGGTCACGCATCGCGCCACGACCGGGAGCCGGCCTGACGAGTGCGAGCGCATCTCTTGAAACGGGTTACGGGACGCTGAAGTCCGCGTGGAGACTTGAGGGACCGCGATTCGTACTCGACGTCACTGTTCCGGCGAACACGTCTGCGGAAGTGACCTTGTGGGACGCACGGCTCGACCATGTGAGGGAAGCTGGCGTCGCTCTCAACACCAGCGAAGGCGTGCGCTCCGCCCGGCAGCGCGGCAACGATGTGATCGTGGACGTCGGCTCGGGGCGTTATAGTTTCGCGGCCACGGCTCCATAAGAGTACTTTCCACGTATCCCCATTCGGACTGAGTGATGGAGCTTCTGCCCCTGAACGCGTCTCACGATGTCTTGCTGCGTTCTCTGCAACTGCAGGATGACGTCTGGGAATTCGTCGGACCGCTGCCCGAGCCGGGGCAGGACGACAAGCACCGCCTCTTTGCCGTCATGGAAGGGCAGGTCCCGATCGGCATCGGTGGCTTGATCAAATCTCAGGCGTTCGACGGGAAGGACTTCGAGGTCTTATGCGCGCTGCGATCGGAAGCCCAACGGCGCGGACTCGCCAAACGCGCCTGCGAATTGATCCTCACGTGGGCGTTCGACACGGCCAGAGTCGACCGCGTGATCGCATGCATCGATGACCATAATGAAGGCGCGCGCACGATTGCGACGAAGATCGGCATGAAGGAGCTGTGCGCGCTGCCACCCCGCAGAACCGTCTATGTGAAGTACCGCGATGAGCGCAGCCTCACGCGTGCTTAAAGCGCCTCTATCCGTGAGGGGGCGTTCCCTTGTCGTCGCCGCGCTCATTTGCACAGCGCAAGCGGCGCTTCTCGATGGACAGTCGTCTAGCGTCGCGGACTCCGTGCGGGCGCTGGAGTCTCAGCGCGCGCAGGCCCTGCTGAAAGCGGATACCGTCGCCCTCTCACAGCTGGTGGCGGACGACTTCGTCGAGATCTCGCGATTCGGAACGCTCCGCACCAAGGCGGACAACATGCGCGAGATCGCGAGCGGAACCCTCAAGCTGACGGCCGTGCGATACGACAGTCTGTCGGTACGCGTCTACGGAGACGTCGCGGTCCTGCAGGGGACTGCCGATAACACCGGCATCTTCCACGGCTTCCCGTTTACGGGGAAGATCCGATATACACGGGTGTTTGTGCGCCGCGATGGACGGTGGCGTGCTGTTGCGATGCAGCAGACCAGCATGCAGTGACTCTGATGATTGCAGTGGGTTCGACAGCACGATAGAGATGCGTAGAATCCCTCTTGGCTCAGATCATGAAAGGGACCACATATGCCGAAGTTCGTGATCGAACGTGCGATTCCCGGCGCCGGGAAGCTGTCACCCGCCGAGCTGAAGGCGATTTCACAAAAATCGTGCAGCGTCCTGACGAGCATGGGCCCGCAGATTCAATGGGTCCAGAGCTACGTCACCGGCGACAAGATCTACTGCGTGTACAACGCTCCCAATGAAGAGATGGTCCGCCGGCACGCCAAAGAAGGCGGGTTTCCTGCGAACTCTGTCGCGCGTGTCACCACGATCATCGATCCCACAACCGCCGAGTAATTCGGAGGGAGGGCCACCGATGAAGCTGTATGCCCAGCTGAATTTCGGCGGGAATTGCGAAGCGGCATTCCGCTTCTACGAAAAACATCTCGGCGGCAAGATTACGATGATGATGAATCAGAGCCAGGCACCAGGAGCGCCGAGTGGAGCCGGGAAGGCAATCATTCACGCTCGCATGAACATTGGCGACACCGTGCTGATGGGAAATGATGTTCCTCCCTCCGTCTTTCAGAACATCCGCAGCGTCTACATGCACCTTTCGCTCGACTCTGCGGAAGAAGCCGAGCGAGTCCACAACCTTCTTGCAGACGGCGGGGAGGTCTATATGCCGTTGCAGGAGACGTTCTATGCGACGCGCTTCAGCCAGCTTCGCGACCGCTTTGGCGTGACCTGGTCAATCATCCACGAACTTCCGAGACGGTGAGTCGGAAGTCTTGTCCAAAGTTCGTGTCAGCGGCTTTGCGGTATCTCTCGACGGGTTTAGCGGCGGACCCAAGCAGGACCTTCAGAATCCTCTCGGTGTCGGTGGCCCGCTGCTCATGGAGTGGTTCTTCCCGACGCGCGTCTGGCACCGCATGCAGCGCAATGCGAATGGCGGAGAAACGGGCGTCGACAATGAAATCGCCGAGCAAGGATTAGCGGGTCTCGGCGCGTGGATCCTGGGACGAAATATGTTCGGTCCCGTGCGAGGACCGTGGCCCGACGAAAGCTGGAAAGGCTGGTGGGGCGATGAGCCACCGTACCACACGCCGGTCTTTGTCCTGACCCATCACGCGCGGCCCCCGTTGCGGATGGCCGGCGGCACCGAATTTCGGTTCGTCACGAGCGGCATCAACGCTGCACTGCAGCAGGCGAGGGAGGCTGCCGGCGGGCGCGACATCCGCCTCGGCGGTGGGGTCGCCACGATCCGGCAGTATCTCGGCGCCGGCCTCATTGACGAACTGCACCTGGCTGTCAGGCCCGTCCTGCTCGGCGCGGGCGAAGCGCTGCTCGCGGGCATGAATCTGCCGGCGTTAGGCTACGAGTGTTTCAAGCACGTTGCCGGCGAGCGCGCGATGCACGTCTTCCTGCGCAAGCGCGGTTGATCGACTACTTCAACCGTCGCGGATCCCTTTGGCAACCGGCCTGATCGAGAACCCTCACTTTAAAGCCTCCTAAGTACCGAGCGTGAGGACCCGGTCGGCATGCACGCGCGCGAATTCCGCGTCGTGTGTCGCGACGAGCAGTCCGCGCCCCTGCTCGCACAAGCGGCGCAACGTGTTTCCGAGCGCTGTGCGCCGCGGCGGGTCCAGAGCCGCGGTCGGCTCGTCCATGAGCAACAGCGCGGGGTCCGGTGCGAGCGCGCGCGCGATCGCGACGCGCTGCGCCTCGCCGCCCGAAAGCTGACGCGGCCAGGCGCTCGCCCGCGCGCCGACCTCTAGCGAACCGAGCAGTCTCTCCGCAATCGCATCCGCGTCCTCTCGGCTCTTGCCGAGGACGTGCCGCAACGCCAGCGTGACGTTATCGAGCGCGCTCAGGTGATCGAAGAGCGCGTGTCCCTGAAACACGAGGCCCACTCGCCGCCGCAGCGGCACGAGCCGAGTTTCGGGCGGTACCGGTCCCGGGACAAGTGCGAAGCCATCGATGACGATCCGACCCTCGTCGAACGCCTGGAGGGCGGCGACCGCTCGGAGCGCGGTCGTCTTGCCGGCGCCCGATGGAGCCATCAATGCCACCAGCTCGCCTGGCCCGACTTCGAGCGACAGCGCTCGGAGCACGTCCCGCGTGTCATAGCGGACGCGCAGCCGATCGATCACGAGCAACGCGCTCACGGCGCGCGTCCGCCCCAGCGATGCTCCAGCCGGCGCGCCAGGCGCGCGAGCGGCAGTGACATCGCCAGATACACGACGGCGCACAAGGTGCCGGGGACGATCCAGCTCCCGACGTTCGTGGCGTAGATCGCCGTCTGCTTGGTCAGCTCGACGACCGTAATGACTGATACGAGAGCGGAATCTTTGAGCAAGGCGACGAAGTCGTTGGTCATCGGGGCGAGCGCATAGCGCAGGGCCTGCGGCCCGCGCACGAGTCGCAGGATCTGTCCTTCCGACAAGCCGAGCGTCCGTCCGGCCTCGAGCTGCGCGCGCGGGACCGCGAGGAGGGCGCCGCGATAGATCTCGGCCTCGTAGGCCGCGTAGTTCAGGCCGAGGCCCAGAATCGCGGCGAGAAACGCGGGCAACCGGACCACGCCCGCGAGCCCGTAATAGATGACGAAGAGCTGTAGCAGGAGCGGCGTCCCGCGTATCACCTCGATGTAGACTGTGGTGAGTGCTCGCAGCCAGCCGGATCCGTACAGTCGCCCCGATGCGAGCGCGAGTCCGACGAGCACCGCCAGCATCATCGAGAGCACCGACACCAGCGCAGTCACGGCGGCAGCGCGGGCAAGGGAGGGGAGGTACGCGATTGCCTGAATCACCGGTGCCGTCCCGGCCGGCCTTGCCGTCATGTTGGATCGCAGCACCTGGTCGAAGAGCACGCCCTGGGTTGGATCCCACACCCTCCAGCGACGAAAAATTTGCTCGAGCGATCCATCGCGCATCGCTTCGCGCAGCACGGCGTCCACCGAATCGCGCAATACGGAATCGGCGTGCGCGAGGACACTGACGTAGTGGCCGACGGCGACGGGCTGCGCGAGGATCACGAAACCGGAGCCGCCGCGGCGCCGCAGGGCGCGCTGCGCGATGATGTGATCCAGCAGCACCGCGTCGACTCGTCCCGTCACGAGATCGCCGTAGGGATGCACATCGTCGTCGTACGACACAGGGATGAGACCCATCGAATCGCGGGCCCGCATGAGCAGGTCGTACGCGATTGTCGCGCCCAGCGTCGCCACGCGCCGACCGCGCAGATCGATCAGACCGCGAATGCGGGCTGCGTCCGCCGGTCGCACGGCGAGCACTTCCCGGAATTCGAAATACGGCAGGGTGACGGCGTGCCGGGCGCGGCGTGCGGGCGTGTCCTCGACACCCGAGAGGCCGAGCGCGAAATCACCGCGTTCGACGGATTGATCGATGTTGGACCACTGGACCTGGACGAAGCGGGTGGTGCGGCCGAGTCCACGCGCGATGCGGTCGGCGACTTCGACGTCGAAGCCACGTACCTGTGATGGATCGGCCGGATCGGCTTCCACGAAGGGGGCGCCGCCCTCTGCATCGCCGCCCCATACGAGCACGCGCGGTGTCGGGTGTTGGACGGCGAGTGCAGCCAGAATGCACAGCGCGAGGCTAACCACTGCTCACCAAGATGGGGTAGAATTGAAACGCATGGTACTTCCGTCTCGAAGCGCGCGCTACGGCCTCGTGCTCCTGATTTGCGGCTGTGCGACAGCGCCGCACCAGGGCGGCGAACGTGAGACGGTACGATGCGACTTCGTCGTTTATAATCGGACCCCGCACGCCCTGGAGATCCGCATGCGAGCGCGACGGTTGTCTACGACTGAGATCGGTACGCTGAACCCAGGCGAGTTGCTGACCTACTCCGTACCGTGCGCAGTGCAGCGCGTCTGGATCGGAGGCATTCCGATACCGTCCCAGGTGGGGGCTCCCGTGTCGTTTCGCTTCGTGCAAGGGGAAGTCACTCTGATAGAGGGGGAAAGGGTTGAGATCGCATTACAATGGCCATGACTGAGCGCCGTTATAGCGACGAGGAAGTTGCGGCCATCTTTCGTGCCGCAGCCGAGGGGCCGGCGACTCCAGTCCCACACTCGTCCCCAAGTCATGGCTTGAGCCTCGCCGATCTTCAGGCAATCGGTCGTGAGGTCGGCATCGCTCCCGATGCCGTCGCCCGCGCGGCCCAGGCATTGGAGGTACGCCGGAATGCCGTGTCGCGAACCCTCATGGGCTTGCCAATTGGCGTCGAACGGCGCGTGACGCTGTCCCGGCGACTCACCGACGACGAGTGGGAACAGCTCGTCGGAGAATTGCGTGAGGTGTTCAGGGCGCGCGGGAGGACCAGGGCCGACGGGTCGCTCCGCCAATGGACGAATGGCAATCTGTACGTGTTACTGGAGCCGACGGCAACCGGTCAGCGCATTCGCTTGGGTTCACTGCACGGTGGGGCGGCTGCTTCCATCAGGTTGGGACTCGTCGGGCTGGGCGCTGCTGCGATACTCGCGGTCGCCGGTGCGCTCGGCGCTCAGGTGGGCAATGCGATTCCCGCACTGCTCGCCGGCGGTGCCATCTTGATCGCCAATGGCGCGCTTCGCGTGCCGGGATGGGCTCGTCTCCGGGCGCGCCAGATGGAAGACCTCGCGGTGCGCCTCTCACTTCCCGCCAACTCCGAGCCTACGTAGCAGCGAGTCTGCTGAGGTGCATCTTCAATGCCGTGTCCTTCGATCGACAGCCCGTTCTGCATGGCGACTTCCTCGAGCTGCGCCCGCTGCGCGCGGACGACTTCGACGCGTTATTCAGTGTCGCAGCGGATCCTCTGATCTGGGAGCAGCATCCGGAACGCGATCGCTATCAGGAGCCAACGTTCCGGGCGTTCTTCGCGGAGGCACTCGCGTCCGGCGGTGCGCTGGTGGCGGTGAATCGGTCCAACGGCCAGATCATCGGCTCGTCACGCTATCACGGCTACGACGCGGAACGCAGCGTCATCGAGATCGGCTGGACGTTCCTGGCGCGCGCCTATTGGGGCGGCCGATACAATGGCGAGATGAAGCGGCTGATGCTGATGCACGCGTTCAAGTCGGTGCAGCGCGTCCTCTTTATGATCGGCCCGGACAATGGTCGTTCACGACGCGCTGTCGAGAAGATCGGTGCCATACTCGCAGGCAAGACGAAGGATGCGCGAGGGCGGGAACGGGTGGTGTACGAGCTCACCCCGGCGCTATATGCTCCAGCTGATAAAGTGCGGCAGTGAATCATTCTTCCTAGGCGCGCCGTAGCTAAGACGCACCCATTGACAAGGCCGAGCCATGAGTAAGGGGCGGAATCCTCGCAAACGTAAAGACGATGCCGAACAGGCGATCGAGCGCGAACCGGAAGCGTCGGGTGGGGCCCTGGTACCACCCCCCGCCGCAGTTGCTCAGACGCCATCACAACCCGTGCTCGTTCAAGTTGCTCAAGCCCTCCGATTCGCGGCGGAAGCGATCGTGGATCTCGCCGATGCAGTCGCCGAAGCCATCAGAAAACGCGTTGAGGGTCGAGCGTAGACCACAATGTTCAAGTCGACGACGAAGTTTCAGATCCTCTTCTGGCTGAGCGCACTCAACCTGATCTTCCTCGGGTACGCGCTTCCCAACGTGTTGCACGCCGCGGGTCACGGGTTACTCGCGCTCGGATTCGGAGTATGGGCGAGGCGCGTGTGGCGGGACTCCCGCGGGGGCTTGGAGGAAACTCGCCCCGACAATCGCGGAAGCGACAACGAGGAGCGGTTCGCAGACCTCGGAGATGAGGTCAGTGAGCTGCGGCGCCAGCTGAGCGAGACGCAGGAACGCCTCGATTTTGCAGAGCGGTTACTGATGAAAGAGCGGCAGGCTCACCAATAACCACTGCCGAGCCTCGGCATCCCCCGCCCACAGCGCCGGCCCGAGGGGCGAGCCGAGAAAAATCAAAGTCCCTCTCCCCATCCGTCGCTTGAGACAGACCGGCAGACCGTCGACCCGCGCGATTATCTCACCCGGCTGTCGCGCCAGTGGCACTACGCGGCTGAAATCACGAATCTTCGCCGAGTGGGGCCAGCTGTAGTCCACGTACGGTATCCGCTGGCCTGCCGTCCAAAGCTGCACCGGTGCATCGACGTGGACTTGCAGAGAATCGCGTAGCACGGCGCGATGCGCACGGAAATCCGCCTCGTCAGCGAAGGCTGCGCCGGACTCGAGGATGACCGTCGCCCCATCCGCGAGACAGGTCACGATCGCGCGAAGGGCCGGGCCAATGTGGATTGCCGCCGGAACGATGAGCACGGCGCAGCGCGGCACTAACGCGGGCTCGACGTGCAGGAACCGCGTCCCCGACTTCGCCAAGGTGCCGGTATATCCTGCGACCGATTCGTACGCGTGCTGACTCAGGTGGAGCAGGACGATAGGGCGACGCACGTCGACGCCGGTCCCCGGCAGTCCGCGCAGTCCAATCGTCGCCGCGCCGGCGGCGTATCCCAGGAAGGTCCGGCGCGTCATGTGCATCTCAGAGTCTTCCCGAGATCAGCCGATCCATGGCCTGAGCGGTGTCGCAGAACTGCTGATCGCGCGCGTACCGGTAGCGCGCCTCCATTTCCGCAATCAGCCAGCCGTCGTATCCCACTTTGGTCATCGCGGCGCGGATCGCGGGCCAGTTGTTGTCACCGAGAAAAAGATTGGTATAGACACTCTGATCACCGCAGCGCCCGCGCTTCTTCATCACATCCTTCAGGTGGATCCGCGTGATTCGGGGTCCATGAATCTCGATCCACTGTTCCGCGAAGCCCGTATCGTGGATGTTACCGACGTCGAGGTGAATCCCCACCGCGTTGCTGTTCACGTCGTTGAGAAATTGCCAAAACTCACGCGGGCTGATGAGAAAGCGGTGTTCGGCGTTGCAATTCTCGCAGCCAATCCGGACGCCGGCGCGCCCCGCTTTCTCACCCAACGGCCGGAGCGCCTCGACGCAGCGTTGGTACACTTCGTTGTAGGGGACTTCCTCGGTCACCAGGCCGGCGACAACCAGAATCGCGTCGGTCCCGAGCAGCACCGCCGTTTCGATCTGCCGCTCGACGATGCGAACCGCCTGGCCCCGGACCTTGGGGTCGCGGGCGGAGAGCGGTGACTCCCAGTGCAATCCGGTCGAGACGTTGGATACCACGAGGCCGGCGTTCTCGATTTTCCGTCGGAGCTCCCGGACCTCGGTATCCGAGGTGGCCATCTGAAACCACGGGACGTCGCCCAGCCACAGCTCGATGCCGTCGAATCCGGCCTTTTTCACGAGCTCCAGGCCTCGCTCGAATCCGAACTCCTTGGGAATCATGTTGTCGCCGATGGACTTCTTCATGGCGGCATCATACTTCTTGATTGCGGCGCTGGCCAATCGCAGCTTACGCGCACGCCGTCAAGGAGTACTGGATGCGATACACCGTTGCGATCTCACTCGTCGCGCTCGCATGCGCGCACGCGGCCCCGCCGCCGAGCCCGGCTCCGCGCCCTGCCGTCACGCCTCCGCGTCCCGTCGCTGACTCGGCGTCCAGGAACGTTCCTCACATCTCCGTTGCCACCACGGTGGATTCGGGGCCCAACGTCATCTATTGTCCGCCGCCCGAATACCCCCCTTCTCTTCGCGCGTCAGGAGTTCAGGGTCGGGTGAGGTTGGAATTGGTCGTCGACACACTCGGGCGCCCCGAGCCGGCAACCGTCCGAGCGGTCACGAGTCCGAACGATTCATTGTCGAGTGCAGCGGTGACCGCGATGCAAAGCTGCCTGTTTACGCCAGCTCGCATCGGAGGACGCGCGGTCCGCGTGCTGATTCAGATCCCCATTGATTTCAAGACCAGTCGCCCTTGACCTTAGGTGACCGCGTGACACCGTGGATGAGCTGCTAATCGGCATCGGAAGTGCGCTGCTGCTGGCCGCGGGCTTCTTCGTCCTGCGGCCGCTCCTGCTGTCGCTTGCTCACAGCGATGCGCGTCGCCAGGCAGCGAACCCGATCCCGGCGCAATGGACCTCGCTGCTCGACACAGCGGTGCCCGCGACGCGCCATCTCGCCGACGAGCAGCGTACGCTTCTCCTTCGAGCCAGCAGCGAGCTGATCAGGACGCGGCATTGGGAGGGATGCCAGGGACTCGTCTTGACCGAGGAGATGCAGCTCATCATCGCAGCGCACGCGTGCTTGCTCACGCTCGCCATACCAGGCGAGCCCTTCCCGGGACTTCGTGAAATCCTCGTCTACCCAGCGACGTTCGTGCCTCGAACCGTCCGCGATCCCCGCAAGTGGGTCCACACGAACGAGCGCGACCGTCCGCTCCCCGAATTGGGAGAGTCCTGGGGGAACGGCATCATTGTCATTTCCTGGGACGCGGTCTCTGAAGGTGCCAGAGATCCGGCGGACGGTCACAACGTCGTGTTACACGAGTTCGCGCACGAGTTGGCCTACGAGTACGACCTCACGCCGGCCGGGGTCGACCGAGCCTGGAAGCCTCGCGTCGATGAGCCGGACAATTGGAGCAGTACACTTCAGCGCGCTTACGAGCGCCTGGACGCGAAGGTCGCAGCCGACGCGCCAAGCGTCATGAGCGCGTACGGAACCACGGACATCGCCGAATTCTTTGCAGTGGCGACAGAAGTCTTTTTCGAGCGGCCTGAAGAGCTCGGTCATGAAGACCCGGAGCTGTACGACCTGTTGTGCACGTTCTATCGTCAGAATCCCGCAAGGCAACTCACCGGGAGGGAAAGATGAGACAGGCCTACGTCATTGTCGCCATTGGAGTCGTCCTTGCGTCACCGATCCACGCTCAGCAGCCGCCGCAGCAGTATCCGATCGTGGGGCGATGGGATCTGATGGTGACCGACTCGTCGCATCGTTATCCCTCGTGGCTCGAGGTTGAGCGATCCGGCTATCGAATGCTGGTCGGGCGCTTTGTGGGGGTCGTGGGTAGCGCGCGGCCGGTCTCCCGAGTCGAGTTCAAGGACTCGGGCTTCTCCTTCTCAATTCCTCCGCAGTGGGAGCAGGGAGACAGCGACCTGCACGTCGCAGGCGTGCTAAGAGGCGATCAATTGTCGGGCTGGTTGACAGATCCTGCTGGGAAGCGCTACGCGTGGACCGCGAATCGAGCGCCGCAGCTGCGACGCCCGTCGCCGCCCCACTGGGCAGCGCCGATCGCGCTCTTCAACGGCACGGACGTGGCGAGCTGGCAAACGCCGGGAGCAAACTGGAGTGTCGTGAATCGCGTACTCACGAACACGCGTGCCGGCACCAACCTCATCACTCGCCAAACCTTCAACGATTTCAAGCTGCATATCGAGTTCCGCTATCCACCGAAAGGAAACAGCGGTGTCTACCTGCGCGGCCGGTACGAGGTGCAAATCGAGGACAGCGACGCGCTCGAACCGGTTCAGGATCGCCTCGGCGCGGTCTACGGCTTTCTGCCGCCGAGCGAAGCCGCCGCGCGAAAGCCGGTTGAGTGGCAGGCGTACGACATCACGCTCGTGGGACGCATGCTGACAGTGGTACTGAACGGCAAGACCCTGATCTGCAACGAGGAGATACCGGGAATCACCGGCGGTGCGCTCGACAGCGATGAAGGATCTTCGGGTCCGCTCATGCTCCAGGGCGACCACGGCCCGGTCGAATTTCGTAACATCGTGCTGACGCCGGCGAGGTAACCGGTGCGTGGTTGGCGCGCTACCCTCGCCGTCATCGCGGTTCCCGGTGCTCTCGCATGCAGCCAACGAGCCGCGAGCGATCCGGGCACGGTGGACTGGCGCGTCACCGGCGGCAGTCCCGGCAACCCGCGTTACTCCGCGCTCGATCAGATCAATCGCCGTAACGTCGCGCAGTTGAAGGTCGCGTGGACGTATCACACCGGCGACCTTCCTCCGGACGGCCTCTCCCAAATCCAAGCGACGCCGATCGTCGTCGACGGCGTGCTCTACACGACGACTCCTACGCTTGCCGTGATCGCATTGCGCGCCGAGAGCGGAACACTGCTGTGGAGATTCGATGCCTTTCCGAACCGTGCGACTCAGCCACACGTCAATCGCGGCGTGGTGTATTGGGCAGTTGGTCGCGACCGGCGAATCTTTTTCGCCGTCGAGCGGCGTCTGTATGCCCTCGACGCGGGGACGGGCAAACCAATTCGCAGCTTCGGCGACACGGGCTGGGTCGATCTTGGCGTGGGGCTTGGTTGGGACATCGATGGCGAATACCTCGTCTCGACGAGCCCCGGCGTGGCTTACAAAGACATAGTCATCTGGGGCACGCGAGTCGGAGAAGACGTGGGTGCGGCGCCCGGTCACGTGCGCGCTTACGATGCGCGCACCGGCAAAATCCGCTGGACCTTCCACACCATTCCGTGGCCGGGCGAATTCGGACACGACACCTGGCCGGCCGAAGCCTACAAAACAATCGGCGGCGCGAACTCCTGGGCGGGCATGACCGTGGATACAGCCCGCGGAGTCGTCTACATCCCGACCGGCTCGGCCTCGCCCGATTTCTACGGCGGCGATCGCCTGGGGGCCGACCTCTTCGCCAACTCGTTGCTCGCGCTCGATGCCACGACCGGCAAACGGATCTGGCACTTCCAGACGGTGCATCACGATCTCTGGGATCGTGATCTGCCAGCGGCACCGAACCTCGTCACAGTCATCCAGAACGGAAAGCGCGTGGATGCGGTCGCGCAGATTACGAAGAGCGGGTTCATCTTCCTGTTCGATCGCGGTTCAGGCAATCCACTCTTTCCGATCGAGGAGCGCGCAGTACCCGCCTCCAATCTGCGGGGCGAGCGCGCGTGGCCGACGCAACCGTATTCGCTCCGGCCTGCGCCGTTCGCGCGGCAGTCAATCACCGAGGCTGACGTCACCACAGCCGAGCGACGGCGCTTTCGCGCACTGCGACACGATGGCCTCTTCACCCCGCCGAGTCGCGAAGGCAGCATCGTCCTGCCGGGCTTCGACGGCGGTGGAGAGTGGGGCGGGGCAGCGGTCGATACCGCGACGGGTGTCCTCTACGTCAACGCGAGCGACGTACCGTGGATCGCCGCGATGCGTGAGGTCGCGAGGATCCCCATGCAAACCGGCGCGCCGAGAACTGGTGCCGCGGTATACGCCGGCGCGTGCGCCGCCTGTCACGGCGTCGGTCGGCGGGGTCACGATCGCGCGCCGTCGCTCATCGGCATCGGTGCGCGTCGTACGCCCGAGCAACTGTTTCAAATCATCGAACACGGCCGCGGCTTCATGCCTTCATTCGCGGGTCTTCGTGCCGAAGAGAAACGCGCCGTGATCGAGTACGTAGTCGGCAAACGACTCACGGAACCGCTTCCCGTAAGCGCGCCCCCTCCATTGCAGACCAAGTCGCCCTACGAGTTTGTCGGCTACGAGCGCTGGCGCGACTCGGCTGGATTTCCCGCCATCAGGCCGCCATGGGGCACGTTGAGCGCGATCGATCTCAACACCGGCGAGTACCGCTGGAGAATCCCGCTGGGTCAGCATCCAGCGCTGAGGGACACGACGCGTGTGAATTCGGGAGCGGAGCAGTACGGTGGACCGATCGTCACGGCGGGCGGTCTCGTCTTTATCGCCGCCACGATGGACGCAAAATTCCGCGCGTTCGACAAGACAACGGGTCAGCTCCTGTGGGAGTCGGCCCTGCCGGCGGCTGGTTATGCGACGCCGAGCACCTATGCGGTCCGAGGGCGGCAGTACGTTGTCATCGCGGCGGGTGGCGGTAAGTTGGGCACGAAGTCGGGTGACGCATACGTCGCCTTTGCGCTCCCTTAACACCGGGTCGTATGAATCTCCTGCTCCTGATAACGCAGGCCTGGACGTTCGGCCCGTTTGTAAAGCCGGCGCAGGTGAATCCAGTCATCACCCCGAATCCGGCCTCCCATTTCCGCTCACCCATGACGGACAGCGTGGTCGCGTGGGAGGAATACGCGACCTTCAATCCGGCCGCCGTCGTGAGGGACGGAAAAGTCTTCGTGCTCTATCGCGCGGAAGATGCGAGCGGCGAGCGGCAGATCGGCCGGCACACTTCGCGGTTGGGGTTGGCCGAGAGCAGCGATGGTTTGCGGTTCACG
The DNA here is from genome assembly GCA_035299765.1 of Gemmatimonadales bacterium. GTDB lineage: Bacteria > Gemmatimonadota > Gemmatimonadetes > Gemmatimonadales > GWC2-71-9 > 20CM-2-65-7. Next base: position 13,591 of record DATGVZ010000085.1, read on the forward strand.
CGTCGCGGCGCCCCTGTGTTGTATCCGGACACCGACGCGCAGCGACAGTATGAGTGGCCGGGCGGGGTCGAAGATCCGCGGATCGTCGAGTCTGACGACGGCACCTATGTGCTCACCTACACGCAATGGAACCGAGACATCCCGCGGCTGGCGGTCGCGACGTCGCGCGATCTGATCAACTGGACGAAGCATGGGCCTGCCTTTGCCCGCGCCGCTGGCGGCAAGTATCTGCGCGCCGAGTCGAAGTCGGGCGCCATCCTCAGCCGAGTGGACGGCGACCGCGTCATCGCCACCCGGGTCAACGGTCGGTACTGGATGTATTTCGGAGTCCCGGATCTCCACATCGCGACGTCCGACAACTTGCTGGACTGGACACCAGTCGAGGATGACAACGGGCGCCTGATCAACGTGCTCTCGCCGCGACCCGGATACTTCGATTCGTGGTTGGTCGAGGCTGGTCCGCCGGCACTGCTCACGGCCAACGGGGGGGGCATTGTCGTGCTGTACAACGCCGGGAACAGTGCCACACACGGCGACTCGACGTTGCCAGCGCGGGTTTACACCGGTGGGCAGGCGCTGTTCGACGCGCGCAATCCCCTCAAGCTCATTGCGCGCTCGGATGCGCCCTTCATCCGCCCGACCGAGAGCTACGAGCGGACCGGCCAGTATCCCGAGGGAACGACGTTCGTGGAAGGTCTCGTGCCGTTTCGCGGACGCTGGTTTCTCTACTACGGTACCGCCGACTCGCGGGTCGGCGTCGCGGTGTGGGATTCGAAACGATGACGCGGTGCTCGCCTAGCGCACACCAGCCCCGTCATCCTGACTACTTCGAAGTCCGTCCCGTGCAGCCGCTTCATCGTATCGATGTCAGCATTGTTCCAGCGCGGGTCTGGCGCGCCACTTACGAAGAACGGTCCTCCGTTGTCCGCGAGCAACATGCCGTAGCTCTTCAGCGCGGTCAGAATGACCTGGACGTCGGCGGGGAAGCCCGAAATGTCCACCCCCGCTTTGAGCCGCACGCGCATACCCATGGGAGGAAGCAACGAATCGGTGAGCGTGCTTGCGAAATGGCGTGCGGGGGGAACGTAGGCGCGGCGGGTGACGGGGCAAGTGAAGCGCAGCGCGTGGGCGATCCGTCCCGCGGTTGCAACTTCGTCATAGCGCGCGAGGCCGGGAAAGATGGGCAACCCTGCGGCGTCGGCCGAGGTCCAGCCGTCCGGCCGGAGGGCGTTCGACGAGAGGTCGAAAATCGCGCCCGATCCCGCCGTCCATGACGCGCCACCGTTGACCGAGTGCGCGTCGAACAGCTCGTACAGCTTCCAATTGTCCACGTCCACGACCAGCACATGGCGGTCGCCCGTCGCGCTTGCGCCGCCCTCGATGGGCGCATCGCGGGGAATGGGGTAGGGCCCGGGGTCGCTCTCAGCCGCGTAGGCGAACGTCACGGGCACGCGCGGCTGCGAACCCGAGACGGTGATGAACGGAATGCCCCACGGCACGCCGCCATAGACCGTGCCGAAATCAGGGTGGAGGCTCGCCGAACCGCCACAGCGCGCGATGAGACTGTCGGAGTTGGGATCGACCGAGTCGACCGAGATATCGCGATTCCAATGTGACGACCAGACAACGTCTCATAAACCCAACCTCGACCATCCGTGCCGCTCGGGATGTGGTGCCGGTCACGGGGCGAGTGGTGACCAGTCCAACTTCTACTCCCACGGCGATTTTCACGACCGACCCTTGGCCAAGAACCTCTTGCCGCGGTAGAATGGCCGCATGTCAAGAGTAAAAATCGGAGTCATCGGCTCACGCTTTCAGGCGGACTGCGTTGCGGGCGCGGCGAAATCGGTTCCGGACGAGGTCGAGGTCGTCGCGGTCGCGTCGCCGACCAAAGGCAATGCAGCAGGCTTCGCGAAGCGTCACGGCGTCGCACGCGCGAGCACCGACTATCGCGAGCTGCTGCGGGATCGCGACGTCGAGCTGGTCTGGATCACGGCGCCCAATCGCCTGCACGCGCCGATGACGATCGACGCCGCCCAGGCGGGCAAGCATGTCGTGTGCGAAAAGCCGCTGTGCATGACGCTCGAGGAAGCCGATGCCATGATCGCCGCCTGCCACAAGGCGGGCGTGCTGCTGTTGTATGCCGAGGAGCTGTTCTTCACGCCGAAGTACGTGAAGGCCAAGCAGATGGCGGACGAAGGAGCGTTCGGCCGAGTGCATCTGGTAAAGCAGGGCGAGAAACATTCGGGGCCGCACTCACCCTGGTTCTGGGACGTCGAGCAATCAGGCGGCGGGGCTGTCATGGATCTGGGCTGTCACGGCATCGCCTTCTGCTGGTGGTTCCTCGGCAAGCCGAAGATCAAGAGCGTCTACTCGCAGATGGCGACGCAGGTGCATGGGGATCGCACACGGGGCGAGGATGAAGCCGTCACGATCATCGAATTCGAGACCGGAGCGATCGGCATGGTCGAGAGCAGCTGGAACCGGCCCGGCGGCATGGACGACAGCATCGAAGTGTTCGGCGACAAAGGGCAAACGTATGCCGATCTGCTCATGGGCAACGCGTTGCCGACCTATTCGGAAATCGGTTTCGGGTACGCCGTCGAAAAGGCAGCGACGACGAAGGGCTGGACGTATCCTGTCTTCGAGGAGCAGTGGAATTACGGGTTCCCGCAGGAGATGCGGCATTTCGCGCGGTGTGTGCGCGGTGCGGAGACACCGATCGCGGACGGCGAGACCGGGCGCGTCGTGCAGGAGGTGCTGTACGCGGCGTACGCCTCGGCAGGAGAGGGGCGGAAGGTCATTCTTCCGTTCCAGCCCAAGGGCGTCGGCAAGCCTATCGACCTATGGCAGAAGCGACCTTCAACTCGGAGCAGCTGATGATTCTCGGACTATTCAGCCTCGTAGTCTTTGCCACGCAGAATCCGCAAGGGCCAGCCACCAACCCGTACCGAATCACGCACACGTACACCTTGGGCGGCGACGGGAGATGGGACTACGTCACGCCCGATCCGGCCAACCATCGCGTGTTCATTGCCCGCCAAAATCGGTTCATGGTGGTCGACGAGAATGATGGCAAGGTCCTCGGCGAAGTCGCGCCGATTCAGGGTGCCCACGGCGTCGCGTTGGTCGCGGCGGCGCATCACGGCTTTGCGACGTCAGGCAACGACAGCTCCGTCGTCATGTTCGACCCGACCAGCCTCAAGGTGCTCGGCAAGACACCAGCGGCCGAAGATGCAGACGCCATCGTCTACGACGCGGCCTCGAATCGTGTCTTCACGTTCAACGGCGATGCGCAGTCGTCGACGGTAATCGATCCGGCTTCCGGGCAGCGCGTCACCAATATTCCGCTGGGTGGCAAACCGGAAACAGGCGTCGTGGCAGGTAACGGCAAATTGTTCGTGAACATCGTGGACAACGCAGAGATCGTGGAGATCGATGGGAAGTCAGCGACGGTCACCCGCCGCTGGCCGACCACCGGATGCAAGAATCCCGTCGCGATGGCGATCGATACCACGCATCATCGGCTCTTCAGTGGCTGTCGCAGCGGTGTGCTGGCGGTTTCCGACTACGGTGCGGGACGCGTGGTTGCGACGGCGCCGATCGGTCAGGGCGTGGACGGCGCGGCGTTCGACGCCGCGGCGGGAGACGTGTTCACGTCAAATGCGGACGGCACCCTGACGGTGATCCACGAAGACAGCCCGGATCAGTACCACGTTGTCCAGAACGTCCAAACGGCGCCCGGCGCGCGGAACATGGGACTCGACCCCGTGACACATCGCCTGTACGTCGTCACGGCCGACTTCGGACCCGTGCCCGCGGAGTCGACGGCAGCGAATCCGCGCCGGCGGCCGCCGATCGTGCCCGGCACGTTCAAGATGATGGTGATCGAGCGGGCTCGTTAACGACTATTTGGGTAAGCCGAGGCTCTTAAGGTAGGCAGCGGCTTGGTAGGCCGGCACGGCGAAGATGATCTTGCCGTTCGATTCACGCTCGCCGCCATAGAGAATCGCAATCACGCGGCCGTCGCGATCGAAGATCGGACTCCCTGACGACCCCGGTGCGCCGTAGGCGTCCACCTGCACCACGGAGGTGAGCGCTTTGCTCACCGTCCCCACGGTGAGCGTCGGCTCGGCGATCGGATGGCCGCCCTGCGCTTCCATCGGCAGGTCGAAGCCCAGCGGGTAGCCGAGGATCGCCACCGGGTCGCCGCGCTCGATGCCCTCGCGAGTTTTCGCGATTCCCGCAACGCGCGGCGTGCTGCCTTTGATCAGCACGCGCAACACCCCGAGATCCGCATCGGGCGAGACGCCGATCATCTCGCCGCGCCACATCTGCGTGCTACCCGAGAAAATGATGCCGATCCGCTTCGCGGTCTTCGTGCCATCCTCGCCGACGAGGATGTGCTTGTTCGTGACCATCGTGCCCATCGAGTCCACGGAGAACGCCGTCCCGCTGAAACGGTCGCCGTCTGTGAATTCGACGATCACAATGGCCACCGCGTCCTGATTGCGATGGGAGATCGCGCGATAGTTGACGCCGCCCACGGCGCCGGCCAGGGCATGCTGCCGGCGCTCGGCGGCGTCGAGCTCGGTGCGCAAGCGAGCGACCGATGACGCGTCGCCGCTCGAGCCGTCGAGCTCCCGGCGCAGCCGCGTCGTCTCCGTCTGCGACGTGGTGAGGGCATCGCGCACGCCCTGGAGCTCGGACCTGAAGTGCGTCGTCATGTCGCGCGACTCGTGCATCAGGCTGTCGGCGCGCGCTTGCAGCTGCGTCAGCTCATGCGCGCGCCGCCGCCCGTCCCACTGCATCCAGGTGAAGCCGGTGCCGACGATCAGCAGCAGCACGATCAGGACTTTGGTCGTGCGCCGTAGCTGCGCCGTCTGCCGCGCGACCTCGACCGCGATGCGCACGCCCGTACTCTGCCGCGATGGTGAATGCAGCGGCGTCGAAGCCGGCGTCGCGCGGACGACCTCACGCGGCGTCGACGCCCGCGCGGCCATCCCTTCGGCTGCGGTGGTGGCAGGGATGTCGGTGTCGGCCTCGATGACCTCGAACTCGAGCGCCGGGCCGTTGGCACCGAATCCGATCACGTCGCCGTCCTTGAGCGGCGTGTCGCCGGTGATGCGCTTGCCGTTTACGAAGGTGCCGTTGCGACTGCCGAGGTCCTGGAGGACAAACCCTTCCGTCTTGCGTACGATCGCCGCATGCCGGGACGATACGTCGAGGTCGCGCTCGGCGTCGAACCGGACATCCGAGAGCGGATGGCGGCCCAGGCCGATGTAGCCCTTCCGGAACGCTTCGACCTGTCCCGCGCGCGCGCCGGAGAGAAACTTGAATTGCGCTTTCACGGCTCGCGCGTGAAGTACCAGGCGAGGGCGGCGAAGACGGCTACAGCAATCAGCAGGACGGTCAGCGTCCGGTTGGTGCGAGCCTCCCTGCTCGGAACCGGTGGCCTGCTTCCTTTATAGATGGGCACGGGCTCGGTGCTCGTCTCGGTGTCGATCAGCGGATACACCTGATGGCCGACGTCTTCCGGTGGCCCGCTGCCGGAGTACCGCAGGCCGTCACCGTCGAAGCGGGCAATCACCACCGTGATGTTGTCGGGGCCGCCGCGCTCGTTCGCCAGCGCGATCAGCCGGTCGCATGCCGCGCCGAGGTTCGGGGCCTCTGTCACGATCTTGGCGATCTCTTCCTTCTTTACTTGCCCGGAGAGGCCATCGGAGCAGAGCAGCAGGATGTCGCCGCGCCGTATCTCCTGCTGTGTGAGATCGACCTTGACCTTGGCGTCGGGGCCGAGCGCTTGCAGGATGATATTGCGGCGCTCGCTCTGCGCGGCTTCCTCTTCTGTCAGCTCGCCCGCCTCGACCAGGCGCTGCATCAGCGACTGGTCCTTAGTGATCTGATGCGCTTCGCCGCCGCGAATCAGATAGGCCCGGCTGTCACCGACCTGCGTGAGATAGAGATGGTCGTTCAGCACGCCCGCGGCGGTCGTCGTCGTGCCCATCCCGCGGACTTCGGGGTGGGCCTTCGCGTGCGCGTGAATGCTCGCGTTCGCGACCTCGACGGCTTCCTTGAGGCGGTACGCGAACCGCTGCGGCGTCACCTCATCCTCAGCATTCCAGGTCTTGAGGAGGTGGGCGTAGATCGTGTCAGTGGCCATTTCGCTCGCCAGCTCGCCCGCCGCGGCGCCGCCCATCCCGTCGGCGACCATGAGCAGCGTACCGCGCGGGCCAATGTCGTGCCGGCGCACTTCCGGAAGGAGCGATGCGGTCTTCTTGGTCAGGTCGGCAACGAGAAACTTGTCCTCGTTGTGATCGCGCGTGCGACCGAGATCGGTCTTCGCGAAGACCTCGACGCGGATCGGTTTCCTCGTGTTGAAGAAGCTCACGAGGCGCATCCCTGATCGCGCTTGAACTGCAGATAAGGCGAGTTTGTCGGCCTCAGGTTTAACGCCAATCCGTTCCAGCGGCAGGCTTCGGCGGTCTTGCCATCGAGCAAGAAGGCCTGCGCCACCATGAACGCCGCCTGGGCGCGCAGTGTCGGAGGAGCGCCGTTGTTGTTGTAGATCGCCGTCGCCTGGTCCCGCCCCGTACCGCTCGTTTGCGGATGGAGTACCAGCTCCATGACGTTGTCCAACTGCCGGTCAATAGCTGCGCTGTCGACCGCGGGTCTCTCCTTGTTGGCCACCGGGCCGGGCTGACGGCCGGAGCGTTGCACGTTTCCAGTTTGTCGCGCCGTTTGCGTGGCCGCCGTGTCGCGCGACACGCGGGTGGACTCAGCGGGACTCCTGCCGCCCCCGCCTGTTTTGCTGCCGCCATTGAGCGCCACCCACGCGCCCGCGCCGGCGAGAATCACGACGACGCCAACGGCCACGGGAATCAGCGACCGCTTTCGCGCCGGCGCGGGTCGCTTGGCAGAGATCCGTTGGGTCGCGCCGCCCATCGTATCGAGCAGCTGCGTCTCGCTCTCTGTATCAGGCCCTGACCGTGTTTGCGGGACCGCCGCTGATCCCGGACGACCAGTGACCGCCGCGACATCCGCCGCGAACTTCGCCACCGTCTGATAGCGCTCGACCGGGGATCGTGCGAGCGCGGTGTCGAACACCGGTTGCAAGCCGGCGGGAAACGTGAGATCGGGACGCGCGTCAGCGAGTTTGGTGGGGTCGTCGGTCAGGCGCTTGATCATCGTCTCCTGGATCGTCGTCGCCTCGAACGGCAGCTTGCCGGAGAGCATGCGGTAGAATACGAGCGCCAGCGAGTACAGATCGCTGCGGCCGTCGAGCGTGTCGCCGGAGAGCTGCTCGGGGCTCATGAACTCCGGCGTGCCGACGACCAGGCCGGTCTTCGTAACCTTCTGTCCCGCCTGATCGCCCTCAACAGCCTTCGCAATGCCGAAGTCCACGACTTTGACGACGTCGGCGCCGTCTTTCCGCCGCGTGAGCATGATGTTGTCGGGCTTCAAGTCGCGATGCACGATACCGAGGTCGTGCGCGGCTTGCAGCGCCTCCGCCACCTGAAGGAAGATGGTGACCGCGCGCGGCACCGGCAGCGCACCCTCGGCCTCGCGCTCCAGCAAATCGGTGAGCGGCTCACCCTCGATGAACTCCATGGCGAGATAGATGAGACCGTCCGGCGTTTCGCCGAAATCGTAGATCGCGCAGACGTTGGGATGGGTGATGCGGCTGGCGTTCGACGCTTCGCGGTTGAATCGGGCGACGGCATCGGGATCGTGCACCATCGAGGGATTCATCACCTTGATGGCGCTGCGTCGCCCCATCTTCACATGCTCGGCGAGATACACCTGACCCATGCCGCCTTCGCCGAGCTTCTTCATCACGTGATAGCGGTCGGCGATCACCTGGCCGACCAAATCGCTCGCGGGAGCCGCCGAGCGCAGCGTTTGCCCGTCGTTGGGACAGAACTTCACGTCATCGGCATACTCGGTGGAGCAGACGGGACAGATCTTCATGCGGCCGGTGTGCCCCCGGCCTCGCCCCCCGGAAGGTCAACGCGCAGCAACTTGTCGCCGACCATGATCCGGGAGCCGTGGTGCAGCACCATTGCACCGCGCGCCGCGATCGCCACGCCGTTGCGGCTGTGGTCGTCGACCAGCACGAAGTCCGCGTCCTCGGAGCGCACCATCGCGTGCTGCGCGCTCATCGAGGGATCGTAGGGGAAGATCCAATCGCCGCGCTCGCGGCCGACATGGACGTCGCGCCCCGGCGAGAGCTGAATCACGTCGCGCGAGCTGCCGTCGGAGCGGAGCTGCGTCAGGCTGGCGATATCGGCGCTCGGCACCATGCTGCCCATGCGCTTCGTCAGGTCGGCATCGGGTGCGTGCGGGCCAGGGTAGCCGAGGCGCCGGAAGCGAAGCACCTGGGAGCCGATGAGGATGAGGTCGCCGTCGGTCAGGCGGTAGGGCGTTTCGAGGAATACCCAGGTGCCGTTCCGGCTGCCGAGGTCGCGGACCTCGAGGCGGCCTTCTTCCCACGACAGCTTGGCGTGAAGAGGGGAGAGGAACTGATCGTCCGGGAAGCGGATGTCGCCGTCGGTCCGGCCGATGGCGGTCGAGCTCTGCTTGCGGTCGAACCGTTGCAATTCGGTAGCCATCTCGGACAACAGAACCAGGGTGAGGGAGTGATCGGAGCGGCGGTCGGGACTGAAGCGGTGTTCGGGGCCCCCCCCGCTGTGTGCGGTGACGATGGTGCCACACAGCGGACAGGGCGCGGGGGGATCCGCTGCGGCGCCCATCCCTGGTGCGGGCGGGCCGCTGGTGCGGGACACTCCGCCGCTTCGAGAACCCGCCGCCACGGCCGCACGCGCGACCGCCGCCTTGGTGAGCGGCTTGCCGCAGTCGTTGCAGAATTGCGCGTCGGCCTCGTTTTGGCGGCCGCAATACTGGCAGGCGCTCAGAGCCATAAAGTAAGGTGGCCCAATCTATTGCTCAATGCTAGCTTGCGCCACATGCGACTCGTTTGGACCGCGCTTCTCGTTGCAGCGACGGGTTGCGCGGCGTCTTCAGCGCGTCGCGCGTCCGCGGGTGCCGCTCCGGTCGCTCCTTCCGCACGTGAGTCGTTGCACATCAGCGTCGTCTATCCCGACACCGCCGAGCCGATTCAGGCGCAGGATTCTTCCTTTCTCTTCGGGAGTGTTGGTCGCGGCCGAGTCGATGTAGCGCTTTCCGTGAATGGCCAGTCGATTCCGGTTTACGCGAGCGGGAGTTGGCTCGCGTGGGTGCCGCTGCCGCACGATTCGCTCGTGCATTTTCACATCGTCGCACGTACCGGTGCCGGGGGGGGCGGGGGAGGCGCGGAGCAGCGCGAGACGACGTTCGTCGCGCGCATCGCGCAGCCCTTCCAGCCGCCGGCGGGCGCGGCCGCATGGATCGACACGACGAGCTTCTCGCCCACCGATTCGCTCGCCTTTCCCGCGGGTGAGGGGATCCGGCTCTCGCTTCGTGCGACGCCAGGCGCGCGCGTGCGACTCCGCATCGAAGGGAAGGGAACGATCTGGTTCGTTCCCGACACGTTGCCCGAAGAGCCCGCATGGGGCGTGCGCGCGTTCGGCACGGACACAACGGCCTACCAGCTGCCGGTTGCCCGTGACCGGTATGTGGCGTGGCTGCCCGCGCAGCTGGTCTGTGATGCGATCGTCGAAGCGATTGTCGGAACGGACACGGCGCGCGCCGTCTGGCCGCTCGTCGTGGACACGGTCGATCGCGCGCATCCGACCGTCATCGTCCTGAATGACGACACCGCGCATACGGGCACGACCGACAGCCTGACGGTCGGGAAGGCCGTCCCCTACGGCACGTACAACTGGTTCTTCCCAACGGGGACGACCGCGGTCGCGGATGGACGTTGGAGCGGGCAGACGCGGTTACGGCTTTCGCGCGGCGCCGTCGCGTGGGTCAACACAGCCGACGTCGTGCCGCTCGCGCCAGGCACACCACCTCCGGGCGGCATCGTCGGTTCGGTGCGGCTCATCGCCGGCCCGCGCTCGCTGATCCTCCGCGTGCCGCTCCCCGCCCGTGTTCCGTTCAAGGTCGAAGAGGACGAGCGCAGCCTCACGGTGCGCCTCTACGGTGTCTTCTCCGATGTGAACTGGATGCAGCACGGTGGCACCGACTCCTACGTCACGCGCATGAGCTACGCCCAGCCGACCGTGGACGAAGTTACGGTCACACTTTCGCTCGCGGGACGAGTCTGGGGATATCGCAGCCGCTGGAGCGGGCGCGATCTGGTGCTCGAGATTCGACGACCACCGGTGATCGATCCCCGGCGTCCCTTGGCCGGTCGCACGATTGTGCTCGATCCCGGCCATCCGCCCCTCGGCGCCAAGGGGCCGTCGGGTCTGTGGGAGCCGGTGGCGGTGCTCGCAGTCGCGCAGCAGGCAAAGACGCTGCTCGAGGGGGCAGGCGCGACGGCCTTGTTGACGCGCACCGACTCAACGCCGATCGAGTTGTATCCTCGCACGCATTTCGCCGAGCTCCACGACGCCGACGTGCTGGTCTCGATTCACGCCAACGCGTTGCCGGATGGCATCAATCCGTTCGTGAATAACGGGACCAGTGTCTACTACTTCCATCCTCGGAGCGCCGCGTTGGCACGGGCGCTCGACCGCGCACTGGTCGCTGAGCTGGGCGTCCACGATCTGGGGATGGGCCGGGGCGATTACGCGCTCGTCCGCGATCCGTGGATGCCGTCGGCGCTCACCGAAGGCTTGTTCATGATGATTCCCGAGCAGGAGGCGATGCTCGCGAGTCCTGAGGGTCGGCTGCGCTACGCGCGAGGGGTCGCGAAGGGGATCGAGGATTTCCTGCGGGAAATGGCGCGGTGATCTCGACGCACGACGCACGACGCACATTGTTCTTGCTGGCTTTCCTCACTACGCCAGCGGCAGGTCAAGTAAACCCGTCCGGCAGTTGGCGAACCCTTCACACCCAACACTTCCGCGTCCATTTCCGGCCCAGCTATCGCGGCGTCGCCGTTGAGGCCGCTGCGGAAGCGGAGCGCGCGTTTCGCCTGCTGTCCACTGAGCTCCATCCGCCGCGCGGCGTCATCGATCTCACGCTCTCCGACGACATCGACACACCGAATGGCTTCACCACGACGTATCCTTCCAACCGCTTCACAATCCTGCTCACGCCACCCGTCACCGATCCCGGGCTCCAGACGTACGACAGCTGGCAGCGGCTCGTCATCGTACACGAGCTCACGCACGTCTTTCATCTGGATCGCTCGCGCGGCATCTGGAGGACGTTACAGTCGGTCTTTGGACGCGCTCCCGGCCTCTTTCCCAACCAATACCAGCCGAGCTGGGTCATCGAGGGGTTCGCGACCTATTACGAGTCCCGGTTCACTGCGGGTGGGCGCGCGGCGGGGAGTTATCATCGCCAGGCGGTCGGCGCCGATGCCGCCGCCCAAAAGCCACGATCGCCATGGGACGCGTTGCTGTTCACGCGCTGGCCCGACGGTCTCGCACCCTACGCGTACGGAAGCCGGTTCTGGGAGTATCTGTCCCAAAATGGCGGCGATTCTGTCATCCCGCGCTTCAGCGAGCGCACAGCCGGTCAGCTCATTCCTTTTCGGGTTGGTCGGCCGCTGCGGCTCGCCGGCGCGCCACTCGACGAGACGTGGCAGCGGGCGATCGCGACGGCGGTCCCCGGAGCCCTGGTTACGTCGAGCACACTCGTCGCCGGTGGTCTCCGCAGCCAACCGACGCCGCGCATCTCGTCCGACGGCCGATCCATCGCCTATGTCTACGACGACGGCCGTGGCGCTCGCCGCATCCGCGTAAGCGACGTCGCAAGCGGTCGCGTCCTGCGTTCGCATCGTGTCAATGGTCAGGTGAGCTACGACTGGCTCGGCGACACGTTGATCGTCGCGCAGCTCGATTATGTCGGCCGGTGGACGGTACGCAGTGATCTCTGGCGATGGTCGCCGGATGGCGCCTGGCAGCGGCTGACGCGGGACGGACGCCTGATCGAGCCGCGGGCAGGTGGCGGCGTCCTCGCGGCGTTGCATCTCGGACCGGCGGTCGATGCGCCGGCGTTTGCCCCGCAGCTCACACGTGACGCCCTCGATGCGCCCGGCGCGACGTGGGGCCCGTCGGTGCCATCGCCCGACGGCCGATCGGTCGTGGCGGCGCGTCACGAGAACGGGCACTGGGCGCTGGTGCGGTGGCCGACCGGCACTCCCCGATCGCTCGAGGTACTGTTCGAATCACCGTCCGAAGTCGCCGATCCTGTGTGGACGTCGGACGGTGTCCTCTTCGTAACAGACGCGCAGGAGTTTCCGCAGATCCATCTCTGGAAGCCTGACCAAGGTGTGAAACAGTTGACCGCGGAGCCATTGGGCGCGCGCACGCCCGCGCTGTTGCCCGACGGACGGATTCTGTTCACCACGTTGGGACACACCGGATGGGAGCTGCGCGCCGTCGCACCGCTCACTGCAGCGCAGCCGATCGCCGCCGTCTCACTGCCACCGCCGTTCGACTCCGCGCCGCACGTGGCCATGCGCGAGACGGGATACTCGTCGTGGCCTTCATTGCGGCCGCATTTCTGGATCCCGCTCGGATTCAACGCCGCCCAGGCCGGCCGCTTCGTCGGCGCCGCGACGGCGGGTACCGATGCCCTCGACCGCTACACCTACTACGCCGAGGGTCTCATGTCGGCGTCGCCGCTCCGCGCGCAAGGATGGTTCGTGCTTCTCGATAACGCGCTGGGCAACCCGACGCTCGATCTGTCGGCGTCCAGTTCCTGGGCGCTTGTCGGAATCGACAGCACGAGACACGTCGTGTCGACCGAACATCGCGCCACTGCACTCGGTGCGACACTCGCCACGCATCGGTGGCGCAGCTTCCTCTCGCTGCGCGTTGCCGCGGAATATGAAGGAAGGCGATACGTCGCTTCTCCCGACACGTCGCTCGCCGCGATCTGCACCGGTTGCCGGACCCGCGACTTCGTCGGCGGCTCGGCGAGCGTGGCGCTCGGATCGGTGGTGGCAGCTCCGCTCGCGGTGTCGCTCCAGGACGGTGCCACCGTCAGCTTCTTGTACCGTCGTCGCGAGGAGCAAGGCACGTCGCGGTGGTCGAACGAGTTCCGCGCGCGCGGCGGCCTGTATGCTCGACTCGGCCCACGCCTCGGGTTTGCGTATCCAGTCCTCGCCGTTCGGCTCGCGGCCGGCGCGATCAACGGGACAATCCAGGATCAGTTTTCTGTAGGCGGCGTCTCATCGGGACTGGCGCAGATCGGATTCGGGCAGTCGATCGGGTCGTTCCGCACGTTTCCGGTGCGCGGCTATGATGGCGGCGCGGCACGCGGGCATCGCGCCGCCACCGTCTCGGTCGAGTACCGGATGCCGCTCGCGCTGCCGGGCAGGTCGATCGGGCATCTTCCGTTCGGCAGCGACAAACTCGCCCTGTCAGTCTTCAGCGACATCGGTGACGCCTGGGATCCAGGGCAGGGGATCCGGCTCTATCGCCTGCGCTCGGTGGGGGCGGAGCTGGTGGCCGACATGACCGTCAGCTACGATCTGCCGCTGACCTTGCGGTTTGGCGTCGCGCAACCCGCGGCCGGTCACACGCGCCTGTACGGCGCCTTCGGCGCCGACTTCTGACGCGTTTCTAAACTCGAAGTTCGCGGTACGACGTATAATCAAAGATCATGGCGCTGCTGCTCGTCCTCGCGGCTCTGGCACAGTCACCAGCCGATCGCGTCGCGATTGAATCGCTGCGCGATTCGCTCAGTCTTGTCACCGACAGCGTCGCGCTGGCACGCGTCGAAGCGACTACGATCGAGTCTGCCAAGCAGCATCGTGATGATCCGCTCGTCCATTTGCGGCTCGGGTTCATCGCGGATCGACTCGGCGCGATCACCAAAAACAAAGCGCATTACGACGACGCGGCCGGAGAATTCGAATGGGCGGGCGAGCTGCGTCCCGAGTGGCCCTATCCGTGGTACGGCCTCGGCCTCTCCGAGCTTGCCATCGGTGAGAGCAGTGTGATGGCGCTCGAAAACATCCGGCAGATGCTCGGTAAGGATTACCTGTCGAAAGCCGCGAAAGCGTTCGCGCGCGCGACGGTTGCCGATCCGAGCTTCGCCTCGGCCGTCGTCGATCTCGCAAACACGGCGCTGACGCAGCGCATCCGTCCGCGGCTGGACGTGGCGCTCAACGCCGTGCGCCTCGCCGCCGCATCGACGGCGGGACGCCAACCTGGCGTCCAGCTCGTTCGCGGGCGCGTGGAGCGCGAGGCGGGTGAGACCGACTCGGCGCTGGCGGCTTTCCACGCCTATCTCGCCGCCCGGGGGGATTCGGGGATCGGCTTACTCGAGCTCGCACGCACCTCGTATCTCGGGCGCCGGCTCACGGAGGGTTGGTCTGCGTACTTCCACGGCATTCGCGTCGCCACGTCGCTGGCCGCGCTCGGTCTCTACCGGTCCGATCTCTCCTGGATCGCCGATTCCGCAGCGCTGAAGGCGTTCGACGCGCTCGCGACTCCCGGTGAGCGCGCCGCCTGGCTCGACGAGTTCTGGAACAAGCGCGATGTCGAGCAGGCGCGCGATGTCGGCGAGCGGCTCGCCGAGCACTATCGCCGCTGGTTCTATGCCCGCCACAACTTCCGGCTGGTCAGTCGTCACCGGCATTACGACATCACCGAAGTGTATCGCCCCAACCAGGCGGAGTTCGACGATCGTGGCACGATCTACATCCGGCACGGTGAGCCGGATCGCCGCGCCCGGTTTCTCTGCCCCGAGCCGGAGGAGCCGAACGGCGAAGGCTGTGCGACGAACGAGAGCTGGCTGTATCGCCGTCGCGAGGGCGATCTCGTTTTTCATTTCGTGGCGCGCGGCGACGTTCAGGACTACAAGCTCGTCGAAAGTTTGGCGGATGTGCTCGGGTTCCGCAGAGCGGTGCGGGCGTCGATCGCCCTCGACCCCGAAGTGCCGGCTCTGTATCAGTCGCGCGACGAATTCGGGCCGCTCTACGATCGCGTGGCGCGCAGCCAACACGCGGGCGGCAGTGAGCTCGCCGAGGACCGGATTCAGGGACGCCGCAACATCACGCTCGGCACCAGCAGCGACAGCTACGCGCAACGCTTCGATCAGTTATTGGACGTCGTGGCGAGTGCCTTCGTCCTGGGGACGGGGGAGGGGACGGGGGGGACCAACCGCACCGACAGCGCCGGCGAGATGCTGCACGTGGTGTTTGCGATCCCCGGGGAGCGCCTCAATCCCGATCCGGCTCCCGACGGCGTGCGCTACGCGCTGCGGTTCCGCCTGATCGTATCGGACTCGAACGACCACCTCGTCGCCCGCGTGGACACCTTCCGTGTCTTCGCCGCCCATCAAGCACTCCGCAATCCGTCGTATCTCACGGGCCTGCTCGCCGTGCCGCTCGCGCCCGGACAGTATCGCTATCGTCTGCTCGTCACGAGCGTCGATGCCGGCGCCGGCGATCTCGTGATCGATGCACTGCACGTCGAGAATCTCGATCCCCGCCGCTTTGCGGTGAGCGACGTCGTCGTTGGCCGAGCGGGATCGGGTCTCGTATGGCTGTCGTCGCCGAGCGACACCATCTGGCTGAATCCGTTGAATCGTTTTCCCGAAGGCAGCGCCGCAGAGTTGTATTACGAAGTCTACGGACTCGCGAGCGGCGCGCCGTATCACACCGTCGTGCGGCTCGAAAAGGAAGGCGGGCATTCGTTATTCGGTGCGATTCGCGGTCTGTTCGGCGGCGGACGCTCGCCGGTGTTGCTCGAATTCGACGCCCCCGCGGACGGCCCGGTCACACACGTGCATCGTGGGATTGCATTGCGCGACGTCGGAAAGGGGAATTACCGGCTCACCGTCGTTCTCACCGATCCCGCGAGCGGCGTCAGCGTCACGCGGTCGCAACGATTCCAAGTCGTCGCGCGCTAAACGGTTGACCCTGCTCCGCGCGAACCCTAAGTTAGCCCGGTTCGCTCGGAGACCAATTGTATTGCTCCCGCTGTGGCACCCAGAATAAGGACACCGCGAAGTTCTGCGATTCCTGCGGCCTCGACCTGACCGTAGCGACGCCTACCGGCGTGCGCGTCGAGGCGCCGGAAATCACGGAAATCGACATGGTGCGCCAGGAGCTCAACGAGGAATACGAAATCCTCGACGAGCTGGGGCGCGGCGGCATGGCCATCGTGTTCAAGGCCAAGGAAAAGCAGCTCGATCGCGAAGTCGCGATCAAAGTCCTGCCGTTCTCACTCGCGTTCGATAAGGAATTTGTCGAGCGCTTCCAGCGCGAAGCCCGCACGTCGGCCAAACTCGAGCACCCGAACATCATTCCGATCTATCGCGTCGGCAAATCGGGCCGCGTGATTTACTTCGTGATGAAGTTCCTGCGCGGCAAGCCGCTGTCCAACATTCTGGCGACCCGCGGGAGCCTGCCACCACAGGAGATCAAGAAGATCCTTGCCGAGGTCGCGCGCGCGCTGGCGTACGCGCATAAGAAGGAAATCGTCCACCGCGACATCAAGCCCGACAACATCATGTTCGACGAACACGGCCACGCCGTCGTGACGGACTTCGGCATCGCCAAGGCAGCCTCGGGTGGGAAGCTCACGGGCACCGGGATGTCGATCGGCACGCCGCACTACATGAGCCCGGAGCAGGCGAAGGCGCAGCCGCTCGACGGCCGCAGCGACATCTATTCGCTCGGCGTCGTCGCCTACCAGTGCCTCACCGGCGCCGTGCCGTTCGATGGCGAGGATTCATTCTCGATCGGCTACAAGCACATCATGGAGGAGATCCCGACTCCGCCCATCGATACCCATGACAAGCGCACGCTGTTCGAGATCATCAAGAAGATGATGGCAAAAGTGCCCGATCAGCGATTCCAAAACGCCGACGAGCTGGTGGCCGTACTCGAAGGCGGACGCTCCGTCTCCTTCACGACCGATGCGACGCAGGCGATGCCATCGATGGCGCGCCTCTCGGCAGCGCCGACAACGCCGCTCCCCCGCGCCACCGGCACGCGTCCACCCGGCGTTCCTCCGACCATCACCGGCGAGGCGCCCACCCCGCGGCGGTCGGTGCTCGCGGGCGTGTTTCTCTGGCTGCTCATTGTCGGCTCGGTGCTGGGCGGTGGCGGGTTCTACGCGTACAAGCAGGGCCTGATTTTCGCGAAGACACGAGGACCGATCGCCGATTCCACCGCAAAGCGCGACACGACGCACCGCGATTCGACGAGCCTCGCGGCTGCCGACAGTGCGAAGCAAACGGTCGACACGAGCCGCACCGCGATCGTACACCCGCCAGCACCGCCGTCCGGACCGCCCGGACGGCTGGTGCTCCAAGGGATCCCGCGCGGGGCCCGCGTTTCAATCGAGGGCCAGCAGGTACAGGGGACGCAACTGGAGTTGGCCTCGGGAGTCCATCACCTGATCGTGCGCGCCGCGGGATACCAGACCTACGATAAGCAGGTCACGATCACGCCCGGTCAAACGTTCACGATGCGCGTGGTCATGGAGAGCACCGGCGATGACGCCGCGGGCCCGTGCGATCTGTTCGGTCCGGCGTACAATCAGGACAACCTCTGTTTCGACACCCGCCCGGTGCCGCTATCACCGACGCTCATCCCGGTCCCTCAGGATGCCCCGATCTTTCCGCGGCAAGCGATTCTGCTCATGAGGGTCTCGCGCAACGGCACGACGATGGAAGCGCGCGTGTTTGTGCCCTCGAACGTGGAAACCTTCAACAACGAAGCTCTCGACATGGCGAAGAACCTGCGCTGGAACCCGGCTCAGAAGAACGGCGAGCCGACCGAGGCGTGGGTGCAGTGGCCATTCCAGCCCGTACGCCAGTAATCCATCCGACCGCCTTCATCGCGCCGGGCGCCGTCGTGCTCGGCGACGTGACGTTGGGCCCGCGCTCGAGCGTGTGGTACCAGGCCGTGCTCCGCGGGGATATGGCACGGATCGTGGTCGGCGAAGATACGAACCTCCAGGACGCCACCATCGTGCATGTCGACGAGGGCAAGCCCGCGCTGATCGGCGCGCGCGTCGGCGTGGGCCACCGCGTCATCCTGCACGCCTGCATCGTGGAGGACGAATGTCTCATCGGGATGGGGAGCATCCTGCTCAACGACGTGCGCATCGGAACCGGCAGTGTGGTCGCCGCGGGTGCCGTCGTCCCCGAAGGCATGCGGGTGCCGCCCGGCTCGCTGGTCATGGGCGTGCCCGCGCGTGTCGCGCGTCACGTCGATGAGGGTCTGCGTGCGCGCATCCGCGGGACGTGGGAGCACTATGTCGCGGAGGCCGAGCGACACCGCCGCGGGACCTTCCCCCTCGAGCGACCAACTTTGTGATGTGAATTTCCGGAACCTGAGGCGTGGTGTGATGCGTTGCGAGACTTGCCGCGGTTGAGTTGCATATCTACCTTGACCCTCCGCACTTCTTCTGCCGATTATCTTTAACCGAGTCTTGCGCCACAAGAGTTGTGACGCTCTACCGTCAAGGGACGAGCCAGAATGACGACTTCCACCCCTAATAAACCGCTCGAGCTGAACGCCAACGCGCTGACCGTCCTGGAGCGCCGGTATCTCGTGAAGGATGAGAAGGGCCAGCCGGTGGAGCGTCCCCACGACCTCTTCTGGCGGGTCGCGCGGACGGTCGCGGCCCCCGACCGGGCGTATGGAGCGTCGGAGAAGGCGGTCGAGAGCGTCGCCGAGACGTTCTATGAGCTGATGGCGACGCGGGTGTGGATGCCGAATTCGCCGACCCTGATGAACGCGGGCCGGCCGCTCGGCCAGCTTTCCGCCTGCTTTGTGCTGCCGGTCGAGGACGCGCTCTCCAACGGACGGTCCGGGATCTACGACACCCTGCGGGCGATGGCGCTGGTGCATCAATCGGGCGGTGGGACGGGATTCTCCTTCTCGCGCCTCAGGCCCAAGAACGACGTCGTTCGCTCCACGATGGGCGTCGCTTCGGGACCGGTGTCGTTCATGAAGCTATACGATGCCTCGACCGACGTGGTGAAGCAGGGCGGCACGCGCCGCGGCGCCAACATGGGCATCCTGCGCGTCGATCACCCCGACATCCTCGACTTCATCCACTGCAAGGACGACCTCACGCAGGTCACGAATTTCAACATCTCTGTCGCCGTGACGGACGCGTTCATGCTCGCGCTGGAGGCCGGGAAGTCGTACGACCTGATCCATCCGCGCACCGGTAAGGTGGTAGGGCAGCTCGACGCCCTCGACGTATTCAAGCAGATCGTCCACGGTGCCTGGAAGACGGGTGAGCCGGGCGTCTTCTACATCGACCGCGCCAACCAGTACAACCCGGTTCCGCGCCTCGGCAGCTACGAGGCGACCAATCCCTGCGGCGAGCAGCCGCTGCTTCCGTATGACGTCTGTAACCTCGGCTCAATCAACGTCGGTCTGTTCGTCAAGCACGGTGACGTGGATTGGGATGGGCTGCGCACCGCGGTGCACCTCTGCACGCATTTCCTCGACAACGTTATCGACGCGAACCGGTACCCGCTCGAAGAGATCGACAGTCTCGCGAAGCGGATTCGGCGCATCGGGCTGGGCATCATGGGATGGGCCGACCTGCTCGTCCGGCTTGGCATGTCCTACGACTCCGATGCCGGCGTCGCGCTCGGCCGCGAGCTGATGCGGTTCATCGATGAGGAGTCGAAGGTTGCCTCCGAGAAGCTGGCGGAGCAGCGCGGCGTCTTCGCGGAGTGGGAGCGCTCGATCTGGGGACCGGATGCGACCTGCGCGCGCAACGCCCGCGGCGAGCGCATTCGCCCCATGCGGCGGCTGCGCAACTGCAATCTCACGACCGTCGCGCCCACGGGCACGATCTCGATCATCGCCGGCTGTTCGTCGGGCATCGAGCCGCTCTTCGCGGTCGCGTTCATGCGCAATCAAGCGGGCGTGCTGATGCCCGACGTGAACGAGGACTTCGTGGCGATCGCCAAGCGTGAGGGGTGGTATTCGGACGAGCTCATGAAGAAGATCGCGGAGGCCGGCCACATTCACTTCGATGCCGTGCCGGCGAAGTGGCAGCGCGTGTTCGTGACGGCGCACGACGTGACCCCCGAGTGGCACATCCAGATGCAGGCCGCCTTCCAGGACTTCACGGACTCGGCGATCTCCAAGACCTGCAACTTCGCGCACGACGCCACCGAGGAGTACGTCGAGCAGATCTATCGCTATGCCTACCAGCTCGGCTGCAAAGGCGTGACGGTCTACCGCGACGGCGCGCGCGAGAACCAGGTGCTGTCCACGGGCTCGACCGCCAAGAAGGTGCAAGAGGGTGCAACGGGTGGTACGGCAGGGAAGGACGCGCTCACCGAAGCGCTCAGTCGGATCGCGGAGCTCGAGACCGAGCTGCATCTGACGCGCGATCGGCTCCACGATGTGGAAGCGGAGAACCTGCAGCGCCGCGCGAAGCGCTCTCGCCCGGATCTGCTCAAGGGTTCGACGCGCCGAGTCGAATCGCCGCTCGGCACGATGTACGTGACCATCACCGAGGACGACAAGGGACAGCCGTTCGAAGTGTTCATGTCGCTCGGGAAGGCCGGCGGCGCGCTGATGGCGGATGTGGAAGCGGTCGGCCGGCTGATTTCGCTGGCGCTGCGCTCGGGCGTGCCGCTGCCCGAGATCTACCGGCAGCTGCGCGGCATCTCGTCCGATCGCGCGGTCGGATTGGGAGTGCACAAGGTGTTGTCGGTTCCCGATGCGATCGGCATCGCGATCGAGAAGTGGATGCAGGACAAGCAGGGGGTGCAGCAAGACCTGCTGGACAGCGCGCCAACCGCCGCCGTTGCGCCGAGCGAAGTGGTCCGGGGGACGGCGGGCGACGCCGCGCTTCGCGCCGCGCGCGGGCCGGACCAAGCCTTTATCGGCGCTTGCCCCGACTGCGGCTCACAGCTCGCGTTCATCGAGGGATGTGCGAAATGTCACGTCTGCGGCTTTTCGGAATGCGGGTGAGCTTATTTCGACCGCGACCGCTGTGACTCCAGTCACGACGGGCACTTGCGGGGCAGGGTAGTCTTAGGCCATGGAAAGCGGCTCGCGGATGGTTTTGCCGACGCGTCTGCAGGTGAAAGGGTGGGCGCGTGTTGGTCCCTCCGGCGCGCACACGCTGCGCCGCGGCGCCTGGTATCCGGTCGTGCGGATCTCCTCCAGCAACATCGTCGTTCTCGACGTCAATCGGCACAATGTGCCGGTGGACCGTCGCTTCTTGGAGATCCGCTATCATCCGCCCGAGCGCTGGACGATCGTGCGCTGCGAGCCGCGCGTGATCGAACGACTGGGACGAATTTTTCCGCTGACGTACGCGGTCTGCCCCTCGTGCCGGCATCGGCAGGGCATTGAGGCGAGGACTAATGAAATGACATGCGATCGCTGTCATAAGACAGCAGGGATGGCATGGGACGAACTGTCATGAAAGCGCGGACCGGCAAAAACTAGGTTACAGACGCAGCGGCGGTGAACACTGAAGAGTTAACGGGACAACCCTCTGGTAGGGTGGTCCCGTTGCCTGTTTACGGATGCCCGCGGCTGCGTCTGTTGCTTAGTCTTTGCATGTCCTAAAGAATTGCAACGGAGTCTCCAAGGGCAACGGTACCAACCCCCTCACCCACGCAGTAGAAGCCGCGCATCCCATCATCGAGAAACTGCAGATGCTTTTTCAGCTCCTCCGGCTCGACTTGTTTTCCGAGTGCCCAGCCCGTGAACGGCCGGCACGGGTGGGCAACTTGCAGCACTCGTAACCGAACGCGCTCCCTCCCGTCGGGCGCCAGGATCGCGACGCCCTCGGCGAGGTCCTCGTAGCTGAACCGGCCGGCCGTCTCCGCGATGATGTTTTCGCCCGCGCACCCGACGACGACGCGCGCGCCGAAGTGCTCGCGCATCGCGTCGTAGTGCGACGTGAACCCGAGCGAAATGCCGTGCAGCCCGTCCTCGTTCTTGGTGTGCGGATGCGCGCGGTGATGTACGTCGACGACCCACGCATCATCCTCGATCGCGCCTAGGGCGCCGTCAGGTGTGACGTTGAGTTTCGGGACCGAGAGCAGCGGAGCGGGATCGTACCGGCGAATCGGTTTCTCGCCCGTCTTCAGTGAGCCGCGCTGGATTTGGAGTCTCGCAACCATTCCGATTGTGCGCATAACGCAATGTAGCGTGATGTGCTACATTGGGCCGCTTCCATGGGCCGTCCGATCGGGTGGGCGCGATGTCTGGATAATGTCGCCGACGTGCTGCGTCGAGGCGCCTGGTATCCCATCGTCGAAGCGACCGCCGACAAGGTCGTCATTGAAGTGCGACAGAAACCGGTCCGGCTCAGCCGCATCGACGTCTCCGTGCGCGACACGCCGCCCGATCGATGGAGCATCGTCGTCCGCACGGGCGTGCTCCGCCCTACCCTCGGCGGCAGGGAAGGGGAGGACGTGATCACGACCTACGCCGTCTGTCCCCACTGCCAGGAGCGGCAGGACTTCAAAGGGAAACCCGACGCCCTCAGATGCACGCGGTGCTCGCGGGAATCGAAAGTCGACTGGTCGGAAACCTGCTGACACGGCGGTCTTGCGAAGCCGGAAACTGTTTAGTATGTTAACTATCAACATGTTAACAACTAATCACGCGACTGGTGGCGCATGGCGGATCGCTCGGAATTGGCGCTGCAGCTGACGGACGCCGTCGCGGCCGCCTACCAGGCGATCGAGCGCGCCGGCAATCGCGCCTACAAGAGCTTTGGGCTCTCGCAGCGCGCCCATGCGGCGATGGCGGCCGTGGACATCGGCGGGCCCGACGGCGCGCGCCCGAGCGACGTGGCGCGCGAATTGGGCGTCTCCCGCGCCGCTGCCACGACGTTCATTCAGCGGCTCGAGGCGAAAGGCCTCGTCGAGACCACGACCGATCCGGACGACGATCGCGGCGTGCGCGTCACGCTCACGCGCCACGGACTGGAAGTCCTGCTGCGCGTGGGACAGCTGGAACGCCGCCTCGCGGCCCGTACGATCGAGGGGATGCCCGCCTCGGCGATGGCACGCACGATCCACGTGCTCCAGGAGCTGCGCCAGCGCCTCGAACAGAAAATGCTCGAGGTCGTGCGCTGAGCCTGTATACCGATGTGCGAATCTTTATGCAGGCGCCCGCAACGTGGCTCGGTGCTGGTGTCACTTCACGTAGTACTTCAATGGCTTTTCTTATGCGTAGCTGCTTCAACGCATTGATCTCACTATGCGGTGACGTGGTGTCGCTTATCCGAGACCCAATCGCCCCCGGTCCTGGCTGGCTAGTTTTCCACATCTCGAACAACCCGTGAATTTGTGGAAAACGTGAACGGCGACCCGAAAATACGTCGCACGAAAATCGTGGCGACCCTGGGGCCCGCCACCGCGAACGCGTCCACCATCGCCGCCCTGCTGCACGCCGGCACGAACGTCGTGCGTATCAATGCATCCCACGGTACGCCCGAGCTCCGTGCGGAATGGATCGCGGCAGCGCGGCGGGCAGCGGACTCGCTTGCGACGCCGGTGGCGGTGCTCCTCGATCTCCAAGGTCCGCGTATTCGGGTTGGACACCTTTCCCATCCTCGCGAGCTGACCCCCGGACAGCAGGTCGTATTCGCACCGGAGGACGTCGCGAGGGGCGACGAGCTCCCGACGACGTACGACGGGTTGGCGACCGACGCTCGGGTTGGCTCACGCATTCTTCTGAACGACGGGCTGTTGTCGGTGGAGGTCACCGGGGTGGACGCGCCGCGCGTACGCGGTCGCGTCATCGACGGCGGTATTCTGACCGCGCACAAGGGCATGAACCTGCCCGGACTCCATGTATCGGCGCCGGCGCTGACAGAGAAGGACCGGGAGGACGTGCAGGACGCGGTGCGCGCCGGCGTCGATTATCTGGCGCTCTCATTCGTCCGTCGCGCCGAGGACATCGAGGAGCTGCGGGGGCTCGTGCCGAACACGATCAAGCTGGTCGCCAAGATTGAGAAGGCGACGGCACTGGAGAATCTGGAGCGGATCGTGGCGGCGGCGGACGCGGTCATGGTCGCCCGCGGTGATCTCGGCGTGGAGCTGCCGTTCGAGCAGGTGCCACTCGTGCAAAAGCGGCTGATCAGCGAAGCAAATCAGCAGGGAAAACCGGTCATCACCGCTACGCAGATGCTCGAATCGATGGTCCACGCGCCGCGCCCGACGCGCGCGGAAGCCTCGGACGTCGCCAACGCAATCCTCGACGGCACCGATGCCGTGATGCTGTCTGCCGAGACCGCGGTCGGGCAATATCCGCTGGAGGCGGTGCGGGCGATGGATCGCATCATCCGCGAAATGGAGCGCCACCCGCTGCGGCTGCGGGAAGAGCGGCGGAAGGCCACCGATGGGGTCACGACGGAGGACGCGATTGCGTGGGGGACGTTCGCGGTCGCGCGCATGCTGAAAACGCCGCTCATCGTCACGCTCACCAAGGGTGGATTCACCGCGCGCAAAGTCGCCGCGCTCCGCCCGCCCGTGCCGATTCTGGCGGTGACGACCGAGTCGACGACGTACCGGCAACTGGCACTCGTGTGGGGGGTGGTCCCCGTCCTCGTCGACCATGTACCGGGATACGACGCAATGCTGGAAGTCGTGCGCGATCTCATTCTCAAACGCCGGCTCGCGCAGCAGGGCGACTGCATCGTGATGACGGCGGGAGTGCCGTGGGACGTCTCGGGCAGCACCAACCTCATCAAGGTCGAGAAGGTGTGATGTGCGGCTGATTTTTCTCGGCACGGGTACATCGTTCGGCGTGCCGCAGATCGGCTGTCGCTGTCCAACCTGTACATCCTCCGACCCCCGCGACCAGCGCACGCGCACGGCCGCGCTCATCGAAACGCGAGGGAAGCGCCTCCTGATCGACACGCCGCCCGAGCTGCGGCTCCAGCTCGTCGCGGCCGGCATCGATCGGATCGACGCCGTGCTGTTCACGCACGCGCACGCCGACCATGTGCACGGCATCGATGACCTGCGTGCGCTGTCGGTCCGCCAGGGCGCGATGCTTCCCGCATACGGCTCTCGGGAGACCATGGCGGAGCTCGCCGTAAAGTTCCCCTACATCTTCGATCCGTCCTTCGTCGTCCCAGCGGGGACGAGCAAGCCGGAGCTGGCGCCGCACGTGGTCGAGGGCGGGGTGACCGTTTCCATCGCCGGCGTCCCGGTGCTGCCCCTATCGCTGCCGCACGGCGATCATAGAGTGCTGGGATATCGGATCGGTCCGATCGCCTACATCACGGACGTGAAAACGATTCCCGATGACGCCATCGCGGCGCTCGCGCATCTCGACGTGCTCGTGCTCAACGCGCTGCTCTCGCGCCCGCATCCGCTGCATCTCTCGGTGCCGGAAGCTGTGGCCGTTGCGCAACGCATCGGCGCGCGGCGTACGCTCTTCACGCATCTCACGCACGAAAACACGCACGCTGCGCTCGCGGCGCAGCTGCCGGCGGGGATTGCGCCCGCGTACGACGGGCTGGTTATCGAACTGGACGAGCCATAGATTCCGCCGCGAGAAGGAGGAGGCTCTCTCATGTTGCAGCAGTTCGACGATCCCGCCGTCCGCCGAAGCCCCAAGATGGATGCGCTCGTGCGCGACGCCGTGTTCGGCAACGAAGACACGAAGACGCAAGCGCGGTGGATGCTGTGGGAAATCGGCCAGCGAGCCGGCGTCCGTCCGGCGTCGATTCACGAGCTGTACATGGCGCGCGGGCGCGGGGACGTTCCCGCGTTCACCACCCCCGCGATCAACGTCCGCATTCTCTCGTACGACACCGGGCGCGCGATTTTTCGCGCGGCGAAACGGCTCGATGTCGGCGCGGTGATCTGCGAGATCGCCCGCAGCGAAATCGCCTATACCGATCAGCGTCCCGCCGAGTACGTCGCAGTGATGACGGCAGCGGCGCTGCGTGAGGGATTCAAGGGGCCGCTGTTCATTCAGGGCGACCACGTACAGGTCAACGCCAAGAAATACGCCGCCGCCGCCGCAGGCGAGCTGAAGGCGCTGCGCGCGTTGATCGAGGAAGAGCTGCACGCGGGCTTCTATAACATCGATGTCGATACCTCGACCCTGGTGGATCTCTCGAAGCCCAACCTCGACGAGCAACAGCGGACCAACTACGAGCGCGCGGCCGAGCTGACGCAGTTCATTCGCGAGCGCCAGCCCGAGGACGTGACCGTCTCGGTCGGCGCTGAGATTGGCGAGGTCGGCGGCAAGAACAGCGACGTGCACGAGCTGCAGGCGTTCATGGAAGGGTACAACCGCACGATCCGGCGGCTGGCGACCTCGCCCGGCATTTCGAAAATTTCGGTGCAGACGGGCACGAGCCACGGCGGCGTCGTCCTTCCTGACGGCAAGATCGCGAAAGTGCAGCTCGATCTGGCGGCGCTCAAGGCGTTGTCGCACGACGCCCGCACCAAATACGGACTCGGCGGCGCGGTGCAACACGGCGCGTCGACCCTGCCGCCCGAGGCGTTCTCGCAGTTCCCGGCATGCGAAGCGGTGGAGATTCACCTCGCCACGAATTTCCAGACGCTCGTGTTCGACCATCCCGCGCTCCCTGCCGATCTGCGACGCGATGTGAACGCCTGGGTGAAGAACGAAGCCAAGGACGAATGGAAAAAGGGCGACACCGAAGAGCAATTCATTTACAAGAGCCGCAAGAAAGCGATCGGTCCGTTCAAGCAGCGCTTCTGGGATCTGCCGGCGGACGTGCGCGCCGCGATCGGCGCCGATCTCGAGAAGACGTTCGGGTTCCTGTTCGAGCAGCTGCGGGTGAAGGGGACGCGCGCCGCCACCGATCGCTACGTGAAGCCCAAGCTCGCGTCACATGCGGCCCCACGGGGCGCGCTCGTCGCGGCCCCGGATGACGCGGAGGCGGGCGAATGAGCGAACGTGGCAGCAGCGGGTTCGGGGCGTTCCTGTTCGGCATCGCGCTGGGCGCGGTCGCCGGATTCCTGTTCGCACCGGAAGGCGGCGAGAGCACGCGCCGCCGCGTGGGAAAGGGACTCCGCGATCTCAAAGAGCTGGCCGAAGAGAAGGTCGACGAAGTTCGCGGACTGCTGAAAGAGGCCGAGGAAGAAGCAGAGGAGTCGGAGGAGGACCACGCAGACGAGCCGGAGATCGCCACGCGTGAGCAGCTGCGGCGTCGTCTCGAGGCCGCGCGCCGGCGGCGCAACCGTGCCGGGCGGCCGACCCCCTCGGCTCCGCCCGTCGCTCCCGCATCCGAAGAGGAGGATGAGCCGCTCGCGTGAATGGAGAAGGCGGCTGGCACCGCACGGTCACCGGTGTCGTCCGGCGGACCCTCGAAGCCGCCTACGAAGACAACATCCCCTTTCTCGCCAGCGCCGTCTCGTTCGACATCCTCCTCACCACAATTCCCTTCGTCGGCCTCGTGCTCGCCGTCGTCGGGTATCTCGTCGAGTACCAGGTCGCCATTCACCAGCTCAACGTCCACGAGCTGCTGCAGCGCTTCCTTCCCGACTCGAGTGAAGGCAAGACCGACACCTTCGGCTTCATCGAGCGCGCGCTCGGCGACCTCGTCGCGCGGCGCGGCCGCCTCACCCTCTTCGCCGCGCCCCTGTTCCTCTGGTTCTCGACTCGTATGTTCGGAGGACTGCGCGCGGCCCTGAACGAGGTGTTCGACACCGAGGAGAATCGCCCCTGGCCCATTGCCAAGCTCACCGATCTCGCCATGGTGTTCGCCGCCGGGGCGCTGTTCCTGGCGAACGCCTTCGCTTCGACCGGCCGGGGGGTCGATTCGCAGCTCGGCACACTCGTGTTCAGCACCCTGTTGTTCTTCCTCATCTTCAAGTTTTTGCCGAGCCGGCGCATATACTGGCGCACCGGGCTCGTGGCATCGCTGTTCTGCGCGGTGGGGTTCGAAGTCGCCAAACGCCTGTACACTCTCTACGTCGCGCACTTCGTCACGTTCAATCGCGTCGCGTCCGATGCCAACCTGATCGCCGTGCTGCTGCTGCTACTGTGGATTTACTACACGGCCTACGTTTTTCTGCTGGGTGGAGAAGTCGCCGAAACGTACGATCTGATGCGGATGCGGCGCCTGCAGCGCGTGCGGCTCGGATGAACGTCATCGATCTGCGGTCGGATACCGTCACCAAGCCGTCCGCCGGAATGCGACGCGCGATGGCGGACGCGGAAGTCGGCGACGACGTGCTGGACGGCGATCCGACGACGCGCCGGCTCGAGCAGCGGATCGCCGAGCTGCTCGGTACGGAGGACGCGCTGTTCTTTCCGTCGGGGACCCAGGCCAATCAGACCGGAATCGGGCTGCTAGTAGAGCAGGGAACAGAAGTCCTCCTGGAAGCGAACGCGCACCTGGTCCACTACGCGCTCGCCGGGATCGCCGCGTTATCCGGTGCGCAGATCCGACCCATCACCACGTCCGACGGCCTGCTGACCGCGGACCTTGTGCGGAATGCGTTACGCCCCGCGTCGCCTCACGTACCGCGCATCAGCGCCCTGGCGATCGAGAATACCCACAATGCCGCCGGCGGTCGGGTGCTCAGCGTGGCGCCGTTTGACGGCGTCGTGCGCGCGGCGCGCGACGCAAAGCTCGGCGTGCATCTCGACGGCGCGCGGTTGTGGAATGCGGCGGTTGCGGCCGACGTCCCGACTGCGCGGCTGACGCGCGGCGCCGACACCGTCATGGTCAGCATCTCGAAGGGACTCGGCTGTCCGGTGGGCTCTTGCCTCGGATTCACGCGGGAGCGTCGCGCGCGCGCGTGGGAGATTCGCAAGCGGTTGGGCGGAGGAATGCGGCAATCAGGAATTCTCGCGGCCGCCGGGCTGTACGCGCTCGATCACAACCTGTCGCGAATCTGCGAAGACCACGCGAACGCGAGGCGGTTTGCGGAGCTGCTCTCCGACCACCCGGCCATTCGCCCGTCCGTCCCCGAGACGAACATCGTGATGCTCGATCTCGTGCGTGACGGGGACGTCGCCGACACCGTCGTGCCGCGGCTCGCCGCGGCCGGCGTGCGGGTCGCGCCATGGGGTGTCCGGCGGCTCCGCACGGTTACGCACCTCGACGTCAGCCGCGCCGATGTCGAACGCGCGGCGGGAATCATCAGAGAGACGCTGCGGTGACCGCCCCCCCCCCAGATCGTCCTGCACCGAAGCTTCAGGCGATGCCGGTGGACCGGTCGATCCTGTGGAATCCGTCGCTGCCCGGAGCGCGTCCCTCGGGGGGCGGCCGGGCGCCGTATCCGATTTTCTTCCAGCAGGAAGCCGTCATCGCGCTGCAGGAGCATCTGAAGAGCTCGCCCACCCAGGCGATCTTCGGGTTTCTGATCGGTGACGTATATCGCGATCCCGAAACGGGCGTGCTGTACATCGTCATCGACAAGACCCTGAAGCTCAGCCAGCCCATCTATGGGGATAAGACCGAAGTCGTGGTATCACGGTTGTGGGATCGGATGCAGCAGCAGTTGGCGAAGGCGGCGGGGTTGTTGCTCGGCTGGTACCACAGTCATCCGGGGCAGGGCGGATACCTCACGCCCCACGACGTGGAAACGCACGAGAAGTTTTTCACCGATCCCTGGCAGGTTGCCGTCCTGATTGCCGCCGAGGCAGGAGGCGTAACCGGAAAATTCTTTCGCGCGTCACAAGACGCCGATTGGCACAAGACGCCGCAGTCGTTCTACGAGCTGCTGCAGCCGGATTCGATCAAACCGGACGGGAAGAAGCGGTCATTTATTACGTGGCGGAATCACAAGGCATTCGGACCAAGCCTCAAAGGGCCACCGCGCCCCAAACAAGCGGCCCCTCCGCCTCCACCGCCGGAGCCGGAGCCCGAAGAGGCCGAAGAAGAACCAGCACCGGCACCGCCCCCTCCGACGCCCCCGCGGTCCCCCAAGCCCCCCACGCCCGTCACGGAGCGTGGCTTCCGCATTATGCGCTCGAGCGCGGACGACATTCCCGTTA
>DATGVZ010000086.1:0-1632 GCA_035299765.1 Gemmatimonadales bacterium
CCGCGAAGACGACGGATGATCGAGGGCGCTTCGACGACGAGTCACGCTGATATACGGTGGTTACCGCGGTCGCCCGCGGCAGAGCACACATGACAGTGCTTCGTCGGGAGGACGTGCAGTCTAGAGTCGCGAGTTGGGACGATTGTCCGTGTCGCATTGCTAGCTCGCCGATCCTCGCAATCGTGCCTCTGATCATCCGCCGCCGTCTTCGCGGCCCGTCACCGAGCCGCGTCATCGTCCAGTTACCCACTCGCCCTTTCCGTGCGCGCTCGTTTTCGTCAGCTCGCCGATACTGATGCCGGTTGGAGGACGGCCCACAGGAAGCCCGCGAGCTCGCGCGCAATCGCCACGGCAATCTTCGGTGCCGGCTTGTGGTGTTCCGCCAGACGTCTGAACCGGCGACACAGTCGTTGCTGCGCTTTGTCCGCGATCGCAATCACACGGGTCGGTTGTCCTTTGCGTCGTCGCGTGAGGGCGACGCCGACGCTCGGTCGGTGTTGATAATGCCAGGCCGTCTCCACCAGCAACCGGCGGACCAGTGCATTCCCCGTTCGCGTGATCCGGCCGCGTCGATGTTTCTCGCCACTCGAGTCCTCACCCGGCACGAGGCCGACATAGGCCATCAACGCGCGGGGCGACTGGAACCGCCGAAAGTCATGGAGCTCGGCCAGGATCAGGATCGCCGTCAGCGTGTCGATGCCACGGAAGCAGCGCAACCACGCCACCGGCTCGCGATACGGCTCCGTCGCCGCGATCGCGGTGAGCCGCGCGTCGAGTTCGATCAACCGTGCCTCCAGATGATCGATCGCCAACAGATAATCGTCGACGACGACACGCTCGGCGGCGTGGGCCCATTCGAGGCTGTCGATCCATTGCCGGTGCGCCCGTGTCCAGTTGCGCCCGCTGTAGTGCAATCCACGGCGGAGGAGCAACTTGCCCAAGCGATGGTGAGATCGCTGCAAATCTTCGCGCGCATCATCACGCGCTCGGCACAGGTCACGGACGGCTTCCTCCTCTGGGGTCGGCGGCTGCACTTCGGTCAGCAACCCGGCGCGCAGCAGCTCTGCCAGTTTCCGCGCATCGCGGGGATTGGTTTTAATCCGCTCGCCCGGCTTGCGCGGGATCAGCGCGGGCGCAATCACCTGACACACGACGCGCGTCGTCGTCATCCGCCGTTGCAAGGCGTAGCCGCACGGTCCGGCTTCATAACACGATCGCACCGGGCCTGGCGCCTCCCGCTCGAGCTTCCGCACCAAGCGGCGGATCGCGTTCGGCTCGTTCGCGACCGTCCACGTCAGCGGCGTCGCTTGAGTGCCAACCAACATCGCGATAAACAGGTCCTTCTTGTGCGCGTCGATCCCAACGTACGTGGTAACGTCTTTCATGACCGGCTCCCTTCGATGCGGCTCTGGCGCCCACGGCGCTAACCCGCGAAACTTGGTGGCTCTGACCACCGTGTTGAGTGCTGACAGCACTACAACGTTACGATGGAGAGCCGGTCATTCCATATTGTCTAATCCCGGCGCGCACTTGAGTTGACGTACCCAGCATGCGCGAAATACTGACGACAGTGATACGGCGTCACTGCATGGCGTGCGGCCCGGGCGACTCGCCGCAGGGCGGGGCCGGTGC
>DATGVZ010000087.1:0-1696 GCA_035299765.1 Gemmatimonadales bacterium
GCTCGACATCGAGAGCCTCATCACGGGGCAGCTCTACATCAACATGGATTTCTACCCCGACCGTGCCACGAGGCTCCTCGGGCTCGACCCTCGGTATCCGGAGATTCCCACCATCCCCTCCCTGCAGGATCAGATCCTGCAAACGCTGCAGAAGCTCCCCGAGAAGATCATCGCTGTTGCCGACGGGATCGAACGGCTGGTCAATTCTCCCGCGGCGCAGGATAGCCTGCGCGACCTCGACGAGCTGATCCGCTCGATCGCAACCGGGATAAAGCCGTTGGTGGCGAGCCTGACGCTAACCTCCGACACGGCCCGGCGCACGTTCGCGCAAGCCGAGAAGACACTGGCAATGAAGGAAGGACCGTCGGCGGAAATGGTGGCGAGCATCACCGACACCATGAAGAAAGCCGGCGCTTCCCTCGATCAGATGCGTTCGACACTCCGCTCCTTCGAAAAGGTGGCCTCACAGAGCTCGAACGTGGGGTACGACCTGACGAAAACGCTCGGGGAGCTCGACGCCGCAGCCCACTCGGTGCGTTCGCTGGCGGACTATCTCGAGCTCCACCCGGAGGCCGTGCTGAAGGGAAAGAGGTGACCGGAATGATCGAGGTCCGCTTTCCGCCGATTTTCGCCTGCGCGATGTCGATCGCGTTCGCTGGTTGCCTTGGGAGCTCGCGTCCGCCCCGGTTCTACACACTGTCGCAGCTCCAGGGCCAGGACCGCCCGGCGTCGACCGCGACCGATCCGACGCTGGCGATCGGGCCGGTGGAGATCCCGGACTACATCGACCGCCAGCAGATCGTTACCCGCATCGGCGCGAACGAGCTGGCTGTCGCGGAGTTCGACCGCTGGGGTAGTTCGCTCGACAATCAAATCACCGGCTCTCTCGTGGCGACGCTGCGCGATCGCCTCGCATCCAAGCAGATCACGGTCGCGCCGTGGAGATCGGCCATTCTTTCCGGCGGCGCCAGCTACCGCGCTGCGGTCAGCGTCTCGCGCTTCGACGGCATCCCCGGACAATCGGTGGTGTTGCAGGGTCGATGGGAGCTGATCGCGCAGAGCGGTGGGAAGGAAGAGTCTCTCGGCGTGAGGGAAGCCACCGTGACGGAGAAGATCGACGCCGCCGGTTATGACGCGCTGGTCGCCGCGATGCAAAGGGCGCTCGTCCGGTTCGGCCAGCAGATGGCCGACACCGTCGTCGCAGCGACGCAGATGGCGAAGGCCCCCTGAGGCCCGCAACGCTGCGGATCCGATTCGTTTCATGACAGCGCTGTCCGCCGGGCGAGCAGCACTCGTCCATCTGCCAGCGAGCGCGGCGGAATCGCGGGCACGCGCGGCGGAATCGCGGATGGTGCTGCCGTCCGGCCCGGCGGGCGTCAGTGGCGCCGTCGTGAGCTTCACTCCCGTAACGGCGGCCAATGCCGCCGGGCACGGGCCGTGCCAACGGCAGAACACGGCATG
The DNA here is from genome assembly GCA_035299765.1 of Gemmatimonadales bacterium. Taxonomy (GTDB): domain Bacteria; phylum Gemmatimonadota; class Gemmatimonadetes; order Gemmatimonadales; family GWC2-71-9; genus 20CM-2-65-7. The sequence goes on from DATGVZ010000087.1 coordinate 1,462, forward strand.
CGCGAGGACGGGATCTCGACTGTCAGCTCCGACATGGATTCCCAAGGACGATCAATCCCGAGCGGGTAGAAACGCGGCGGCATGGTCGCGGGCAAACGCCGCGAACGTGCGCGGGGGTTTGCCGGTCAGATCCGCGACGACGCCGGTGATCGTCTCGGTCGGACCGCCCGCGCGCTGGTACGCCGCGATCGCGAGCAGGCTGTCGACCAGCCACGCTGGCTGCCCGGCTCGCGTC
>DATGVZ010000088.1:0-49811 GCA_035299765.1 Gemmatimonadales bacterium
CACATCGGGGTGAGCGCGATCCACAATCATATCGTTGGGGAACAGCCGGAGATCATTTACGTCCACATCCTCGGTCAGGGGGCCGCGCTCGACCTGGCAACTCGGTTGGATCGGGCCCTAACCAAGACGGGGACGCCGCGACCTGTCGCGGCGGCGCCACCTGTTCCCCTGACGATTGACACTACCGTCGTTTTCCAAGCGCTGGGACGCCACGGCACCGCGCGCGGCAACGTCGCCCAAGTCGGGTTCGTTCTGGTCTCAGGCACGGTTACCATGGGCGGTCGCACGATGACCCCCGCTCTCGCCTACGGGTCGCCCGTGAACGTGCAGATGGTGAGCCCCACGCGCGCCGTCGCCACCGGTGACTTTGCGGTGCGAGACTCCAGCGTCGTCGGTGTGGTGGACGCGCTTACCGCGCACGGGATCACGGCGACCGCGGTGCACAGTCACATGATCGGTGATTCCCCGCACCTGAATTACATCCACTTCTGGGCAGACGGCCCGCTCGCTGACGTGTTGCGCGGACTCAGGGCGGCAGTCGATGCCGGGCATTGAGAGGATACATGACGTCATTTCGGAAAGCAGGGCTCGTGGCCCTCAGCCTCGCCTTGATCGGGACGATAGGATGCAGCAAGAGTCGCGGTCGCGACCAGGATGATGATGATGATGACGACCCGGCTCCGGTGGTGAATCCCTCGACGGGTACCGCGCAAGCCGCCACCCGCTGGACATTCGACAGCTTGAGCATCGGGGAGCCACCCGCCGGCTTCTCGTTCGGCCGGACCGGATCGGGGCGCCCCGGCCGCTGGGTCGTCCGCGCCGCGGCCGACGCCCCTAGCGGGCACAACGTGCTCGCGCAGGAAGACAGTGATCGGACGGACTACCGCTTCCCGGTCGCGGTTGCCGACGGGCCCACGTTCGGGGACGTCAGCGTAGCGGTCCGGTGCAAGCCGGTGAGCGGTCGGGTGGATCGCGCGTGCGGTATCGTGTGGCGCTACCAGGACGAAAACAACTATTACCTCACGCGGGCGAATGCTCTCGAGGACAACGTCTGCTGGTACTACGTGCAGAATCGCCGCCGCGTCGAAGTGAAGCGCGTGCATGTGCCCGTCGCATCGGGCGTCTGGCATTCGCTGCGCGCGGACATGCGCGGCGATCATGTCGAGGTCTACTTCAACGGCAAGAAATTGATCGACGTCCACGACGCACGGTTCACTACGCCGGGCAAGGTTGGCGTGTGGACAAAGGCCGATTCGCACACCCTGTTCGACGATCTCACCGCGACAGCACTCGCGCCCTGATGCGGGCCCTTGTCGCGCTAGCAGTGCTGCTGCCGATCAGACTGGTGGCACAACAGGGCGTCGACTCTGGCGGCCGGCCGAGGAACCACTCGGAGGGAGCTGCGACGTTGCGCGTCGTCGCCGCGACCGCCCCGATCTCTCTGGACGGTCGCTTGAGCGGCCCGGCTTGGGCCCAAGCGGACTCGATCACGGACTTCCGCCAGCGCGAGCCCTCGGCAGGCGCTCCCGGGAGCGAGCGGACCGTGGTCAAGGTGTTGCGGGATGCTGAGGCCCTCTACATCGCCGTGCGCTGCTACGACTCCGACGCGCGCGGTGTGCGGGCGAGCCAGCTCCGTCGCGACGCGGACCTCTCGAGCGACGACAACGTCCAACTCTTGATCGACAGCTTCGACGACCGGCGTAGCGCCTTCCTTTTCGGAACGAATCCGAACGGCGCCATGTGGGATGCGCAGTTCTCGGGCGTCGACTATCTGAACGAGAGTTGGAACGGCATCTGGGAAGTCGCCGTGTCGCGCGACACGGCTGGGTGGACGGCAGAGTTCCGCATCCCGTTCCGGGCGCTGCGGTTTCACGCCGGGACCAACACCGAATTTGGGTTCAACGTCCGGCGCTTCATCCGGCGCAAGAACGAGGAGGACCTGTGGCGTTCATACGGCCGGGCGCAGGGGCTCTACCACCTCAACAATGAAGGAAGGATCACCGATCTCGGTGATCTGCGCCGCCCGCACGATGTCGAGCTGTACCCGTATGCGCTCGGTCGCGCCGTCGAAGCTGAGCACGACAGCGTCGGCGGGGAAACCGCCGGAGGTTACCTCGGCGGCAAGGGCGGCGTCGACGCCAAGGTCGGCCTCACACCGACGTTGACCGCCGACGTGACTGTGAACACGGACTTCGCGCAAGTGGAAGCCGACCAGCAGGTCATCAACCTCACCCGGTTCCCGTTCTTCTTCCCTGAAAAGCGCCAGTTCTTCCTCGAATCGAGCGGCCTGCTCGACTACGGCACGCCGGGCATGGTGCAGCTGTTCTACTCGCGCCGCCTCGGCCTGGATACGAGCGGCGCACCGGTGCCGATCATCGCCGGTGGCCGAGTCTATGGACGGCTCGGGCCCTGGCAGCTGGGGGTCCTCGATGCGCAGACCGGTGGGAGCGACCGCGCCAACGACGCCGTCCTGCGCGTCACGCACGACCTGTTCGACCGGTCATACGTCGGCGCGATCGGCACGCTGCACGCGGGCCCCGGCGGCCAGGGCGTCGCGCGAGCGGGCGGCGTAGATGTCGATCTGCCGCTCGTCATCCATGAGATGAACCTCGAGCCGAAAGTGTATGTGGCGGCGAGCCAGACGCCGGGCGTTGCCGGCACGCCGATCGCCTGGCGGATCTCGACCGACAATCCGAACGATCTGTTCGACAATTTCGTCTCGCTCTATCATATCGACGGCGCGTTCGCACCACCGCTCGGCTTCGTGCGGCGGACCGGCATCTGGGAGACCAAGGGCCACACGGACTTCATGCCCCGACCCCACGCGCTCGGCCTCCGGCAGCTCGATTTCAAGTTGATCCCCGAATGGGACATCATCGCCAACGAGTCGGGATCGCTCGGCCGCGCGGGGGACTGGCAGACCGCATGGTTCGAGTGGCGCTTCCTCGGCGGCGACCGGGAGAACGGAGACCGCTTCGAGGTGAACGTGCAGCGCTTCCTGGACGCGCCCATCGACACGTTCGACATCTTTCAGGCGGTGAAGATCCCACCTGGCCGTTACTGGTGGTCCCGCTACGAGCTGCAGTACTTCATGTCACCGGGTCGGCCCCTCGCGTTCGGCGCGTTCGTGAACTGGGGCTCGTTCTACGCCGGCCGCAGTGCGGACGTGGAACTGCAGGGCACGTGGCGCGGAGGCGGACACGTCATTGTGAGGGCCGACCTGTCCCGCACCGCCGCGCGGTTGCCCGGCGGCGGCTTCACCGCCCTGCTCGCCGCTGGCCGCATCGAATACGACTTCAACGCGCGGACCAGCTTTCTGGGCTTCGTGCAATACAACAACGACGCGCGGCGGGCGGACTTCAACCTACGATTCCATTGGATTCCCCAGATCGGGGACGACGTGTTCCTGGTCTGGAACTCCGGGTACACCACTAACCGCGCAGCGACGTACCGCTTCCCCACGGCACGATCCCTCTCTCGGCCCTTGAACGGCGCATTCGTGGTGAAGATCGTCCACCGCATTGCTCCATGAGAAAGGCATTCTGATGCTTGCCTCCTCGCTCACCGCGTTCATTCTGTTCGCCGCTCGGCAGGCGCCGCCAGCTGCCTGCACGCTCGCCGGTCCAGCGGTCGAGGCTCATTGGTCGGGCGCTATTCCGCCAGCGTCGACGGCCGAGGCGCCCCTGCGCGTGATCACCGATGTGCCGCTGCCGGGAAGCGCGTCTCGCTTCGACTACCAGAGCCTAGAGTCGGGATCCGGTCGACTGTTCATCTCACACATGGGCGCCGGGCAGCTCGTGGTCTTCGATGTACGCGCCAGAAAGGTCATCGGCAATCTGGACGGATTTCCTACGGTGACGGGCGTCCTCGCCGTGCCGGCCGAGCATCGGGCGTATGCTTCGGCGGCGGGCGACCACGCAGTCGTGGTCGTGGACGATTCGACGCTTCGGATCGTGGCGCGAGTTCCGGGGCCGCGCTTTCCGGACGGGATCGCGTATGCTCCCGCGGAGCGGCGAGTGTTCGTCTCGGACGAATCGGGGGGGCGCAACTTTGTGATCGATGCGACGACCAACACCGTCGCCGCACAGATCGAGCTCGATGGCGAGGCGGGCAACACGCAGTACGACGCTGGCTCGTACTGCGTAATCGTCGCGGTCCAGACCGCGAACCAACTGGCGATCATCGATCCCGCCACCTCTACCATCGTTCGTCGGATCACACTCGACAAAGCGGTTCGCCATCCGCACGGGGTGTACATCGACGCACCCAACCGTCTGGCCTTCATCGCTGGTGAGGAGAGCGGGACGCTGGGAGTGCTGGACCTGCGGAGCATGCAGCTACGTCAGGTGCTGCCGGTCGGGAGCGATCCTGACGTCCTGGCGTTCGATCCAGAACTCAAACGGCTTTATGTTGCCGCCGAGTCCGGAATAGTGGCGGTGTTCGAGGAGCGAGACGGCGCGCTCAACCAGCTCGGCTGGTATCGGGCGCCGAAGGCGCACTCCGTGGCGGTCGATCCCACCACACACCGCGTTTACTTGCCGCTCGCGAGCGTGAACGGTCATCCGATGCTCCGCGTACTCGTGCCGAGCGACGCTCTCTGAGTGACGCTCGGGAACCACAAGAGGAGGGTCTGCAGAAAGAGGGGATCCCGGGGGAATGGGAACCGTGATCAGGATGATGAGAGCGATCGTGGTTGATCACTGCTCGAGCTCCCGGCGCCGCCACAGGAAGTACAGCACTGGAATCACGACCAACGTCAGCACCGTCGAACTCACCATCCCTCCGACCATCGGCGCAGCGATCCGCTTCATGACATCGGCACCCGTTCCGTGACTCCACAGCGCTGGCACGAGGCCGAGCATGATCGCGAGCACCGTCATCAGCTTCGGCCGCACGCGGTTCACGGCGCCGTGCTCGATCGCGCCGACGAGCTCGTCGAGCGTGGGACGCCGCCCCTCCTGCGCGATGTCCTTCCAAGCGTGGTCCAGATAAACGAGCATGACGACCCCCGTCTCGGCCGCGACGCCCGCGAGCGCGATGAATCCGACGGCGGCCGCGATCGACAGGTTGTAGCCCAGCAACCACATGATCCACACGCCGCCGACCAGAGCGAATGGCAGCGACAGCATCACGATCGCCGTCTCGCCGACGGTGCCAAACGTCAGATATAGAAGAAGCGCGATGATCGCGAGCGTAAGCGGCACCACCACCTGAAGGCGGGCCTTGACTCGCGCAAGCGCCTCGTACTGACCGCTCCACCGCAGCCAATAGCCCGTAGGCAATCGCACTTCGCGATCCACCCGCGCGCGGGCATCGCGGACGTAACTCCCCACATCGCGGCCACGCACATCGATCGAGACCTGGTCGTACAAGTATCCGCCCTCGCTGCGGATCATCGCCGCACCCGGACTGAAGCGGATACCGGAGACTTGACCGAGCGGCACTTGTGCTCCATCCGGCTTGCCCACCAGAATCCGCGCGATCTGTTCGGGATCGTCGCGGAAATCTTGCGCATAGCGAACGGCGACAGGGTAGCGCTCCCGACCCTCGACGGTTGTCGTGATCTCCTCGCCACCGAGCGCGAGGCTAATCACCTGCTGGGCGTCGCCCGTCGTGAGCCCGTACCGGGCGAGGGCATCCGCATCCGGCCGGATATCGAGATAGCGGCCGCCGAACGACCGCTCGGCGTAGACGCTTGCGGTGCCGGGAAGTGGCGCCAGCACGCGCTCGATGTCTTGTCCGATCCGCTGAATGGTCGCGAGATCGGGTCCGAAGATCTTCACGGCCAAGGTGGTGCGCACGCCGGTGGACAGCATGTCGGTGCGATTCTTGATCGGCATCGTCCACGTATTCACCGCGCCGGTGAGCCGCAGCCGCCGATCCATTTCGGCGATCAGGCGATCCTGCGTCATTCCCGCCCGCCATTCGGACGTGGGCTTGAGATTGACGACGGTCTCGACCATGGACATCGGCGCCCAGTCCGTCGCCGTATTCGCCCGGCCAGCTTTTCCCCAAACAGAAGCGACTTCGGGAAACGTCATGAGAATGCTGTCCTCGACGTGCAGCAGCCGGCGCTGCGTCGTGACGGACACAGCAGGCAGCGTGTTGGGCATGTACATCAGCGAGCCCTCGTTCAGCGGCGGCATGAACTCACTGCCGAGACCGGCGAATGGCAGCAGCGTCAGTACGAGAATCGCGGCCGATCCTCCCAACACCAGCCACCGCGCCTCAAGGGCCCAGCACAGAATCGGCCGGTAGACCCGGATCGCCCAGCGATTGACGGGATTGTCCGCCTCGGCGCGAATCCTCCCCCTCACGAACCAGCCCATAAGCGCCGGGATGAGTGTGACTGAGAGCAGCGCCGCGGCCGCCATCGCGAACGTCTTGGTCAGCGCGAGCGGGCGGAACAGCCGCCCTTCTTGATCCTCGAGCGTGAAGACCGGCAGGAAGGACAGTGTGATAATGAGCAGCGACATGAACAGCGCCGGCCCGACTTCGCGCGCCGCGGCGAACACGCGCTCCCAGTGGGGCCGATCGGGCTCGCGCTCGATGTGCTTATGAAGGTTCTCGATCATGACGATGGCCGCATCGATCATCGCGCCGATCGCGATCGCGATCCCGCCCAGGCTCATGATGTTGGCGTTGATGCCGAGCCAGCGGATCACGGCTAGTGCGATGAGTACGCCGAGCGGCAAAGTGGCGAGCGCGACGAGTGCGCTGCGTGCGTGCAACAGGAACAGCGCGCACACCAGACCCACGATGATCGACTCCTCGATCAGCGTGCGCCACAACGTCTTGATGGACCCGTGGATCAGGTTCGAGCGGTCGTAGGTGGGGACAATGCTCACGCCGGTCGGTAGCGAGGGCGTGATTTCGGCGATGCGTTGCTTCACAGCGTTGATCACGCGCAGCGCGTTCTCACCGTAGCGCATGACGACCACGCCGCCTACCGCTTCCCCCTGGCCGTTCAGCTCCGCGATGCCGAGCCGCAGATCGGGGCCGATCGTGACGCGCGCGACATCGCCGACGCGCACCGAGCGGCCTTCTGTACCCGCCGCGATTCCCACCTTCGCGATGTCTTCCACGCCGCGGAAATAGCCGAGCCCACGGATCGCGTAATCCGCGCCGGCCACTTCCAGTGTGCGCGCGCCGACGTCCTGGTTTGCCCCCCGCACCGCTTCGACGACCTGACGTACCTCCACGCCGTAGGCGAGCAGCCGCGCGGGGTCGAGCAGCACCTGGTACTGTCGCACGAAGCCGCCGAGACTCGCGACGTCGGCGACACCGGGCACAGACTGCAGGGCGTACCGGACCTGAAAATCCTGAATGGAGCGGAGCCGGTCCGGCCCATATCCTGGGCCTTCGAGCGCGTACTGGAAGACCCATCCGACGCCCGTGGCGTCCGGGCCGAGGCGTGTTTTGGCCGCGGCCGGCAGACGACTCTGGATCGCGTTCAGATACTCGAGCACGCGCGAGCGCGCCCAGTAGAGGTCGGTTCCGTCCTGAAAGATCACGTACACGAATGACGAGCTGAACATCGATTGCCCGCGCACCGCCTTCACTCGCGGGACGGAGAGGAATTGTGTGACGAGCGGATAGGTCACCTGGTTTTCGACGACCTGCGGTGCCTGTCCCGGGTAGTCGCTATAGACGATCACCTGCGTGTCGGAGAGGTCGGGGATCGCGTCTACCGGCATGGTGCGCAGCAACCACAGGCCTGCCACAAGGACGAAAATCGCGCCGAGCGCGACGAGCTCGCGTCGTCGGATCGCCCAGGCGATCACGTTCTGGATCATGGCCGTCTCCGCGACGTATCCATGCCGCCCATGTTGAGTCCCATCCCCATTTGCAACATGAGTCCCTGAATCGCCGCTGCGAGGTTGGACTCCGAATCGAGTAGATACGTCGCCGACGCGACGACCTCGTCACCTTGCTTCAAGCCCTCCACGATTTCCACCAATGAGTCACCCCGCGCGCCTACGCGTACTTCCCGCGGCACGAAGCGGCCGTCACCGCGATTGACGAACACGAGGTCCTTCGTACCCGTCGGCAGCACCGCCGTGAGCGGGACGCTGACCGCGCGTCGCCCGGCACGTGAGAGCTCCGCAGTGGCGAACATCCCGGGCCGTAAAGCACCAGTGGTGTTGGCGACTTCGACGCGCGCCGTGAGCGTCCGGGTCTTCTCGTCGATCTCCGGATAGATGAATGTCACGCGGCCTTGGAATGTCCGCCTGGGAAGCGCGTCGACGATGATGGTGGCCGGCGTGCCCACGCGCACCGCGGCCGCATCCTGTTCGAAGATCGCGACGTCAACCCATAACTCGCTGCGGTCGGCGATGAGAAACAGATTCGTCCCCGCCTGCACTGCCTGACCCTCGATGACGTTCTTCTCCGCGATCTCGCCCGAACGAGGAGCCCGCAGCGTGAGTGTCCGCGCGACTGTGCCGCGCGCTTGGAGGCTGTCGATCTGATCCGGTGGAATGTCCCACAACGTGAGCCGGCGACGGGCGCTCGCCGCGAGCGTGTCGTCCCGCAACCGCCGCGCGAGGAGGTACTCTTCTTGCGCGCTGACGAGATCGGGCGAGTAGAGGGCGAGCAACGGCTCCCCCGCGGTCACGCTTTTGCCGACGTAATCCGCGTACAGCTTTTCTACCCAGCCGTTGACGCGCGCGTTGACGTAGGCACGTCGTGGCTCGGCGTACTTCAGCACGCCCACGGCGCGCACGGATGTTGTGATCGGTCGGTCGCTCGCCCGCACGAACGCGATGCCGAGTCGCGCTGCTTCGCCCCGATTGATGGGCACGCCGCTCGTGTCTGTCGACTGCGACGCTCCCGCCATGCCCGACATGCCCGGCATATTGCCCGTGCCGGCATCGGCGGCCTTCTTACGGCAGCCATTCAGCGCGGCCGCTAGGCTGACACATAGAATGAGTGTGCGTCTCACGGCAACGACTCCTCTGCGGTGAGTTGCCGCAGCATCACGAGTTGTGTTTGGTATTCGGCCGCAACCGCCGCCGCCTCGAGCTCGGCGCGATAGCGCGCGTCCTCGACCGTGATCAACGTTAGAAACTCAGCACGGCCGACTTGATAACTGCGCAGCACGGACTCGACGGTTCCTTGCGCCGCGGGAAGTACCCGATCCTCCAGCAGCGTCAAGCGTTGCTGCGAGGCTTGTACCCGTGCGACCGCCTCGGTCACCTCGCGACTGAGCGCCAAGGCAGTGTTGTGCAAATCGGCGGCGGCAGCCACAGAATCGGCGCGAGCCGCGTCGGCCAGCCGATTTTGCTTCCGCCAAGCCCAGACCGGCAGACGCAGACCGAGGAATGCGGAGAAAAAGCCCGGCCATCGGTATAGGCCAACAAACGGTGGCCGGTACCCGTACCGCGCCGTCAGAGTAAAGTCGGGACGTGCGCCCAGACGTTCGACACGAATCAATTGGGTCGCCTGCGCCAGCGATGCTTCGCGCGCAGCAAGACGCGGATGATTTCTCAGCGTCAGACCCACGAGCGAGTCCGCGGAAGGAAAAGTCGGAAGCGCCGCACGCACTTGCGCCGCGTCGATCGGCAGAAGGGCGACCGAATCACTCAGCGCGCGATTTCGCAGCGCGTTGACGGCGGCCTGCGCACTCACCCGCTCACTCTCGAGCGTGAATGCCTCGAGCTGCAGCCGGTCGCGCGCCAGCTTCGCCTGCAATGGATCGCTCTGTGGAGCGCTACCCGTGCCATAGCGCGTCGTGCTCACCTGCACCGCGGCATCGAGAAGCGCGAGCTGCCGCTCGATCGTCGCCAGCGCCGCCACCGCGTACTGCAGCCGGTAATACGCCTCGGCCATGGCGAACGTGATCTCGCGCCGCGTCGTGCGCTCGTCGGCGCGGGCGCCCGCAGCGACAGCTCGCGCAACGTTCGTGCGGGCGCCCAGCAGGCCGGGCCACGGAAGCTCCTGACTCAACTCAGCGTCGACTTCCGTGAAATCGCTCTGGTTGAATTTGAAGCCCGGCAGGAGGAGATCCATCACTCCGGCCGTGAACATGGGATCAGGCAGCGCGCCAGCGGGACGAATCCGCAACTGCGCCCCATGCGCTGCCGCCTGTCGCTGCGCGATGCTCGGATTGCTCTTCAGCGCTTCGGCAATGAGTTGATCAAAGACTGAGTCGCGCTCCTGGGCGAATGCGGGGACCGCACTGCACGCCAGCAGGGCGAACGAAACAACGTGCGTGATGTTCATGCCTCTCTCCGTGAATCGATCCCGGCAAGAAGGCCGGGGCCGACGCGGGGCACTTGCCCACGCGTCAGGGCACACTACTCCTGGGAGAGGCTAGGCTTGGGGCGGTGGAGGGAGCGGCGGCTGCGGGTCGGCTGGTGCGAACGTCAAAACGCCGGAGACGACGATGTGAGACTCTGCAGCGGACGCGGAAGCAGATCCGCCAAGCGCAACAACCGCGTTCGGGGAGGTCGCGCAGAGCGCTGAATTGGCGCACGGGGTAGCGTGGGTTGCCGCATCGACGACCGGCCCAGACAGGTGGGACGCCATCTGCTGGTCGCAGTTCGCCGGCGTTGCTCGTTGGACTTGGTCACACAGTAGCGGCAAGCCAACCGGCAACATTTGGCCGGTTAGAAGCAGCGTGGCGACGAGTCTGACGAGAGAGACCTTCATGCGCGTTCGGGAATATACTGCACTGCCGTCGGCGTAGTCACGTCCCTTCGGTTTGGCGGGGCGGGCATCGGCTCGATCCATACGAACAGAAGGTGGAGCAATCACCAGGCTTTGGCGGAAGAATCGTTCGGCATCCGAGCATTCCTAGAAATGCACGCTGGCATTGGTTGGCATGGTTTCGGTCGTCTGGTGTCCGCAGTGCGGGCAGGTCACGGTCGCTATTAAAACGGTCATCCAAGGGATTTAGGGTCTCGCCCACGCGGGGACCAACGAACGCCCGTGGCGCGAACGGGCACGATCGCGGCCACTTAGCCAGACCGTAGTGCCCGTTCGTTCCCCTCGGTGCCCGCCCGATTGTCATACCGATTGTCATAGCGATCTTATGCCAATAGTTCCAGCTCACGTGATGAATCCAATTCGCTCGCGTAGGTACACGAAGACGCTGCTGGGCGGTGCCGTGCTCGTGAGGAATGACGAAGCGTGCTGCCGCAGAACATCGCCGCCCAGGAGCCGCGCGAGAGTTATCTCATGCAGGAGAAGCGTGGCACTGCACAAGCGGCGGAGGTCATTCAGTACTGCCAGCGATTCCCCTTGCTCCTCCGGACCGTCGGTGAAAATCGCCGCATCCCGGTAGTTGGTCCTTAGGCGCAGCCGGTAGAGATAGTCCATAACGGTGAACGGTCTGACGCCCTGCTCGACCGCCGATTTCACGCCCGCCGAGAGGATCGGTCTTGGGAATGTTGGTCGTATGCGCGCTTTGCGACCGTCTTGAACGCGCTTAGCCTCTTTCTGCTCCCACTCGCGCATTCGGTCGCGTTGAAGTCCGAAGCGCTTACGTTTGATCGCGTCGCTAATCGCTTCCTCTCGGGTTGTTCGCAGCGCCTTCGCCGCGAGCGACCAGCAGCTTGTATGGTCGCATCGTTCCCACACGTGAATCGCGTCGTTGATGGCAACACCAGGCGCCACGTTGCGGGGGCCGTCGTGACCGACCGCGAACGACCACGGGGCGAGAGCGAGCGAGCGGCCCGCCCAGTAGTCGTAAAACATGTCCCGAGTCTTAGGATGACTATGCGGTCGCACGAACCCCTTCGCTTGAGCGAGCGCTTGAGTGGCGTGGTAGAACACGTAGTAGACCTGGATCACCGCCCACGTGTTCGCCAGCTTCGCGAAAGCGTCCTCGGGGAGCGCGTGCGCTGTCCAATCGAGCAGCGACTCCGTCCGCCATGCGATGCTGAGGCTGTTCAGGGCGCCATCTACATTGGGCGCGGTCGTCTTGCCAGGAGGGAGCGCCTTGACGGCAGTCGCGACCGCTTGCAGCATCGCGCGCGGCAGGTGGATTCGCGGCGCCACCAGCTGCGCGAACGCTCGGATGTAGTTGGAATGCGCCTTAAAAGCGTCGGTGGGGTTGCCGCTCGGCACGTGCCGTGGTCCGCCTTAGTCCCGCTTAGAGGCCACCACGTCGAGCGCCTCGATGCACCGCTTGAAGTGCGCGAAGGCCTTTCGCAGCGGCGGCGCCTGTCCGTACTTGAGCGCACTCAGCGTTGTGATCGCGGGGGCGATGAGGTCCGCGGCGAGGTAGTAGTCGTCCCGCGCGCGACCGATGGCACGACGGACGTGCCGCGAGGCTTCCACACGCAGGCCGACAAGCCCGTCGATCCCCGGCTGGGTAACGCTGAATCCCTGGGCTGCCCTATGCCCCCACGTCCGCAGCTCGTTGTCCGTCTTAGGTCCCTGCGGCCACTCCTCAAAGCTCGCCGCGAGCTGACGTCGCAGCAGGAGCGCCTGGTCAGTGATCCGCAGGTCGGCGCGCGCCGCCTGGCGAAAGCCGCTGAAGACCTTCTCGACTAGACCGATGATCGGGTTGAGTACGTCCACGGTGCGAACATAGGGAGCGCGTTGAGAGTTGGGCAAGGCGGGGATCGCCGTTCCCCGACCGATGAAAGGCATCTATCTTGAGATTCAGCCCTTCAAGGGCAATGTAGTCGAGCCCGTATCGAATTCTTGCAGCTAACGACAAGGCCGGCAGGTTTCTGTAATGATCACCTTTTCCCGCGCGGCAGCAGCGCTGGCACGCCGTGATCCGGTCATGGCCACGCTGATCGACCGAAGCGCGCCCTTCAACCTTCCGCGGCGCGCCACGCGGCACTTCGCGGCGCTCGCCGAGAGCATCCTGTACCAACAACTCGCGGGAGCCGCGGCGGCCGCGATCCACCGCCGATTTCTCGACCTGTTCGACGGGGACCTCTCCCCCGAGACGCTGCTGGCGCTGCCCGCGCGAAAGCTTCGCGCCGCCGGGGTCTCAGAGGCCAAGGTCGCCGCCGTCCGCGACCTCGCGGCGAAGGTCGCGGCTGGAGTCGTTCCACTCCATCGCATCGGGAGGCTTTCCGACGAGGGGATCATCGAATCGCTGTCGGTGGTCCGTGGCATCGGACGGTGGACCGCCGAGATGTTCCTGATCTTTCAGTTGCGCCGGCTCGATGTGTGGCCGGTGGGAGACTACGGCGTTCGCAAAGGGTACGCGCTGGCCTACGGGTTGCCGACTCTGCCCACGCCGAAAGAGCTCCAGGCCTCGGGCGAACGCTTCCGGCCTTACCGGACGGTGGCTGCGTGGTACTGTTGGAGAGCCGTCACCGAACAGCGAAAGAACGCGCGGAACGGGTGGTAGCCACCGCAGCGGCTCGGCCTCGCCGTACCCGAGCCGCGCGCCTTCGATTACCCCGTCCGGTCTCTTGCCCGTGAACCTTGTAGCGCGACCGCCCTCGAGTACGAACGTGAGAAGGAAGTCCGGCAGTCCCTCCGGCCGGAACACGGCGTCAAGCGACGTGCTGGTCCCCGCGGTACTCCGCCCGTGCGTGATCTATCGGTCAATGGCGCGGCCAATGAAGCGCGGTCAACAGCCTGATTCAGCGTTCCTCTCGCGCGCGGGATGGCGGACCGTATCTTATCCCGCTCACCTCCTCGGGGAAATCCCATGAGAATGCTCTCGCTCCTCGGCAACGGTATCGCGCTCGCCGCGCTGCCGGTCCTTGCCGTCGCACAGATTCCGCCGGACTTCGCCCGCAAGGCGCAGATGGGCGCACCCGCCGCGATCAGCGCCAACGCGACCATCGCCCACATTGACGCCGCAGGGAAGGCCGTGCACATCATCCGTCAGGGCACCAACGGCTTCACCTGCTCACTGATCCCGGATGAATCCGCTGCGCCCTTCTGCGCCGACGCGCAGGGCTGGCAGTTTCTCGCCGACGCGTTCACCGGTAAGCCGAAACCCACGAGCACCGCGCCTGGGATTGGTTATATGGCGGCGGGCGGGATGCACCACGAGACGCCGGACGGCGAGATCGTAATGGCCCCGGGCGCGAACACGAAGATGGTGCAGGAGCCGCCGCACTGGATGCTGCTCTGGCCCATCGATCCTGCCACGAGCGGCCTCCCAACGAAGGCCACAGGGGCGACCTACATCATGTTCGCGGGAACGCCGTACGCGCACCTGATGATCTATCAGGACCCGAAGACGTTGAAGCTGTAGCCGCGTCGATGGCCGCGGTGCCGATCGCGGTGACAAACCCCTCATCGCCGACGAGCGCCGGCAATCGCGCGCCTCGCCTGTCTTCTTGAGAACACAACGGCCAGCGCTGGTGTGCGCTGGCCGTGCGGGATTACGAATCGAGAGCTCTACCACTGAGCTACGGTGGCGGAAGGTCACTAACTTAGCGACCTGGTAACTCCCGCGGTACTCCACGTCCTCCCAGCAGCTGCGCATTCAGGGCGACGATCACGGTCGAGACGGACATGAACACCGCGCCAAGGGCAGGCGAAAGCAAAATGCCGGTAGCTCGATACAGCACGCCGGCCGCTAGAGGGACGGCGACGGCATTGTATCCCGTGGCCCACCACAGATTTTGTACGATCTTGCGGTATGTCGCGCGCGCTAAGCCAACAATGGCCGGCACGTCGCGCGGATCGGAGCGGACGAGCACAATGTCGGCGGATTCGATTGCGACGTCGGTACCCGCGCCGATCGCAATGCCCACATCGGCTTCCACCAGTGCGGGCGCGTCGTTTACGCCATCGCCGACCATCGCGACCGTGAAGCCGCGCGCTTTGACCTCCCGGATTTTCGCCGCCTTCTGATCCGGCAGCACTTCCGCGAAGTAGTCGTCGAGTCCCAGCTCCTGCGCGACCCACCGCGCCACTGGCTGAGAATCGCCGGTGAGCATCATTGTCTGGATGCCCATCTCCTTCAGCCGCTGCAGCGCCTCGCGAGACTCGGGACGGATGATATCCGCGAGCGCGATGGCTCCGACCACTTTTGAGTCTGCCACTACGTACACAACCGTCTTTCCCTGCTCGGCAACGCGCGCCACGCGTGCGTCACTCACAGTCTGGCTGCGCTCCTTCAGGAAACCGGGACTGACGGCGCTCACCTCGACTCCTTCTACTATTCCTCGTGCACCCTTCCCCGGAATTGCGCTGACTTCCGTCGGCGCCGGATAGCTGATGCCCCGTTCCGTTGCGGCGCGCACGATGCCCGCCGCGATGGGGTGTTCAGAGCGGCTCTCAAGTGCGGCGGCGAGTCGGAGGATGTCGGTCTCACTGCCGCCGCCGTCCAGGGAGATCACGTCCGTAACGCCGAATCGTCCCTCGGTGAGCGTGCCCGTTTTGTCGAATACGACGGCGTCAAGCGCGCGTGCACGCTCGAAGGCCGCGCGATCGCGGATGAGCAGCCCGTTCCGTGCCGAGATCGCGGTCGAAACGGCCACGACCAGGGGGACCGCGAGGCCGAGTGCGTGGGGACAGGTGATCACCATGACCGTGACCATCCGCTCAAGCGCGAAATCAAAGCTGCGTCCACCCGCGAGCCATGCTACCAGCGTCGTTACGCCCGCGGCGATCGCGATCACCGTAAGCCACATCGCTGCGCGATTGGCAAGGTCTTGCGTACGCGAGCGCGTCTGCTGAGCCCGACGTACCAGCTCGATTACCTGCGCGAGATACGTCTCAGCTCCGGTGCGAGTGATGCGCAGCGTGACCGCCGCTTCTCCGTTTACCGACCCGCCAAGCACCGAGTCTCCGGCACCCTTCTCCACGGGCTGCGACTCGCCCGTCAACAGTGCCTGGTTGACGGTCGTGCGGCCGTCGGTGATCGCGCCGTCCGCGGGAATCCGCTCACCGGGTTTCACCAGCACCAGGTCATCCTGCCGAAGCTCCGTGACAGGGACGTCCTCGGTTGATCCGTCGGGGCGCAGCCGGTGCGCCTCGGCGGGAAGCAATCGCACGAGCTCCTCGAGCGCCCGTGATGCACCCATCACCGAGCGCATCTCGATCCAGTGGCCCAGCAGCATGATGTCGATGAGCGTCGCGGTTTCCCAGAAGAACACCGTTCCGCGAAGGCCGAACACGACGGCCGCGCTGTAGAGATAGGCCACGCTGATCGCCAGGCCGACGAGCGTCATCATGCCCGGCAACTTTTTTCGCAGCTCGGTGACGAGGCCGGTTAGGAAAGGCCAACCACCATAGAAGTAGACGGCTGACGCGAAGGCGAACTCGACGTACTGGGCCCCCGGAAACGCGATGACTCCACCGAGCCCGACCAGATGCTGGACCATTTCAGACGTCGCCAGCACCGGAATCGTCAGCGCCAGGGAGATCCAGAAACGGCGTCGGAAATCGTCGACCATGCTGGCGTGCCCGGCATGACCTTGGTGGCTCGCCGGCATCGCCATCGGCGGGCGATGCGAGCCGTGATCAGGAGGATGAGAGTGTTCGTGTTCCATCACTGCTCGACCCTCCTGGGGCCTCACGGTACTCGGGTGGGCTGGGGGGGCTGGGGGGGCTTCGAGTCTTCGCTGCGATGCATCACGACGTAGGTAACTGTATCCCAGGCGTTGTGAATCCCGATGAACAGCAGCAGCAATGCGACAGCAGCGATGACGAACAACGACCAAGGCTGGTTATGCGAGAGGCCCGCGGCGGCTACGAATAACGTCGCATAGGCGATCATGGGCAGAAAGAAGTGCCATACCCAGTCCTCGAGCACCGGCTTGTACAACTTCTGTCTCAACATCCGTCGCAGGACGATGAGGACATACACGACCCCTGCCAGGGCCCCGAAGCCGATGACATGCGCGGGATCCTGCAGCCGCTGCCAGGGCACACTCAGGATCGCGGCGATGAGCAGCGCTGCCAGAAAATGGATGACGTTGGGAGTCCCAAACGCATTCATCGACTCCGGCGTGCGCGGCAGACTGGAATCGGCGACTAATGCGATCACCACAAACATCAAACCCGTGAGCCCGCCTGCCGACGAGCCGACGATGACGTAGAAGTTTTCCCACTGCGAGAGGATGCTGTGCGCGGATGTCTCCATATCACTCCTGATTCAGTTAGTCGAGCCTGATACGCTTGAGGTCGACTGTCGGCTTCGGGAACCGCATGTCCAGCGATTCCAGCGTCTCCACGAGGATCTGCGATACCGCGAGGTTCCGAAACCACTTCTTATCGGCGGGAACGACATACCAGGGCGCTTCCTTCGTGTTGCACTGCGTGATGGCGTCCTCGTAGGCGCGCGCGTACTCCTGCCACCGTTTTCGATCTGCGAAGTCGCTCAGCGACACTTTCCACTGCCGCGTCGGGTCCTCGAGCCGGCGCTCGAGACGCCGCTTCTGCTCGTCCTTGCTGATGTGCAGGAAGATCTTCACGATCACCACGTCGTTCGCTGCCAGATAGCGCTCGAAATCGTTGATCTGGTGGTAGCGCCGCTTCCACACGTGCGCGGGCACGAGCTTGTGCACCCGAACGGTGAGGACCTCTTCGTAATGCGACCGGTTGAAGATGGCCACGTCGCCCTTCCCGGGCACTGCTTGGTGCACTCGCCACAGGAAGTCGTGCGCCAGTTCTTCCGGTGTCGGCGCCTTGAAGGGCGTGACGCGGCACCCTTGGGGATTCAACCCGGTGATGACGTGCCGAATCGTGCCGTCCTTGCCGGAAGCGTCCATCCCCTGCAGCACGACAAGCAGTGCCCACTGGTGCTCGGCGTACATCAAGTACTGCAGCTCGTCGAGCCGGGCAATGTGTTTCGCGAGCTCCGCTTCGAGCGCCGGGCCCTTCTCAAAGCCGCGCGTGTCAGCCGGGTCGATGTCGGCCAGGCGGAGCGTGGCTCCCGGCTTCACGCGCAGGCGATGCGACAGCGTCATGCGACAACTTATGCCGGCAAGACCGTTGCCCGACAGTAGGAGCACCGCCTCGATGAATCACCCCTAACACCTTTGCCCCGCAATCGAGAGCATTATCACTTGGCCAACTCATAGCGAGCGTTCCCCATGCCGGCACTACCGTCTCTTCGCGTTCACCTGAGCGCCCGTCAGAAGGTATGGCTGAACTGGGACGGCGTGTTTCTGATGTGCCCAACGTCGCTCCACTTCCTGGCTGCGGTAGAGACGGCCGGTACCATTCGAGCCGCTGGGCAGAAAGTCGGTTGGAGCTACCGCACGTGCCTGAATCGGCTGCGCCAAATGGAACGCGTGCTCGGGCTCCGCGTGCTCGCGACAACACGTGGTGGTCGCGCGGGTGGTGGAGCGCGACTGACGCCTGAGGCCCGCCGGTTGGTGAACGTGTTCGCACGATGGCAGCGGGACGTCGAGCACTTCAGTGAACGCACATTCAGGAGAGTGGTCGCGCGATAGGTATCGCATTGCCTATCGTGGGAGGATGCGATACGTTTTTGGCTCTGCTCTACGGAGAGAACTCCCATATGCCAGCCGCGCGAGTCGTCCGCTTCGTCATCGTTCTCATCAGTCTCGCAGCTTCCCTTCGTGCGCAAGCGCGCGACTCAACATCGACAGCTCCGAGGGTGACGGGGTACCTGCAGCCGCGGTTTCAGAGCCTCGGGGACTCTGCTTCCTTCTTTCTGCGCCGCGCCCGCTTTGCGATCGAGGGCTCCATCACTCCATGGGCGTCGTATCGTGCCCAGGTTGAGCTCCGCACCATCGGCGCACCGGCGACGCCGCCCGCTTCCCCACTCACCCTTTCGGCCACGGACCTTTTCGTCAGACTGAGTCACGAGCGGTGGGGAGGCACGGTGGGCCAATTTCGCGTCCCCCTTTCCCTGGAGTCATTGCTCAGCTCGACGACGCTTGAGACCACGGAGCGCTCACGCATCGTCAACGTCGCCCGGCGCGACATCGGCGTGCAGGTGGACTGGCACATTCCACGGCTGACACTGCAAGGGGCGGTCGTCAATGGAGAAGGACCGAATCGCGCTACCAACCCGGACAACCGCATGGCCTACTTCGGGCGAGCGGTGGTCACGCCGGTTCCCGGTCTTGACGTGGGCGGCGCCGCTGCCGGATACAGCGACAGTACGATTGGCAATGCCCAAGTCATGTACCGGAAAGGGCGTTGGACTGCGCGGGCTGAATACGTCCGCACCCACCACCGGGCAGCGGCTTTCTACACAAGAGGTTGGTACGTGCTTGCGGCGTATCAAGTGGTCCCGCGCCAGTTCCAGGTGGTCGGCCGGATGCAGCAATACGATCCGAGCGACAAAGTGGGGACCGACCGCTCGACGGGGTACCTGGTCGGCATGCAGTACTTCATACGCGGCGACAACTTCAAGGTGGTCGCCGACTACGAGGTGTTCCGGGAACAGGTTGTGCAGGTGAAAAACAACCGGGGCGTCGTCCAGATGCAGGTGCGGTGGTGACGCGCGCCTCCGCGCGACAGCTCGGGGGCACCGCGACGCTGGCAGCGCTTGCGCTGCTGGCCGCAGCGCAACCGACCGCCCTTCCGCCTCAACAACAGGATATCCTGCTCGCCACCACGACCTCGACCCGCGACGCCGGCCTCCTCGACTCTCTCCTCCCCCTATTCGAGCGACAGAGCGGGTACCATGTCAAAGTCCTCGCCGTCGGCAGCGGCCAGGCGCTCGAGATGGGCCGGCGCGGCGATGCGGACGTGGTCCTCTCGCACGCCCCCGAGGCGGAGCGAACACTCACCGACTCCGGCTACTTTATCCGGCGGCGGCTGGTGATGCACAACGAGTTTTTGATCGTGGGGCCGGCACAGGATCCCGCCGGCGTCCGCGGCCTGAGCGACGCCGTCGCCGCCCTCGAACGCATCGCGGGACACCAGGCGTCATTCGTCTCTAGGGGCGACAAATCGGGGACGCACCAGAAAGAGCTGACCTTGTGGAAGAGGGCCCACATCACGCCGCCCACGCCAGGCGGCTGGTACGTCGAGTCAGGCCAGGGAATGGGCGCGACTTTGCAACTGGCGAGTCAGAAGAACGCGTATACGCTCACCGACGACGCCACATATTTGACGTGGCGCGACAAGATCGCGCTCGTACCGATGGTTGAAGGGGACTCTCTACTCTACAATGTCTACCACGTGCTGGAGCTGAATTCCAAGAATGCCCCCTCCCCTCGCATCAACGTGCAAGGTGGTCGGGCCCTCGCGGACTTCTTCGTCGCTACAGAAACCCAGCGGCTCATCGGGCAATTCGGCAAGACGCGCTTTGGTCGAAGCCTCTTCGTCCCTGACGCCGGAAAGCTCGACCGCTGGTAGATCGTCAGGATCGGACGTACCCAAAGCCTCGTTCGTGCGCCTTGGTCATCGTGACGAGCACGTCCGGAACGATGACCACGCCTGGCAATGCGTGCGCTACCAAGTCGGCGTGAACGTCCGCGGCGGCGCCCCCCCCCGCCCCGCTCTTCGCGAGGCGCCCCGCCCAACGCGTCAGCGCATTGTTACACAGCGCGAATACCACGCCGCGCTTCTGAAGGATTTCCATCGAGGTATCGGGTTCGCCGTCCGCGACGGGGTCGCCGGGCTTGGGGTGGGCGAACCAGTTGCGGACCAACGGCGCGTTCGTCGTGGGATCCGTTAAGCTCAGTGCGGCGCCGAGCTGGTACTTCTCCCACATCGCGTCCTGAAGCCCGAGCGGCGTGGTCCGCGCGTATAGCGTCACGACGACGCTGACGTCCCGCTCCCCTACCCCGAACGCATTGCGCCAGGCATCGAGATAGTTGCGCAGGTGGCGCAGCGCGGTACCGCCCTCCGGTTCCGGGACGTCGAACAGCTGCCGGTGCTTCCCCTTGAGATGATCCAGCCAGTCATCCGAAGCGACGACCGATGCGCCCGTGGGCTGCTGAGCGACTAATGACTGCAACCGAGTGTCCGCGCCCAAAGCAAGGCCCGCGCCAAGGGTTGCAACTGCGCCGACGAAGCCGCGGCGGTCGGTGGTGTTGGGACTGGAATCGGACATAGGATTACTCTCCTTGCTCACGCGGCCAAACTACGCATGTCCTGCCCACGCGGTCTCGCCAGGCGTGTACGGCGTGCAGGGATCGAACCGTCCGGGGGTCTCCCGATAGCGCATCACCTGGGTGCAGCCGATCTCCGATGTGAAGTAGCCGAGCAGCGTGAGCTCCTTCATCAAGCGGAAGTAATGGGGGGGCGCTCCCCGCGCGCGCGTATCCATGTACGCCTTCTGCTCGCGGTCCAGCTTCTCGAGCAGCGCTAAACGCTGCGGAGGCGTGGCCGCCATGAACGAAGCCTCGTTCAGTTTTCTGATCCCGTCACGAAAGATGGTCTGGTCGGGGTCTTCGTATGTATCCGTCACCATCAGCGCCATGAACGGACCGACGTGCGCAGCCTTCGCGCCGGGCGTTTTCGTCTCGGGGAGAATCGTGTCCGCGACCTCATCGAGCAACGCGATATCCTGTGCGCTAAAGGTGCCGACCTGGGCGCGCGACGTTGCGGCTCGCGCGTGCGCTCGTTCGACTGCGCTGAGAAGACCGCTGCTGCCGGTGAACGCAACGCCGCCCAGCATCATCGTCACCTGTTTGATCGCTTCGCGTCGATTCATCATGAAGGCCTCTAAAGATTATTGCGCTTGAGCTCGCTGACAGCGAAGTCCGCCGCACGGGCCGTGAGCGCCATGTAGGTGAGCGATGGGTTGGGACACGCCGTCGATGCCATGCAGGACCCGTCCGTCACGAAGACGTTCGGGGCGTCCCAGACCTGGTTGTGGGCGTTCAGGACCGATGTCTTGGGATCTCGGCCCATGCGCGCCGTCCCCATCTCGTGTATTCCCATCCCGGGCCAGTAACCGCCGTCATACGTGTGGACGTTTTTCACGCCGGCAGCTTCCAGCATCTCCGCCATGTCATTCATCATATCCTTGCGCATCAGGCGCTCGTTTTCGCCCGTGGCGCAATCGATCGCGAGGACCGGCAGTCCCCATTTGTCCTTCTTGGATGTGTCGATACTGACCGTGTTCGCAGGATTGGGAAGCATCTCCCCAAAGGCCGTGCCCCCAATGGTCCACTCGCCTGGCTGAGCCGCGGCGTCCTTGAATGCACCGCCCACGCCGAGCTCGGCGACCGCGCGTGACCAGCCCTGACGACTCGCGCCCCCCTGATACCCGAACCCTCGCAGGTAATCGCGTTTGTCGCCGAACAGATTCCGGTAGCGCGGAATGTAGAATCCCGTCGGGCGCCGCCCGAAGTAGTACTTGTCGTCGAGCCCCTCGATTGTGCCGGACGCCCCCGCGCGGAAGTGGTGATCCATGAGATTGTGACCCAGCGCGTCGGAGCTCGAGCCGAGGCCGCCGGGCCACACATGGGTCGCCGAGCGAAGCAGCAGCCAGGTGGAATTCAACGTGGACGCGCAGAGGAAGACGATTTTGGCGGTGTAATCCGTCGTCTGATTCGTCACCGCATCGAGCACACGCACACCCGTCGCTCGCTGCTTGTTGCGATCGTACAAAACTTCAGTAACGATCGCGAAGGGCCGGAGCGTCAAGCGACCGGTGGCAATCGCTGCCGGCAGCGTCGAGGACTGCGTACTGAAGTAGGCACCGAAGGGGCAGCCCAGCCAACACGCGTTGCGGTACTGGCAGGGAGCGCGTCCCGGCAGCGGCTGCGTAAGGTTCGCGGTGCGGCCCGGGATGATCCGCCGGCGGCCATCGAAATGCTGTTTGAGTCGGCCGGCGATCAACTCCTCGCCACAGTTGAGCGGCATGGCCGGCTGGAACTGTCCGTCGGGGAGTTGCGCCATCCCCTCCTGTGATCCGGAAATCCCGGCATGCCGTTCGACGTAATCGTACCAGGGCGCGATCTCCGCGTAGCGAATCGGCCAATCGACGCCAACTCCCTCGCGCGCGTTGGCTTCGAAGTCGAAGTCGCTCCAGCGATAGCTCTGGCGGCCCCACATCAACGAGCGGCCGCCCACGTGGTAGCCGCGGTACCAATCGAACCGCTTCACCTCGGTGTACGGCGACTCCTGGTCTGATGCCCACCAGTCCAGGTTCTTTTCGTTGAGCGGGTAGTCCCGTTTGAGCACGGGATACGCCGCCTCCATCGCTCGCGTGCGTCCTCCGCGATGAGGGTATTCCCAAGGACCCTTGAAGGCATTGGGGTAGTCTTTGACGTGCTCGATGTTCTTGCCGCGCTCGAGCAGCAAGACGCGGAGCCCTTTCTCGGTCAGCTCCTTCGCGGCCCAGCCGCCGGAGATTCCCGAGCCGACGACGATCGCATCATAACTTTGAGACTGCACAGTTCGCCTCCGCGGTGTACAGAGGGTTCGAAGTTCGCACGCTCCCGGAAGGTTTCAAGTGCGGCCGGGGGGGCCGGGGGCCGGGGGGCCTTGGCGACTTGCGATACTCGATTCCGCTCCGGACTTTTCGCGGGTGAGAGTCCACCTGCTCGACGGCACTTACGAGCTGTTCCGGCATTTCTACGCGATACCGAAACAGCTCGATCGGGATGGCCACGAAGTCGCCGCGATCGTCGGCGTGCTCAGCTCGGTGCTCGGGATGCTCGAGGGCGGCGCGACGCACCTCGGCGTGGCCACCGACCACGTCATTGAATCATTTCGCAACGATCTCTGGCCGGGCTATAAGACCAGCGCAGGCATCGAGCCGGACCTGCTCGCGCAATTCCATCCGCTCGAGGACGCGCTGCGCGACATGGGCGTCATGGTCTGGGCGATGGAGGAGTTCGAGGCGGACGACGCGCTCGCGTCGGCCGCTGTGCGGGCGGCACAGTCGACTGAGGTCGAGCAAGTCATCATCTGCACGCCCGACAAAGACCTGAGCCAGTGCGTGATCGGGGACCGCGTCGTCCAGTTCGACCGCCGCAAGCGCGAGCTGCGCGACGAACGCGGTGTCGTTGCGCGGTTCGGCGTCGGTCCGGCCTCGATCCCTGACTACCTCGCGTTGGTGGGCGATACCGCGGACGGGTTTCCGGGAGTGCCGGGCTGGGGCGAAAAAGCATCGTCGGTCGTGCTGGGCAAGTACCCGCACCTGGAATCGATTCCGAAGAGGGCAACGGAATGGGGAGTCGCGGTACGCGGCGCCGCCCGACTTGCAGCGGCCCTCGAGGAGAATCGCGAGCTCGCGCTGCTTTTCCGGAGGCTCGCTACGCTGCGGACCGACGCTCCGGTGTTCGACGACTTGGAGGAGTTGCGCTGGCGGGGGCCGGCGGCGGCCTTCGAACAGACTGCGAAACGCCTCGGCGTTCCAGGGCTTTGGGATCGCGCCCGGCGCGCGCTTACTCCTGGGGCCTGAGAGCCACCGCGAACAGCGCGATCCCACCACGCACGTTCTGATTGACCTGCACCTTCAGCGTCTTGGGTGCGATCGCATAGACGATGTCGTCGGCGATCCGCGCAGCCAGGCTCTCGCAGAAGGCACCTTCATCGCGATACGACCACAGATAGAACTTGAGCGCCTTCGATTCGATGCAGCGCTCCGCGGGCGTGTACTCGATGACCACGCTGCCGAAGTCCGGCTGGCCGGTCTTGGGACAGATCGCGGTGAACTCCGTCGCCGTCAACGTCACCGCCTGCACGTCGGGCGCTGGGAAGGCTTCTGCCTTGAGGTACTCGCGCGCCTCGGCGGGATTCGTGGGCCTGGGCAGCGGACCGGTCCGCGGCAGCCGCAGTTCCCGCTGATGATAGCTTTCGGTCATGCATAACAGTAAACGGAAAGCCGTCGTGCTGCTCAGCGGCGGCATCGATTCGACGACGACGCTGGCGATTGCGCAGCGCGAAGGCTTCGCGGCGTACGCGCTGACGTTTCGGTATGGGCAGCGGCATGCCCTCGAGATCGAAGCGGCGCGACGCGTCGCGCGCGCCTTTCACGTCGCGGGTCACGAAATCGTCGACTTCGATCTCCGGCGCTTCGGCGGATCGGCGCTTACCGCCGCTATCGACGTGCCGAAGGATCGCACGCCAAGGGAGATGGGTCGGGACATTCCGGCCACGTATGTACCGGCGCGGAACACCATTTTTCTTGCGTTCGCGCTCGCCTGGTCTGAGACGCTCGCCGCGCAAGACATCTTCATCGGCGTCAATGCCCTCGACTACAGCGGCTATCCCGATTGCCGGCCCGAATACATCTCGGCCTTCCAGCATCTAGCAGATCTTGCCACCAAAGCGGGCGTCGAGGGTCGCCAGCAGCTGCGCATTCACGCGCCGCTCATCACGCTCTCCAAAAAGGAGATCGTGGAGCTCGGCACCTCGCTCGGCGTCGACTACGGACTCACGATGAGTTGCTACGATCCTTCTCCCGGCGGAGAGGCGTGTGGGCGCTGCGACGCGTGTCTCCTGCGCCTGAAGGGGTTCGCGGAAGCAGGTCTCGTCGACCCCATCCGCTATCGGACCGAGGCAGCAGCACGGTGAGCTACGCGGTCAAGGAGCTGTACTACACACTCCAGGGCGAGGGCGCGCAGGCAGGACGTCCGGCCGTGTTTCTGCGGTTTGCGGGCTGCAACCTCTGGTCGGGTCGCGAAGCCGACCGCGCGACCGCGACGTGTGGGTTCTGTGATACCGATTTCGTCGGCACGGACGGACCCGGAGGCGGGCGGTTCGCTTCAGCGCCCGAGCTGGCAGATGCTGTCTCGGCCGCGTGGCCGAATACAGCAAACGGCTGGTCTCGCCCGTTCGTCGTATGTACCGGCGGTGAACCCCTGCTGCAGCTCGATGCGGCGCTGGTCGCAGCACTCCATGATGCGGGATTCGAGGTAGCGATCGAAACGAACGGCACGCTGCTCCCGCCGCCGGACATCGATTGGATCTGCGTGAGCCCCAAAGCAGGGGCCGATCTCACACTGCGGTCCGGCGATGAGCTGAAGCTGGTCTTTCCCCAGGAAGGCGCTCGTCCGGAGGCGTTTGCAGGTCTCGACTTCCGGCACTTCTCGCTACAGCCGATGGATGGGCCAGACCGACTGCGTAACACCGAGCTCGCGCTACGCTATTGCCTGGCGCATCCCCAATGGCGGCTCAGTCTCCAGACGCACAAGCTGCTCGGCATTCCCTGACGAATGATCAATGATCAATGATCAATGATCAATGAACAATGATCGTTGATTATTGATTATTGATCATTGATAGTCTTCCCGCGCTCTGCTCCGCGATCAACGCGCGAGCCGCATCGACCTGGCCCCACGTATTCCAGAGCAAGACTCCGCGGACACGACCGCCCTTGAGATAGTAGATCACGCCCTCCCGAAAAGGCTCTTTCCAATCGCTCATCGTTTCGAGCCGCGGGTCGAGCTCTCCGACTGCCTCATAACCCAGGGCGAACAGATCGGAATAAAAGAATGGCAGATGCGTGTACGGCGTTTTGTCTCCGGCCATCGCGCGTCCCGCCGCTGCGCCCATCGTATTGGCGTTGTCTTCATGCTCCACGCGCAACCGCGTGCCGAGCGCGGGATTGAAGAAGTTGGCGACGTCGCCTGCCGCGAAGACGTCGGACGCGCTGGTCTGCAGGTGCTCATCTACCACGATCCCGTTGTCCACACGCAGGCCGGCCTGAACAGCAAGCTCGACGTTGGGCTGGATGCCAATGCCGGCGACGACAGCATCCACTCGAACGTCGTCCCCACCCGTCGTTTTCAAGACCAGGTCTTTGCCCGCGCGGGATAGACTCGCCAATGCCTGACCTGTCCGCACGTCCACGCCCTGTTCGCGATAATAGCTCACGAGAAACTGCGATAGCTCGGCTGGAAAGACGCGGGCACCGATGCCGTCCTCGGGGACCAACATCACCACGTCACAACCCACGAGCCGCAGCGCCGCCGCGACTTCGGATCCAATGAACCCTCCGCCGAGCACCGCGAATCGCTTCTTGTCGTTCGCGAGCGCGCGCAGCTCCCGATAGTCGTCGAATGTCCGGTAGTAGATGATCTCGTCGGTGTCGATCGGCTGGCGGCGTGGAGTGCCGCCGGTAGCTAGCAACACCTTGCCGTAGGAAATCGCCTCGCCCTTGTCGTCGGTCACGGTCTTGGCTCGCACATCGAGCGCCGTGGCGCGCTGCCCGAGACGAAGATCGATGCCGAGTTTGTCCGTTCCCTTCCAGATGCTGGACTCCGGCTCACCCTTCCAGAGAGCCTTGGACAGTGGGGGACGCGCGTAGGGTGGATGCCGTTCGGCGGAGATGAGGCCGATCGTGCCGCGGGGGTCGGACTTCCGAAGTGCGGCGGCGGCGGCGGCGGCCGTCATTCCGCCGCCGACGATCAGATAGTCAAAGGCTCGCGGCAACTCTACAGTCCCTTCAGATACTCGACGAGATCGAGCTTCTCACGCTCGGAAAGCCGGAGCCTGCGCAGTGTGTCATAGTGGTTGACCACGTCGATCAGGGTAGCGAATCGGCCGTCGTGATAGAATCCGCCTTTTTGGTGAGACCAGAGACCCGCGAGCGGCGCCGTCCGGTACATTCCCGTCGGTGAACGACTGGCCTGGAACGCGTCGACACCGACTTCTGCCGGCGCATGCAGGTTGTTGCCCGGCTCTGTGAACAGCGGCGGCACGTGACAGGTGGAGCAGCGCGCCTTGCCATCGAACAGCATCTTCCCCCGCTCGAACGCGGCCCGGTCGAACGACCCGTCCGGCGGCATCGGCGCGGGGATCGACAGCTGATAGAAGTGCAGCGCGGCGAGCTTTGACGTCAGCCGGTCGGGAGTGCCGCGCGTGTTGTAGGATCCGCTCTTCGCGGCGACCGGGTATTGGGCGCGCCGGCTGAGCCGGGCGTCGAAATAGGTACCCGAGCCATGCATCTCCGTCGCGCCAACGTACGCGTTCCAATACGTCACCGAGCCGAATCCCGTCCACGTGTGAAGGTTCACACCCGCGAGGCCGAAGGCGGGCGGGATCAGCGTGCCGGCCTGTTTGCCATCGGGGCGGAACGCCTTACCGTCCTTATCCAGCTCGGCGTCGAACCGACCCGGACCCCAGCTCGCGAACACTTTCTTGACCGTTGCAACGTCGACGCCGAGCAGGTCCGTAAATGGTCTGAGGTTCGGCGACAGCGACACGATTGCGCCAACGTTCAAGTCGCGATTGGCCCAGCCGTCCCGCCGGTGCCCGATCCCGGGCGCAAAGGCATCGTCCACGTTCGCGTGACAGAATGCGCACTGGATGCCGATCGACTTGATGGTGCCGTCGCCGTTGAAGAATCCAGTCACACCGACGACCGCATTGAGCTTGAGCAGCGCGAGCGTCGTTGCGGGATCATCCAGGTTGACCTGCCCGGCTTTGAGCTGCTCCTGAAGCGGAGCAGGAATCGCATCGAGATCGACTTTGAGGCCGACGCTCAATGCGGTCTTGGGGCTCACGCCGGGCCCGATGCCGCCATTGCGCTCGCCGGCAATCGCCCTGTGAAGCTGCAGCGCATCGCCCCAGAATGTCTCGTCGCCGAACGTATCGAAGCGAAAAGTCTGCCGCCCGTCGGCGATCATGCGGTCGGCATTCTCTTCGATGACGCGGTCGAATGCGGTCGCGGGGCGTGCGACGGCATGCCAGGCAGCAACTGTGAGAACACCGAGTCCGAGGCAGGCGACAACAGCAACAGAGAACCGCATACGGTCACTCCCTTCCGATAATCAGTAAGCCTTTCATGGTGGGGTGCAGCGTGCAGGTGTACGGGGCTCGACCGGATCTACGGGGGACGTACCGGCCGGAATCACCCTGTTGCAGTTGACCGCTGTCCCATTGGCGACGGCCGCGCCCCGTGGCCGTGTGCGGCACGATATCGCGGTTGATCCAGACGACCGTGTCGCCCACGCTCACGTTCAGCGATGCCGGGTGAAATGCCATTCCATGGATTTCGATCGCGTGTGCGCGCGACGGCCGAGCTCTCCCGCCTCCGCCACCACCCGCAGCGAACGCTGCGAGGGGCAGAACGATGGCGAAACGGCCGATCACTTCAGTCTCGCGCGAAGAGCTTTCGCGTGCTCGAGGTGCGTGGCCACGGCGGGGCGCACATTCTGAAGCAGCGCCTTGAGCTCCGCGTTCTCGGTCGTCGGAATCAACACCTTGTCGATCGCATCAAGGACGGCCTGATGGTACGCGATCTCGCGATCGATGTAGGCGCGATCGAAAGCGGCGCTATGCAGCGGCTCGAGCTTCTTGCGTGCATCGGCCGCCCCACTCTGCAAGGACTGGCTGACGGCATTGTCCTTGGGCGTGACACCGAGCTTCTGGGCCAGCGCGGCGGCCTGTTGGTTCACCGCTGAGTGATCGGTGATCATTGTGGCCGCGAACTGCCTCACACCCGCGTTGTGCGTGCGCGTCTCCGCGAATTTCGCGGCGTCGATATCGACGTTGTTGGCGGTGACGGCGACATGGGCAACTTCGGGGTCGGAGAGATCGGGAGCAGCCGCCGGAGCTGGTGGGACTGCCTGCGCGTGCAACGCTGCGGCGAACACTAGCGGAACGGCGATGAGGGACATGCGATGAAGTCGAGCTCGTGACATCGCTACCTCCGGAAAAGGGGTTGGAGACTTCGGTACTGACGAAGCTGCTTAGGGAATCATGCTTTGTCAAGTAATTACTGTGATTACTGGACAATCAAGTTATTCAGCGCTATTTTGGGGCATGTCGAAGTCGCTCGCGACGCTGACCGGCGAGACGCAAGGCAAGTTGCTCCGCCTGCTCCGCCGTTCCCGTCAGACGATCACCGGCCTCGCCGAGGCGGTGGGACTCACCGACAACGCCGTGCGTCTGCACATCTCGGCGCTGCGACGCGACGGGTTCGTCGAGGACGTCGGGACGATGCGTGACACCGGTGGCAAACCGGCCCGTCTCTACGGCCTCAGTCGCGAAGGGGAGGAGTTGTTCCCCAAGGCCTACGCGCAGGTTCTGCAAGCGCTCGTGGAGGAAAGTATGCGCCGGGATGGACGCGAGCGGACAGTTGAGCTACTTCGCGCCATCGGGAGTCGCCTCGCGGCGAGCGCACCACGCGCCGGCGACGTGAAGCACCGCGTCCAAGCCGCCGCTGCAGCGCTTCGCGGCCTGGGCGCCGACGTCGACATTCAACGCACCAGCGAAGGGTGGCGGCTGCGCGGATATGGGTGCCCCCTCGCCGCGGTGTCAGCGGAAACGCCGGAAGTCTGTGAGTTGGCGAAAGCGCTGGTGGAAGAGATCACCGGTGCAGCCGTGACCGAGTGCTGCGAGCGCGGTGAAGGCGACAACCCGCGCTGCGCATTTGCAATCGCAGATTAGCCGCTTGCAATACTCACGGTAATCGACCGCCACTTTCCCTGGCGGAAGCGCAGCACGCTCAACACGCACCGCGTCACATGCCCGGCGAGAATCGCGAGCCAGATGTCGATCGTGTCGAGCTTCCCCGTTTGCTGAATCACGAAACAGATGCCGAGCGGCACCAGGATCTGCGAGATCATCGAGATGTACAGCGGACTCTTCGTATCTCCCGTCCCTTGCATCCCCCCCGTGTAGGCGAGCGCGACGGTGACGAACAGCCCGGAAACGCTGAGGACCCGCAGAAGTTGGACCCCGATACTCACGACGACCGGGTCGTGCATCCCGAACACCGCAAGCAACTGCCGTGGCAAGAATAAGAAGAACAGTCCCACGAACGCCGCCACCGACAATCCGTAGCGCGCCGCGACATGGACCGCTTGCGCCGAGCGATCCGGATGGCCGGCGCCCAGGTTTTGGCCCGCGACCGCGGCCGCGGATCCCATCAAACCGACTGACGTCCACGTGATGAGCGAAAACAGCTCCGTGTACGAAACGGCGAATGCGCCCTGCGCGGCCGCGCTCTGTGCCAACGAGCCGATGAATGACAGCATCAAGACGCCGCCGATGTTCATCGCGATGCCCTGAATGCCGGTGGGCAGTCCGAACCGGAACAGCTCTTTGATGATCGTCCAATCGGGGCCAAGTCCTCGTCCTTTCGGGAACGCCACGACCCATCCTCCCGTCCACAACTTCCAGAGCGCGTAGACGGCGATCAGTCCCGAGGTGATGCACGTCCCCATCGCCGAGCCGCGCGTGCCGAACGCCGGAATCGGGCCGAGGCCGCGAATCAGCATCACGTTCAGCACAAGGTTCACGACGGTCATCACGATGCCCAGCCGCATCGGCGTGCGCGCGTCTCCCGCCGAGCGGAGCGCTCCGCCCAGCATGAAAAAGATCAACATGCCGCTCGAGAATCCGAACATGATGCGTAGGTAAGGCATCGCTTCGGCTTTCACGGCCGGAGCGGCGTTCACGAGATCGAGCAACCACGGCGTCGCGAAATACCCGAGCGGCGCCATGATGCCGAGCGAGATCCCGATCGCGGTGAGAAACGCCTGGTAGACGACACGGTCGACCTTCTCGGCATCTCCGGCGCCGGCGAACCGGGCCACCAGTACACTCATGCCCGTGAAGGTCGATGAAACGAAGACGATGACAACGAGAAAGATCTGCCAGCTCACGCCGATCGCGGCGTTCGCCTTGTAGCCCACGAGATTGCCGACGAGCACGTGATCGACGATGCCCTGAAGCCCGCCAATGGCATTCGTGAGCATCGTCGGCCAAGCGATTTTCCAAACGGCTTGCTGCAGTGGGCCTTCGACGATCGACCGATCATAGCGAGGCTGTGCCGGTGCCGCGACGACCGTCATCTAGCTGACCGGAAGCACGTTCTTCTGTCGCGCCAGGTATGCATCGAGGCTCCACGCTCCGCCGCCGGCCGCCGAGTAATAGAGGAAAGTGAAACAGTAGAACACGGCGGGTGCGCCCTGATTGAGGACGGGCCAGAAGCCGTGTCCTGCATGCCCGATGAAATAGGCGATAGCCATCTCGCCCGAGAGAATGAACGCCACCGGCCGCGTGAACAGCCCAAAAAAGAAGAACGTTCCCCCGATCACCTCGATGATGCCGGCGAACCAAATCAACGAGCCGACCGGCGCCGTCCCGCCGCCGGGCAGGATCGGCGCCGGAAACGCAAACCATTTGGCTGAGCCGACCTGGACGAACAGAAACGCGATGACCATCCTCAACACGCTGAGCAGCTGCGGCGCCCACTCCTTTTTCACAAGGCCTCCAATCGCTTGAGCAGCAGGTCGCGCTCACGGACGTTTTGGGTAAGGGCTGCGGCGCGCTGGAGCTCCGCGCGCGCTTCCTCGAAACGGCCGAGCTTCGCAAGGAGATCCCCGCGCACGCTCGGCAGCAGATGATAACCCTCGAGCGCGGGATCGGCTCGCAGCGTATCGATTACCTCGAGGCCGGCGGCCGGACCGAACGCCATCCCCAGCGCCACCGCGCGATTGAGCTCCACCACCGGGGACGGCAGCAATTGCCCGAGCGCGTCATACAAGGCGACGATGCGCGTCCAGTCGGTTTCGTCGGGCGCGCGCGCGCGCGCATGACAGGCGGCGATAGCTGCCTGAAGCGCGTAGATCCCATATGCGCCGCCCAGCGCTTCCACACGCTCCAGTGCCGCAAGGCCACGACCAATCAAGAGGTGATCCCAGCGGCCGCGGTCCTGCTGTAACAACAGGATCGGCTCACCCTGCGGCCCAACGCGCGCCCGAATCCGCGACGCCTGAATCTCCATCAGCGCGACGAGGCCGTGCACCTCAGGCTCCATCGGCGCGAGCTCGGCGAGGATGCGACCCAACCGCAGGGCGTCCTCGCAGAGAGCCGGCCGCACCCAGTCCTCACCCGCGGTAGCCGAGTAGCCTTCATTGAAGACGAGGTAGATGACCTCGAGGACTGAGCCGAGCCGGACAGCGAGCTCCGATCCACGCGGGACTTCGAAGGGTACGCGCGCCGCGGCGAGCGTCCGCTTTGCCCGCACGATCCGTTGCTGAATCGTCGCCTTCGGCATCAGAAAGGCGCGCGCGATTTCTTCCGTCGTCAGTCCGCCCAGGAGGCGCAGCGTCAGGGCCACGCGCGCGTCGGTGGAAAGTACCGGGTGACACGCCGTGAAGATGAGGCTCAGCAGATCATCACCCACGTCGTCATCGATCGCGGCCGCGAGATCGGCCTCCGGACTGACTTGCTTCGCGTCGAGCTCGCGGGCCACGTGCTCGTGCTTCTGGTCCTGCATCTTGCGGCGGCGCAGCAGGTCGATGGCGCGATGTTTCGCGGTGGCCATGAGCCACGCGCCCGGATTGTCCGGCACGCCCGTCTTCGGCCATTGCTCCAGCGCGATGACGAGGGCGTCCTGCGCGAGATCTTCCGCAATGCCGACGTCGCCGACGAGCCGCGCCAGGCCGGCGATGAGTCTGGCGGATTCGATCCGCCAGACTGCATCGATGGCTTCAGCAGCCTTCTGGAATGCCATCGAACATTTGGCGCAGTTCTACTTCTCCCTCCCACCCCTTCCAGTGCTCGATATGCAGCTGCAGGAACCGCCGCGTCCACTCGAGCGCCTCTGCCTTGCTTGGCACCTCGTAGATGGCGAAGCCACCAATCACTTCTTTTGCCTCGCTGAAGGGACCGTCGGTCACTGAGATCTTCCCACCAGCAAGTCGTGCCCGTGCTCCCAGCGCCGTCGGCATGAGTCCTCCAAACCCAACCATCACGCCCTTCTTCGTCGCCTCCTGGCCGAGCTTGTCAATGGCGTCGAACAGCGACTGCGGCGGCGGCGTGGACGTTTCTTTCGACTTCACGATCGTCATGAATCGCATGCTGAGTCGTCTCCGATTTAGCGGTTCTTGTTGCGTTCGATCGCGGCACGCTGCCGCTCTTCCTGCTTGCGAAGCTCCGGCGTGAATGCCTCACCGAAGTCTTCAGCCTCGAAGACCTGGCGGATTTCCACTTCCTCGCCCTGCGTAAAGGGAATGCGCTTGGCCCATTCCAGCGCTTCCTGCCGCGACTTCACCTGCCAGATCCAGAAGCCCGCGACGAGCTCCTTCGTTTCCGTGAACGGCCCGTCGCGCACCGTCCGCTTGCTCCCCGAATAGCTGATGCGCGTGCCCTTGGACGACGGCTGCAGGCCCTCGCCCGCGAGCATCACCCCCGCCTTCACCAGCTCGTCGTTGAACTTCCCCATTTCCGTGAGCATGCGCTCGTCGGGCATCACGCCCGCTTCCGAGTCCTTATTCGCCTTGACCATCACGATGAACTTCATGGCGGTCTCACTTTCGCAGTTGAGGTATGGATGGCTGCGATTCCCCTCTTCATTCGCACGACGAACGACGCTCCGGGAAATCGACAAGCGCAAATCTTGTTGTGGTAGACCCAGTTAGGTCACAGCAGAGTTCACAGGCTAAAGCCTGTGCTCGGCATGCACTGTCCTTAAGGACAGCGTCGGCCGCGCCCACCCTTTAGGGTGGGTTGGTCGGGACATGCGTTGACGCCGGGTATATTTGATCTCTTCATCTGTTTCACACTGGGAGAGAGCGATGTGCAGAAATATCAGGACGCTGGCGAACTTCGCGCCGCCGGCGACGGACGAGGAGATTCGCGCGTCGGCGGTGCAGTTCGTGCGAAAGCTGAGCGGCATGACGCATCCGTCGCACGTCAACGAGGCGGCCTTCAACGCTGCGGTGGACGACGTTTCAGCGGTAGCCAGACGGTTGGTCGATTCGATCACGACCAAGGCCGCACCGCGCAACCGGGAAGAAGAGGCTCGCAAGGCGCGAGAACGCGCCGCGAGACGATTTGGCTGACACGATCTTCCGCGGAGTGAACTGGAGTACGGAGAACTGATGCCCTGGCTCGGATTCGAACCGAGACGCCTCGCGGCACTGCCCCCTCAAGACAGCGTGTCTACCAGTTCCACCACCAGGGCGGGCGAAGAAACGTAGGGAGGCTCCCCCCGATGATCAAGCACTACCGTGATGGGCGTCGCCAACCCACCGTGATACGGCGCTGCTCGCGCAAACCCGCGCCGCGCATAGTTTTCCCTCATGGGTCTATGGGTTGCGTTCGGCTTCGGCGCGGCTGTCGGGGCGCTGATCGGGTACCTGCTCGGAAGACAGAGGCAGCACGCCCCCTCGCCTCCTCCAGCGCGCGCGGCCCCTCCGCCCAAGTCTCGCACCACCCCATCTGAGGTCAAACCGGTCGTCCTCGATGACGGGGCGGCCAACGTACTCAACGCGCTGAACAACCGGCTGGCGGCCATCGGGGCGCTGGCCGATCTGCTCCACGGCAGCCCGCTCGACCCGGAGCGGGCCCGCGCACTGGTCCTGTTGCACGGCGAGGTGCGCCGCGCCGCCGAAATCACGAGTCACTTCCTGGAGCTCGCCGCACATCCTGCGGGCGCTGCGGAGCCGTGCGACGCGGCCGTGGTCATCAACGGCGTTCTCGCCGAGCGCGAGTCGACCTTCCGCGAGCTCGGCGTCAAGATGATCCGCGCAGTCCCTGGTGACCTGCCGATGGTCGCGTGTCCGATGGCCCAGCTCACAGAGATGTTGACGAAGCTGCTCGACTTCTCACTGCGCCGGTTGCGCGCGGCTCAGCCGCCGCGCGAGCTGCGGCTGGAAGCGATCGCGACCGGTCCGTCCGTGGTGGTTTCCCTTTGGGATTC
Source organism: Gemmatimonadales bacterium (assembly GCA_035299765.1). Taxonomy (GTDB): domain Bacteria; phylum Gemmatimonadota; class Gemmatimonadetes; order Gemmatimonadales; family GWC2-71-9; genus 20CM-2-65-7. Next base: position 35,426 of record DATGVZ010000088.1, read on the forward strand.
CGGCACCCCGCTGGCGGTGGAAGCCGAGCAGCGGCTGGTGTCGCCGTTCCGGTTTACCCAGTCAGGCGGCGGCGGTGAAGTCGAGTTCGCACTGGCCCGGGCGCTGGCGCAGTCGGCGGGCGGAAGCCTGCGGCTGCGACCCCGCGGCGGCAGCACCGGCGCCGAAGTGGTCGTCACCCTGCCCCGCAGTCTGCTGGGCGCCCAAACGCCGCTCGCGACGCCCGCGGAAACCCTGCCGCGCATGCGGATTCTCGTCGTCGACGACGACGCGGTGAACCGCCAGGCGATGGTGTTGCTGCTCGAGCGGGAAGGCCACCAGGTGGTCGCCGTCGAAAACGGACTCGAAGCGATGGAGCGCCTCGGCGACCGCGACAATATGTTCGACGCCATCGTCACCGATCTCCAGATGCCGCGCCTCGGCGGTCGCGCGATGTACGAGCAGCTGGTGAACGGCCGCCCACTCGTGGCCAAGCGGTTCGTCTTCGTAACGGGGGATCAGGCGCGGGGGGAAACGCGGTCGTTCCTGGAGAACTGCGGGCAGCCGTCCGTGACAAAGCCTTACGACTTGAGCGATTTGATCAACGCGATCGGGACTGTGTCGCGAAGGAAGTAGAAACCTAGTTGGGGGCGTGGATCCTCGGCCCGCCGAAATCCCCGTCCAGTGACGGACCATTCAGCTCGAGCCCACCACGGTCGTTGTTAATCCGGGCGATGAACTGCCGAATGGATCCAGGGAACGGCTGCGCTTGCCCGTGCTTTCCGAACGGGTCTGTAAACCACACCTCAGGGCCGCTCGCGTTGTCCACGAAGTTGGAGTTGATGTCCACCACCCGGTCCGCTCCGTCAAAGATAGAGCGCGGATCGTCGAATGTGATCCCGAGGATCGTGCCGTTGCTGGTCGAGGTAGCGCATGCACCTCCGCTGGCTCGGTTTCCCGCCGGCGTCACTTCATAGCAAACATCGATCGGCCGGCCGACGATTCCCGGCAACGCCGGGTCGTAGAACCGGCTCGGCAACGACACCTGGAAATAGGGATTGAAGAACGCCAGCGTATGGCCGTCATCGCGGCGGATCGAGTTCGACGTCTGCCAGCTTTCGTGCAGTGTGCCGAAGTCCGACACCTGCCCCGCCGGCACGAGGATGTCCCGGACCACGCAGGTGCGATCCGCAATGATCCGCTGTCCACCGCCGTCTGGTGAATTCGCCGGCGTCGCTGGACCCACAGCGATTGCGGCGCCGTCGCAGCTGCGCGTGAACTGCCCCGGCGTCCCGATCGCGGCGAGCATCGTGATGTGCATCTCGGTCCCGTCGGTGCAGCGGATGTGATAGACCAGCTCGTGCAGGTTGTTGGTGAACGCGTCTTTGGAATGCGTGCCCTGATGCAGCTTGGTCAGCACGTCACAGTGCACGTCGAACATCGCGTCCGCGGCGTTGCTGCCGAAATGCATCGGGACGTTGTTCTCCCACTCGATCTTGTGCCCGAAGTGGTCCTCGTGACGTGTGGTCAGCGGATCGTAGACATCGAGTTGTTCGTTCGCGTACCCGAAGGGAATCGGTCCGACTTCCCGGTATAGCGCCGAGCCACGCGGATCGCGGCCGTGATCGTGGCCGAAGGAACAGCCGGTGACCGGATCGATCGGCGGATGCCACGTCGGGTAGCGCTTGTGATCGGGGCCGACGACGGAGTAGGCGTCATGCTGCGCCGCGGTGCAGTCATCGCGCGCCCCGGGCGCCCAGATGCCGAACGACACGGCATTGCCGGTGGCGGGACCGTAGTCGGGCGCCACCGGAATCGTTTCGCATCCGGCGACGAACACGGTCAGCAGCAGTAACCAAAGTGCGTGTTTCATCGAGCTTCCCCTCGCTGTCACGTTCGCCCCACTCCTGCGACCTCAGCCGTGACCGCGGTCACCCCCAAATGGGCCAGTGTGATTGAGTTATAGTGCGATATGCTGCGCATTGCGGTGCTCGCATTCACGGTCGCGCTTGGCAGCACGAGCGGCGCGATAGCCCAGCGCGGCGATGCGACGTCGCGCGACGGCTCCAGGTTGTGGTACGGTTTCGGCGTGGCGCCCGGCTGGGCTCGCGTGTCCTGCGCCATCTGCGCCGCGAATCGTCCGGCGGGGATTTCGGCCTTTGCCGCAATCGGTGGGAGCACGAGTCGCGTGCTGCGGATCGCGGGAGAGCTCGCCGCGTGGCGCGAGCGCGACGGTACAGTCAGACAGACATTGATGTCGGTCGGCGCCGCCGCCTACTGGTATCCGAACATCCGTCGCCGCTTCTACCTCAAGGGCGGCGTCGCGTACGTCATGCACCGCGCCAGCGACGGCACCGTCGTCATCACCTCATCGGGAATCGGGCCGCAGATGGGCGTGGGCTATCAATACCCGTTCAGCCGAGACTGGCTCGTAGGACCATTCTTCCATTATTCGGTGGGTGTAATCGGCGGCGACGTGAAGTACAATGGGGGACAGGCGGCGAGTAGCGCGCGGGTGAGCTTCCTACAAGTGGGGCTGAGCCTGACGCGTCGCTAGGCCGCGAATGATCAACGATCAATGATCAATGATCATTGAACATTGATCATTCATCATTCCGCAGGAGGGTTAGCGCCGCCGCTCCGGCGCCGGCACCCCGCCCCCGACGATCACCGAGTCCGATGCCCCGTTCGCCAGCATAGCGACCAAGTCCCGATGATAGTACGGATCGGCGGGGTCGAGCGCGGGCCACTCCCGGTAATGGTCCGGGGCGAACAGGCCGACCATGTGCGCCATAGCGCCGTACGACGTGTCGCGAGTGGGATTCTCAAACACCCCCACCACCCGGTAGCGATGCCCGGCCTTGAGCTGTAGGCCCTCACCGCGGATCGCGAGCGCCTTGCGCGGTATCGAGAGCACATGGCCGAGGGAGTCGCGCTTCGCGTTGACCTGCACGAGCGTCTTACCGCTCGCGGCATCGACGAGCTTCACCAGCACGCCGTAGTCGTGCAGGTGGCCGGTTACCACCAGGAGATGCCCGGAAAGCGGGGGGGTGAACTCGTAGCCGATCTCGAAGTGGCCCGGGGGGACGTTGAAGCGGTTCTCCTCAGGGTTCGTCTGGATGTTCACATCCATATAGGCGGGGAGGACGTTGATCGGCCGGGGCCTGAGGCTCGGGTTTGCCATGTACAGAACTATCCGCCAATAGGCGGCGGGGATCTCGGGCCCCGAGTCGTTGTGCCAGGTCGCGTACACCCCCAAGTCCTGACCGGACCGCATGGGCACACCAATGGTGCGCGGGATGCGTACATCGCCGGTGTCGCTCTCCTCCGCAATGCCCAGCAGCCGCTCGAGCGCCGGGTAGATGAACTGGCGGCGCGAGAAGTTCACCATGATCAGGTGATGCACCAGGCGATGCGGCAGCTCATGGCCGTGATCATCGAACAGGTCGACGCGGAAGCCCTGGAGCCAGCCGTCCACCGGAAACACGAACTTCTGCACCGGGGTGGCGGCCATGTCCATCATCATCCCAGCCATTTCCTGGCTCACGGGCACGCGGTAGGGACCGCCCGTGATCAGGACGCGACGGTGCGCCGTGTCGACCTGCACATGCAGCGGCGGTGGGAGCGGAGGCATGGGACGCTGCTGGGCCGCCGCGAGGACGGGGATCAGCGGGAAGGCGAGGAGCGCGCGTACGGGCATTAGAGAGACCAGGTTGTGAACAATGATCAATAATCAATGATCAATGGACATTGATCAATGGACATTGATCATTCCGCAGGATGGGCCGACTCGGAATCGAACCGAGAACCTACTGATTAAGAGTCAGTTGCTCTGCCAGTTGAGCTATCGGCCCGGCGCCCCGCCACCGCTTGGCGCGGGCCCGGAAAACTCATCAGGGCTCGCCGTCGAAGCAAGAGAACGACTCGGCAAACCGATCTTCGTACCCCATTCATCCGTCAGCTTGAACGTCTCACTCATCGGAAACCGCAGCACCCAGAGCCGCCGCGCCAAATCCTTGAGCGACCAGATGACCGTTCGCTGAACCTCGACGGACGACCATTGGCCGAATTCGTTATGGGCCAGGTCGAAGCGCAGCGCCTCAGCAATGCTGTTCGCCAGCTCGCGATGTTGCTGTAGTTCCGCAACTGGGACCTTTTTGGTTCCCTTTTGGGGACCTGCTCCTTCCCCCCACAGGACCCACTCGAGGCTAACGTCTGGGATCCCAAGCTCTTTCGCCTTCGTCACGATCAAGCGCGCCACGTCTGCCGGGAATTTCTTCCGATGCGGCCATTTCTTTATGGCAGCTTCAGTTACGGAGCCGCCCAGCGCCGCGGCGAACTGTCGATAGCTCAAGGAGATGCCTTCCCAAGGGCTGAACACGTCGAGGAGAACCGCCAGCCGGTCCCCTAGAGGGACTAGCTTCGGTCCACTTTCGGTCTTGACAGGTGCCAAAGAATGCCTACTTTCGGTGTCGTAAACAGGAGCAGAATGGCCTGATTAGGTCCAAAACTGCCGCCTGTATTCGCTGCCGTCAAGTCGCCCACTCGGAGCCCGCGGAGAAAACATGTTCGTTCGTCGTTCCCTTGCCGTGCTTGCGCTGACGCTCGCCGTCGTGCGCTGCACGGACCAGCCCACAGCGCTGCAGCAATCGCCCCACCTGCCGCAGTTCGTCCGGTGGGCGCGGAACGTCGCGCCGCAGTTCACCGCGATCTCCGGGGCCCAGTCGAATCAGCACGGACGCCCAGGATTCCGGACACCTCCCCTCAGCCTCAATACGTATTCGGTGTCGTTCTGGGCTGTCCGTGGTGAATCCCGCAGCGTGCAGATCAACTATGCCAGCGCCATCGACACGCTGACGCATCCGTTCATGCAGCTGACCGTCACCGATCCGACAACCGTTCCCGGACTGGGCGCGCTTGCGGTCGGCGACTCCGTATACATCACCGTCAACATCGACACCACGAAAATCGGCCTGTCGCTCGAGCCGACCGGCTTGCAGTTCGGCGAGCGCGCGCAGCTGCAGATCTGGTACGGCGGCGCCGGGGGCGATCTGAACGGCGACGGCGTCGTCGACAGCCTCGATACGAATATCGAGCACCAGCTGATGGGGCTCGCCTACCGCGAAGCGAGCACCGACCCCTGGTGGCGAGTCCCCGTATCGCAGTCGCTCACCGAGCACTCGTTCACGAGCGCGTTGCCGCATTTTTCCGATTACGCGATCGCATTAGACGTAACGTTGCTCGATTGGACTGTGTCCTGGTAGGCAACAGAGTCTTCAGATGCTTCACGACGATTCGCGCAAACAACGATCCGACGGCAAGGGGACGCGTACGTTAGAAGCCATTGCTCCTGTCATCGATAAAGCCCGAGAGCTCGCCGCTGCCGGTCAGCACGCGGCCGTAGTCGAGTTCCTCGGGGGCCGCGAGCACGCCGAGCTCGGCGATTCGCCGACGCTGGCGCTGCTCTACGGGATCGCACAGGCACGGCTGGGCCGGCACGAGCAGGCGCTGCAGTGGCTCGATCTCGCGCTGGCGCAGGCGCGCCGGCGCGGCGAGTCCGCGGTCGAGCGCCATGCGCTGAACGCACGGGGCGCCTACGCCCTCGTCAACGGCCGTCTCACGGAAGCCGCCGATTTCTGCACGCAAGCCCTGATGGCCGCGAGCCGTGACGGCGATCATGCGACGACCGGCCGCGCCTCCAATAACCTCGGCATCATCAGTCATTTGCGCGGCCGCCATGCCGAAGCGATTTCCTCGTGGGAGATCGCCGCCGCCGCGTTCCATCGCGCCGGTCAGCACATCGGTGTCGCCGAGTGCCACAACAACCTGGCAAACGCCTATCGCGAGCAGGGCGCGCTCGACAAAGCGCTCGCCGTCGCCGATCAGGCGGTCGCAACCGCCGAAGCGGCGGGCGACGAGGCGCTGTTCGCGGTGACGTTGCGCGGCCGCGCGGAAATCCGCGTGGTGCGCAGCGAGCCCGAGTTGGCGCGCCGTGAGCTGGACCGCGTTCGCGAGATCCGCAGCCGTCTGCCCGACCCCGTCGGCGAGGCGGAGGATCTCCGCGTCATCGCGCTCGTTCTGGCTGCCGAAGGTCAGGTGGCCCGTGCCGAGAAGTCGCTCCGCGAAGTTATGGGACGCGCGGAGCTGCATGGGCGCGCCCAGCTACAGGCCGACGCCACTCGCGACCTGGCACTGCTGCTCCGCAAAGCGGGACGGTTGCAGGAAGCCATCGGCGCGGCGCAGGCAGCCAAAGCGATCTTCAGCCGCATCGGCGCCGAGAGCGACATCCGCAAGTTGGCCGAGCAAGGGTGGGAGGAGTCGGTGGCCGCCGGACTGCGCGGTAACCTCGCGCCGGTGCACGTCGCCCAGCAGTACGCCGACGCCGGCCGCTATGCCGAGCTGCTGACGTACCTCGAGCAGCGTTCCCGCGACGAGCTCGAAGAGTCCGCCATGCTCACCCTGCTCTACGGCATCGCGCACAGCCGCCTCGGCCGTCTCGAGGTGGGCCAGCAGTGGGCGATGGTCGCGCAGCTGCGGGCGCGCGCGCTCAAGGACCGGATGATGGAAGTCCGTGCCTTGAACGTCTGCGGCGCCATTGCGCTGGAGCGCGGCGGCATCGACGAGGCGACCTACTTCTTCTCGCGCGCGCAGGAGGAGGCCACGGACGACAGCGACATGGCCACCGTCGGGCGCTGCGCCAACAACCTCGGCATCATCGCGAACATGCAGGGCGACTATCGCCGGGCCGTCATCGCCTACACCCGCGCGATCGCCGCCTACGAGCAGGCGCACTTCCACCGCGGCGTCGCGGAAGCACGGCACAATCTTGGCATCGTGTGCCGGGCGCAGGGACAGCTGGATCGGGCGCTCGAGATCGCCAACCAGGCGATTCAGGAAGCCGAGCGGCTCGGCGACCGGCAGCTGACGGCCCAGGCGGTTGCGGGGCTGGCGGAAGTCCGCGTCGCGCGCGGCGAGAGCGAGCTGGCGAAGCAAGAAGTCGAGCGCGCGCTCGCGGTGCATCGCGAGCTCAAAGACCCCGTGCGCGAAGCGGAAGACCTCCGCATTCTCGCCGGCGCGCTCGCGTTGACGGATCAGACGAATGACGCTGAAACCATGCTTCGTGACGTGATCGATCGCGCCACACAGCATGGCCGCCCACTGCTCCTGGCGAGCGCGGAGCGCGACTTGGCGCACCTCCTCATTCGCGGTGGTGATGTAGCGGCAGGCAAAGCGGCGGCCCAGCGGGCACGCGCGACGTTCCAACGGCTGTCGGCGCGCGCGGAAATCGATCGGCTCGATGCAGTGTTGGAGGCTCCGTGAGCCTGAACCTGAACCTGAACTTTGCGATTGGCTGGTAACGAGATGCGCAAGGAAGAGCGACAGTCCCAGACCTTACAGCGCGTCTTCCCGCACGCACGTTTCAGCGAGCGGGAGGCGGCGGACCGCGCTCAGGCGATCGAAGCACATCGCCGGGAGCTCGGCACGCGGCTGGGGCGGAATGTCGGCGCGGTCGTTGCGGCCGTCGATTACATGCTGAATATCAGCGGCGACCTCGTCGCACCCACGATCGTGGAGCACGAGGCGCTCGAGCAGCTCGAGCACCGGTCCATCACGGATCCGTTGACCGGGCTGTACAACCGCTATCACTTCGACGCCGCGCTCAAACGCGAAATCGCCCGGTGCCGGCGCTACGGCGTGGCACTGTCCCTGCTGCTCGTGGACGTCGACCGGCTCAAGCCGCTCAACGACCGCTGGGGTCATCAGGCGGGCGACCGCGCGTTGAGCCGCGTGTCGGCGGCGATCCAGAAGGGCCTGCGCGGCACCGACATCGCGGCGCGCATCGGCGGCGACGAATTCGCGATCATTCTGCCGGATACCGACGCCGTCGCGGGGCTGATCGTCTCCGCGCGCATGCGCCGGAACCTGGTGGAAGACGGATCGACGATGGTCACGGTGAGCGGCGGGTTGGTCGAGCTGCCCCGTGAAGTCGTGCAAGGCTCGGCGACTCAGTTGATGGCCACGGCCGACGTGGCGCTCTATTCCGCGAAGAAGTCCGGTGGCAACTGCGTCGTGCAGGGAGAGTACCCCGTCGCCTGAAGTGCCTCCAAGGGGAATCGAACCCCTGTTCCCACCTTGAAAGAGTGGTGTCCTAGCCGTTAGACGATGGAGGCGGGGCTCGACATAGCGGTAACGGGATTCGAACCCGTGTTTGAGCCTTGAGAGGGCTCCGTCCTAGTCCCCTAGACGATACCGCCCTGGGGCGGAGAATATCGCCACCCCGCGTAATCTCGGTCAACCCGGCGCTGTCCGTAGTTGACCTTCCCGCTGAGAGTCGTACCGTTACTGGCCCGATGAAACGCGTCTTCTCTCTGCTCGTTCCCGAAGTCCCGATTCTCATCGGTGCGGCGCTGCTTCTCGATCTTCCGGCGCTGCGCGGCACCGTTTCCGGCCTCGCCAACGTCTTCCCCTTTACCGTTCTTGCCGCGGCCCTGCTCCTCGGTTGGCGCTTCAACCGCTCGCGTCTCGTGTTCTCGATCGCGTTGCTCGCGTTGACTGAATATGTGCTGCTGAGTGGCGGCACCGCGCCCCGCGACCGCGTGTTGCTGCACGCCACTATGTTTCTGCTGCCGATCAATATCGCCCTCGTCGCTCTATTGCCGGAGCGCGGGACCGTAACACCCGCGGGCCTACTACGCTGGGTTCTGCTGGTGGTTCAAGTGATCATCGTCGTCTTTCTGGCACAAGCCTTCCCTTCGCAATCCCTCAAGTACCTCACGGCGCACGTGCTTCCCGCCAAACTCACGGCGTGGACGCCCGTCCAACAGCCGGCAATCATCGCGTTCGTCGCGATCGAGGCGTTACTCGTAATGGCGTGGTTCCGCGAACCGCAGGCGCCGGTACGCGGATATGTCTACGGATTGGTGGCCGTGTTTGCCGCACTCTCGCGGCCCGCCGCTGGCCCCGGCCAGGAAATCTGGCTGGCTACCGGAGGCCTGATTCTCGTCGTCGCGGTTGTCGAGGCCTCGTATTTGATGGCGTATCGCGATGGGTTGACGGAGCTGCCCGGGCGCCGGGCGCTCAACGAAGCCTTGCCGCGCCTGAGTGGCCAGTTCAGTGTCGCGATGGTGGATGTCGATCACTTCAAGCGATTCAACGACACCTACGGTCACGATGCCGGCGACCACGTGCTGAGGCTGGTCGCCGCACGGCTCGCCCATCCCCCGGGCGGCGGCACCGCGTATCGCTACGGCGGTGAAGAGTTCGCCCTTGTGTTCCCCGGCAAAGGCGCCGAAGAGTGCCTGCCCCACCTCGAGGAGCTGCGCGAGGCCGTGGAGACCAGCCGCTTCACCATGCGGCGGCGCTTCCGCCCCCGCAAAGCCAAAGCCGACAAGGGACGCAAGACCCGGCCCTCGATCACCATTACGGTCAGCATCGGCGTCGCCGAGCGGAACCACCGCCACGCCAGTCCCGACCAGGTTGTCCAGGCGGCCGATAAGGCGCTCTATCGGGCCAAGGAAGCAGGTCGAAATCGGGTCAGTACATAGAGGAATGCCGCAAAAGCGCCCCTCCGTGCCGCAAAAACGCCCTAAGTCGTGATAAATGACCTTGCGTAGCAGATAGAACTCTTTAATCGTGCTCTATGAGCGCGATGCCCGCACTTCACGTCCGGGACCGTGCCGCGGTGCTCGCCGCGGCCATCGTCGCCCTGCACGGCATCGTCGTCCTCATCGGCTGGACGGCGGGTTGGTCGCCCTTCGTCACACCCTCTGCACGGTTCATCCCGATGGCGCCGACCACGGCGCTCGCATTCCTCTTCATCAGCTTTGCTCTCGTCGCCCGTATCATCGGGACACGCGGGACGGTGCTCCGCCACGCGGGAACGGTGACGGCGTGGGTCGTCGCCACGATGGCACTCGTCAACATTGGGCTCCCCACTTTTCTCGATGCGCTGATTCGAGGGACCACAGGACAGTTCGCGGCCGTGCCGCTGGGCGTCATGTCGCCGATCACGGCTGCGGCACTCGTGCCGCTGGCCATTGCCATTGGCGCGCCGGGAAGCCGGTCGCATTACGCCGGCGCCCTGGCGACGGTCTCCGCAATCGTCGGTGCGACGGTCGCCCTCGGGTACGCCTACGGCACGCCGCTCTTGTATGGCAGCAGTACGATTCCTGTCGCGCTCCCGACCGGCCTGAGTCTGTTGATCCTCGGACTCGCGACCATCGCGGCGACAGGACCGGAAGTCTGGCCGCTCGAACCGTTGCTTGGCGACGCGCCACGCGCCCGGATGCTGCGCGCATTCCTTCCCGCGACCGCGGGACTCGTCATCCTGATCGGACTGTTGGACGCGCGGTTCGGCGGGCTGTTCGGCTCCGATCGCGTACTAATTGCCGCCTGGTTCGCCGTGCTCGGTGCCGCGCTCGTGACGTTGCTCGTGTCACGCCTGTCGCGCCGCATCGCCAACGAAATCGAGCGGGCGAACGCGGAGCACCAACGCGCCGAGCGGCGCTATCGCGACATCTTCGAACAGTCGGTGTCCGGTGTATCCACTACCCGCGTGTCTGATGGGCGCGTGCTGCTGTGCAACGAGGCGCTGGCCAGAATCTTCGGGTACGACTCGGCCGCGGAGTTCATGGAGCAAAGAGCGCGCAACCTATGGTGGGATCCGGCGGATCGCGATCGGATGCTGGTGGCGCTGCGGGAATCGTCCGTGCTGCGCAACTACGAGGTGCACATGCGCCGCAAGGACGGGAAGCCGATCTGGGTGCTGTGCAATATCACGCTGCGAAAAGGTGAAGACGGTGAAGAGGTCCTCGAAAACCTCACGGTCGACATCAGCGATCGCAAGTCACTGGAGCAGCAGCTGTGGCAGGCGCAGAAGCTCGATGCGCTGGGCAGTCTGGCCGGCGGTGTGGCCCACGACTTCAACAACCTGTTGACGGCGATCATCGGCTACGCCGACATCCTGCGCGAAGACCTTGGCGCATCCTCGCCGCATACCGACGACATCAATGAGATCATCAAAGCGAGTGACCGCGCGACCGCGTTGACGCGCCAGTTGCTCGCGTTCAGTCGCCGGCAACCATTCGACCCCAAGCCACTGCGGCTCGACGAGCGGGTCACCGACATGGAGAAGATGCTTCGCCGCCTGCTCGGCCCTCCCATCCGGCTGGTGACGACCACCGATCCCGATCTCTCAGCCATACTGGCCGACCCGAGCCAGATCGAGCAGGTCGTGCTGAACCTCGGGGTCAACAGCCGCGACGCCATGCCACAGGGGGGGACGCTCACGATCGAGACCCGCAACGTGCGGCTCGAGGAGCCGTACGCGCACGGTTCGTCACCAGTCCCGCCGGGCTCGTACGTGATGCTCGCGGTCAGCGATACGGGAACCGGCATGGACCAGGAGACCCTGTCCCGTCTGTTCGAGCCCTTCTTCACAACCAAGGAGAAGGGCAAGGGCACGGGCCTGGGTCTGTCGACCGTTTACGGAATCGTGAAACAGAGCCACGGCCACGTGATCGTCTACAGCGAGCCCGCGGTCGGTACCACGTTCAAGTGCTACTTCCCGGTGAGCGAGGCTCGGGTCCGCGTGTCCCGTCCGGTCCAGGCACCAGCCGAAATCAGAGGCACGGAAACGATTCTTCTTGTCGAAGACGAGGAGCCGATTCGTTTGCTCGCCGCGACGGCCCTGCAGCGATTGGGCTACCAGGTGCTGTCGGCCGGCGACGGCAACGCGGCGATGGCGATAGCCGCTGCACACGAGGGCACGATCCATCTCCTCCTCTCGGACGGCGTGCTGTCGGGCGTGCGAGTCCCCGAGCTCCTGCGGCGCATTGTTGCCCAGCGACCCACCACGAAGATTCTGCTCATGTCCGGCTATTCTCAGGAGGCCGTCTTTCAGAACGACATCGTTGCGCCCAACACCGCGTTCCTGCCGAAGCCCTTTACGATCCGGCAGCTGACCGAGCGGGTGCGCGACGTGCTCGACTCCTAGGTAATGTTGGAGTCATGAGTTGGCGCATCAGCTTGGTGCTGGCGACGGCTGCTATTCCACTGGGTTGTCACGAGCCCGCGTCAGCCCCACCGTTCTTCGAACCTGGACTGCCGGATCGCGAGCTCTGGAGCGGCGGCGAATTTCGCGTGACCGTGCCCGCGTTCGCCAATACCACAGCAATTGTCTTGCTCGGCAGCGACACGTTGACGTACCGTCTTGCAGACGAGACGAGACCACCTTGGTGGCTCGTTTGCCACGAAGGGCCGGCGCGTTTCCGGTGCGCGTCGTGGCTGGAAAGCTCGCCGCCTCGTTAGGGAACGTTACGCTACATGGATTTCAGGCGGCGTACTTCGGCCCAATCATGTCCGGACAGCCGTACTGGATCCCTGCGGGCGCTCCGCTCGTGTTTGCCGGTTCTGACGTCGGCGCCGCCCTCGTGGACCTTCGCACCAGCACGCCGGTGGTGAGCCTGCCCGCTGCGCTTCACTCTCCTGACTGCATCTGGAGTCCTTCACCCAGTTATCGCTCGGATCGGTTCGTGCTCCTGGGGAAGGCGGCCGACGGAACCTGCGGGGTTCCGAAGCTTTGGTCCATTACGTCATCCCCGCAGCTCCTCGACAGCATCGCGTGCTGTTCATATACCTGGTACACGAGCGGTCAACCGAGCGACCGGCGCTGGATCTTCAATTGGAATAATCACAACTACTTCTACAATTGCGACAGCGTGCCGTGTGCGCAGCGGTATTTCGCCTCAGCCGACGGTCCCAGCGGAGTCACGATTTCTCCGCGGGGCGATCGCTTCCTGTGGCTGCCTGCGGACCAGCCCGTTGTCTTCGACAGCAAGACGCTCGACACTGCGTTCGTACTGCCGCAATTCGGCGGCTTGTACGGAGCGTTTTCGTTCGAGGGAGATACGCTTGCGGTTGCAGCGGGCGATTCCGCCCATCATGTGCATGTACTCGCGGTGCGAGCCACGGACGGAACGATCGTCCATGACCTAGAAGTCGATTCTGTTATTCCGCTGCCGCGCTATCGGGGATGGAGCTCCGTAGCGTTTGATCCCACTCGGCCATGGCTCTATGCGCTCATTTTCAGATTCGGCGACAGCACATGGGTCCCCACGCTCCTGGTGCTCGACCGGAGCACATGGTCGCCGGTGGGCGTTCTCGATGTGCCGGAGGGAAAGATTCCTGGTATGTTCGCCGCGTTCGCCATCGTGCCCAGCCCTCTCGAACACGGGGTCTATCTAGTGAACGCGGTCAACGGATACAGCATGCATTCGTATCACGCCGTGATTACTCGATTCAGTACTCCATGAGACGATTGACGGTCGTAGATCTCTTGCTCGTCTGCGGGGCGGTGCCGAATCTGCTCGCGCAGACCGACACCACCATCCGCAGCTCACTTCGGACGGTTGAGGTCCCGTCCGGACGTATCACCGCCGTCTATGCTGAGAACGCACACTTCGAGGCTCCGAACTGGTCGCGCGACGGCCGTTTCTTTGTCTTGAACGAGGGCGGGCGGCTGTATCGGTTGGCGGCGCACGACGGCAAAGCACTCGAGCAAATCCGAACGGGCTCCGCTGACAAGGTGAACAACGATCACGGCATCTCGCCGGACGGTCGACTGCTGGTCCTGAGTCATGAAGCCGGGTCGGACTGGCTCTCATCGAGCATCTACATCCTCCCGATCGATGGAGCTGCCGTACCGCGACGGATCACCACCAAATCGCCGAGCTTCTGGCATGGATGGTCGCCGGATGGGACGAGACTCGCGTTCGTAGGTCGCCGGGACGACGAGTTCGACATCTACACGATCGCGGTCAATGGCGGGGAGGAACACCGTCTCACGACGTGTCCGGGCCTCGACGACGGGCCGGACTATTCTCCCGACGGGCAATTCATCTACTACAACTCATACTGCAGCGGCAAGATGGAAATCTGGCGCATGCACGCCGACGGCAGCGCGCCGGAGCAGCTCACGCACGACGCGTACGCCAACTGGTTTCCGCACCCGTCGCCCGATGGTCACTGGGTCGTCTTCCTGTCCTACCTCGAAGACCAGCACAGGACCACCCGTTCGGCAAGCAGGTCAAGCTCCGTCTGATGAACGTGACCGATCGATCGATCCGCGACCTCACCCCGCCGTTCCTCGGCGGCCAAGGCACGATCAACGTTCCGTCGTGGTCGCCCGATAGCCGCCGACTCGCGTTCGTCGCGTACGAGAGACGGTAAGAGAAACGCGTAGCGTAGTGCCCTCCTCGATGCATCAAAAACGCCCTAAGAGCATGCACCGCCGTCGCGTATGATGTAGCGACACGCCGCCGTAGGCAGATGCTGACAGGTCCATTCCCAGGAGAATGCTTAAAGTGGACGCAGCCAGGAGGCCGTGCATGAACTCGAGAAGCCATCCGA
>DATGVZ010000089.1:0-42380 GCA_035299765.1 Gemmatimonadales bacterium
GTCCGCCGGCGCGGCGAGCACGGCCTCGAAGTCGCGCTTGCGGTTGATCAGCTGCAGGACGCCGATGACCACTTCCTTGTGGTCCTTCATCGGAATCACGAGCATCGACTTGGTGCGGTAGCCGTACCGCTCGTCGAAGGACCGGTTGATGCTGTACTCGACGTCGGGCGGCAGGAAGTAGGCGTCGTCGAGCACCAGGGGCTCCCCCGTGACGGCGCAGTAGCCCGCCAGGCTGGTGCGGTCCACCGGGATCGTGAACTCGACGAACGGGGCTTCCGGCTTCGAGTACGTCTGGGCGAGCCGGAAGCGCAGGCGCTTGGTCCCTTCCTCATTGTGTTCGACGAGGTAGAGGCTGCCGGCGTCCGACTGTGTGATGCGTCGCGATTGCGTGAGGATCAGCTCGAGCAACGTCTTGAGATCCCGCTCGGTGCCCAGTGCTACGCCGATCCGTGTCAACTCTCCGATCTCGCGGGCCCGGTTCGCCGCTTCACCGCGGGCGCGGGCGGTTTCCGCCCGGGCGGCCGCCTCTCGGAACCCCGCGCGGATCGCGACGAGCAGGCGTCGCGGGCTTGCCGGGTGCGTGAGGAAGCCGGACAGAAACTCCGTGGGCAATCCATCGGGCACGTCCGTCTCGCCGTTGCGCCCGAGCGCCACGATGGCGCCGCCCGCATCCACAAACGACCGCATGACATCGACCGGGAAGGCCGATCGGCTCTCCCCATCCAGCAGGAACACGGTCGGGAGGTCGTCGACCACGGCCAGCTCTTTGGGCTGGCGGACCGGGCGCGCCTCGACCTGCGACGTCTCGAGCGCCGGCGCGACGGCATCCGGGCGCCACACCGGCGGATGCAGCAGGACGTATCTCATGGCTTCGCCCCGATCGGGCGTGCAGTGTCCGCGCGACTCGAGTCGCGAGCGACTGGTGGGAGCGGCTTGACACCAGTCAGCGCGCGGAACGGGCGACGCGACATCTGATCGACGAAGTTGTTGAGCTGTCGGGACGCTTCCGTCAGGTTCGTGACGGTGGCGCGCAGATCGCTGCGATTCTCCGCCGTCAGCGAGTGCGCTTCCCGGGCGAGACTATCGAGGCGCAAGAGCAGGCGATTGGTGTTGGCGACCGCCACGGACACCGAATCGGCGAGTCCGCGCCGCGCGAGGCGGTTCACGACCGAATCCAGTCGGCCCATCGTGGCGGCGACGCCACTCAGCGTCCGCTCGACGTCGGGCGTGTCGTCGCGCAGCGTGGACTGCACTGGCGCGCCGCAGACCTGCCGATTTGAGTGAACGGATCCGTTAGGACGGTTTCACCCGCTGCAGGCCTTCCTTCGCCTCAGCGTATTCGGGAAAGATCGCCAGCGCGTGCGTGTACATCTCGACCGCTTTGTCTTTCTGTCCGCGATCCTGATACAGTAAGGCGCGTGAGTAGTAGGTCAGCGCTTCCGTCGGAATTCTGCGATCCATGCGTTGATCGGATGCGCGCCGCTCCAATTGGGGCAGGTTGACGTCCTTCATCAGGCGTTCGGAGATGGTGCGGATCAGATCGAACAAATGATCGCGCTGCACCTTGTCCGACTCGGTCTTGACGATCTCACTCGTTTCGGTATTGACGAGACGCACGTCGATCCGGAAGTCGCCATAGAAATCGACGAAGGTCCCCATGACCATGTAGCGAGCACCGGTGATCTTGCCGATGCGAGCCACCGTCGCGGAGTCCACGCGACCCTGCGCCCCGAGATTTTGCTCTCCGATCAGCTGCTGGATCTGCTCGCGCTCGACGACGCGCGCGGCCGGATTACGCGCCAGTTCCGAGATCATCATTCCCGCGATCCCACGCTGCAGGGCGTCATAGTCCTCTTTCGCCTGCCCGTAGGAGCCACCATTGCTAAAGGGCAGCACCGCAATTCCGGGTCGAGTGTCCTGGCTGCGCTGCTGCGCCCCCACGAGTATCGGTACAAGGCTCAACACAGCCGCGACTGCACGCGCACGCATAACTGCTCCTTGGGTCACAGGGTCACCTTCATGCCTTCTTTCGCGGCGTCGACTTCGAGCGATCCACCGCGCGCCTTGGCGTATTTGCGCGCGGCCGCCAGCAGTCCGTCCATCGCCTCATCGCCGTGCTCAGGCTCGTGATGAAACAGCACCAGCTGCTTTGCACCGGCATCCAGTGCCAGGGTGACCGCCTCTTCATAGGTCGAGTGACCCCAGCCGCGATGCTGTTCCAGCTCTTTCGGCGTATACATGGCGTCGTGAATCAGCAGATCGACGCCCTTCAAGAACGTCACGAAGTCGCGGCGCCAGCTCGCGGACACTTCGTAATGTCCGCCGCCGCCCAACTCGTTGTCGGTTACATAGGCCATCGCGGGCCCACCCTTGGCCGGTGTGAGCCGGAATCCAAAAGTCGTCCCCGGGTGTCGCAGCTTCGTCGTCCTCACCCGGAACTCCCCGATCGAAAATTCCTCCATGTCGACTTGCTGGACGGTCAGCTGTGCCGACAGCGCATCCAGCGGAACCGGGAAAACGGCCGGGTCCATCTGCTGACGCAGGATTGCCTCCAGGGACGTGGTGCCCTGCCGCGATCCCCAGATGCGCACGCTGTTGCCGGGCGAGAAGAAGGGTTTGAAGTGCGGCAGTCCCTGAATGTGATCCCAGTGCGCGTGCGAGAGGAGGATTTCGACCTTCGCGGCGCCGTTCTGCTTTGCCACCAGCTCGAGTCCCAGCGCGCGAATGCCGGTGCCGGCGTCGAGGACGACTAACTGACCCCCGGTGCCCTCCACGGCGACACACGGCGTGTTGCCGCCGTAGCGCGACGTCGCCGGCCCGGGAGTCGGAATGCTCCCCCGGGTTCCCCAGAAGGTCACCGTGTAAGCCATGCGTGTCGGCACACCGAGACTCGGGCTAAGTTACTGGTAGTTAGAAACGTACAACAAGTCGCGCGCTCACCCGCACGCGGTGACGGGCCTCACGAGCCGCCGCGTCCTGCCGCCTGCTCCAGCCCGCCGCGATCGCGAATCACGATGTCCTTGCGGCTCACGTCGATCATTCCTTTGTCGACGAGCTCGCGCATCGTGCGCGACACGGTTTCGCGCGATGAGCCAATCATTTGAGCGATGGTATGATGGGTCAGCCGGCGCGTGATGCGCTGGCCGTCGGTTTCGTCGGCGAGATCGAGGAGCAGCTGCGCGACTCGGCCGTGCACGTCGAGCAGCACGAGGCTGCCGACTTTTTCATCGACGCGACGCAGCCGCCGCGACAGCTCACGCAGGAGCGCGAGTCCGATCCCGGGTGAATGCTCGAGGATGCCCTGGAAATCCTCACGGCGCAGCACGTACAGCGTCGAGTCCTCCATGGCGATGACGTGCGCGGAGCGCGGCTCATCGTCGATCAACGCCATCTCGCCGAAGAATTCGCCCTCGCCGAGCACGGAGAGAATGACTTCGCGTCCATCCTCGCCGATCAGGACGACCTTTACCTGACCCTTGGCGACGACGTAGAGGGCATCGCCCGGATCGTCTTCGAACAGGATGACGGAGTTCTTGGGGTACGCGCGGTCGCGAGCGACGTCCACGACCCGCTGGAGGTCAGGGGGGGAAAGTTGACTGAAGAGTGGGACTTTCTGAAGCACGTCTGTGGCTGACACGCGGAAGAGCTTACGATGTGTCCCGCGCGGTGTCAATTGAATAAAAAGGGCGAACCTTGCTTCCAAGTTACTGTGCCAGCTATATTTCCGCACTTCGTTGCCATCGACAATCAAGCAAGGATGTGTGCAGTGAAACCCGGGATTCATCCGAAATATCAGCGCGCGACAGTCCAGTGCGCATGCGGCAATTCCTTCGTCACCCGCTCGACCACGCCCGTGATCCACGTCGAAATCTGCGCCAGCTGTCACCCCTTTTTCACGGGCAAACAGAAGCTGCTCGACACGGCCGGCCGCGTGGAGCGGTTCCGCCAGAAGTACGGAACCAAAGCGAGCTGATCCCGTGGAGACCCGACTCCGCCAAGCGCTCGCGCGGGCGGAGGAGGTCGCCCGGCAACTGGCCGACCCCGAGACCGCGCGGAACCCGGCCAGACTGAAACAGCTCGGTCGCGAACACGCCCAGCTCGACGCCATTCGCCAGACACATCAGCGCATGGAGCGTCTCGAATCGGAGCTCGAGCAGGCGCGTGAGGTCCTCGCCGACAAAGACCCCGAACTCTCCCAGCTCGCTCGCGCCGACGTCGAGCGTCTCCGTCCGGAGCTGCAGCGGCTGGAAGCGGCGCTTGCCGAGCTGCTCACTCCCGCCGATCCGTTCGACGATCGCGATGCGATCGTGGAAATCCGCGCGGGGACCGGCGGCGATGAAGCGGCGCTGTTTGCGGCAGATCTCTTCCGGATGTACACGCGCTTCTGCGAGCGGCGCGGCTGGAAGGTCGAGATTCTCTCGCTCTCCCCAGGCACGCTCGGTGGGCTCAAGGAAGCCGTCTTCGCGGCGCGCGGTCCCAAAGCGTACGGCATTCTGCGCTACGAATCCGGTGTGCATCGCGTGCAACGCGTACCCGTCACCGAGCAGCAGGGCCGCATCCACACCTCGGCGGCGACGGTCGCCGTCCTTCCTGAGGCGGAAGAAGTCGACGTGAAGATCGAAGACAAAGATCTGCGCATCGACGTCTTCCGGTCGGGCGGTCCAGGCGGCCAGAGCGTCAACACCACGGACAGCGCGGTGCGGGTGACGCATCTTCCGACCGGACTCGAGGTGAAGTGTCAGGATCAAAAGTCGCAGCTGCAGAACAAGGTCAAGGCACTCGAGATCCTGCGTTCGCGGCTGCTCGACCGCATGGTCGCCGAGCAGGAGGCCGCGCGCGCGCGGGAACGGCGGGCGCAGGTCGGGACCGGTGACCGCTCGCAGAAGGTGCGCACGTACAACTTCCCGCAAAATCGCGTCACCGATCACCGCATTCACTTCACGACCCACAACATCGACGAAGTGATGGACGGCAAGCTTGACGACTTGATCTCGGCATTGAAGCAAGCGCAGGAGAAGGAGCGGATGAGTGCCTAACGAGACGGCGCTCTGGGCGGCGACCCTCGGCATGACGGTTGGAGACGCGTGGCTGCGGCGCCATGAGGCCAAGTCGCCGGAGGCGGTCGCAAGATTCCACGCTGCCGCAGAGCGACTGGCGAAGGGTGCTCCGTTCGCCTATGCCGTCGGACGCGTTCCGTTCCGCACGCTCGATCTCGCGATCGATGCGCGAGCGTTGATCCCTCGTCCCGAGACTGAGGGGCTCGTTGAGCTCGTGTTGGCGAAGTGCAGCACTGGTGGACGCGTTGCCGACATTGGAACCGGCTCCGGCTGTATTGCGCTGTCTCTGGCGGTGGAGGGACGCTTTGACAAGGTCGTCGCCGTCGAACAATCGCCGGCGGCCGCGGCACTCGCGCGCGAGAATGTGCTGCGAGTTGCGCCGGCGACGCCCGTTGAAATCCGCATCGGGAATCTGCTGGACCCCTTGGTGGACGAAGGTCAGCGTTATCGTGTCATCGTCTCGAATCCACCGTATCTCACGGCAGCCGAGCACGAGGCGCTCGACCCGTCGGTGCGCGACTTCGAGCCGCGCGACGCGCTGGTGAGTGGGGCGGATGGGCTCGACGCAACGCGGGCGCTGTTCGCTGGGGCGAAATCTCTGCTCGAGCCAGGTGGACTATTGGCGCTCGAAATCGACGAAGGGCGTGCCGACGCCATACGCACCCTCGCTCGTGAGTATGGATGGCTGGTGGAAATCCACGCCGACCTGTTCGGTTGCCCGCGCTACGCGCTGGCCAGGGAGGGTTAGTGCTCGAAGAGAAGGCGGAAGACCTCGGTCGGGTGCTCGGCCAGACGGACGAGTACAAGGCGTTGCGCCGCGCGACGGAAGCGTTGCGAGAGGATCAGGCGGTCCAAAAGGTGCTCGCCGAGGCCGAACGACTGGCGCAGGAGATCGAACAGGTCGCTCAGCAGGGCAAGGAACCGGCGAAGGAACAGGTGGAGCAGTACGACACCGCGCTCCAAAGTGTGCAGATAAATCCGGTGTATCAGCAGATGGTCGCGGCGCAAGCGAACTTCGAGAAGCTGATGGCCAAGATCAATGCCCGCATCTACGAGGGCATCAAGAAGGGCGCCGCGAGCCCGATCATCACGCTCGGATGACGTTTGTCGTGGTGGAGGGGCCGGAAGGCGCCGGCAAATCGACGCTGGTGCGGTGGCTCGGTACGACGTTGCGAGCCGAAGGGCGCGACGTCTTGACGGTCCGGGAGCCCGGCGGTACCCCGATTGCAGAAGCGGCCCGCAAACTGGCATTGAAATCGCGGCATGATCGGGCGTTCGCCGCCGAGCTGTTTCTCTTCCTCGCGGCGCGCGCCGATCTCGTGGAACGCGTGATCAGACCGGCCCTGGCCGGCGGTGAGATCGTCATCGCGGACCGCTTCGGGCTCTCCACGATTGCCTATCAGGTCGCCGGACGCGGGTTGCCGCAGGCGGATGTGGAAGCGGCGCTACGAATCGCGACGGGTGGCCTGACGCCCGACCTGACGATCGTGCTCGACATCCCTGTAGCCGTAGGGCGCGAGCGCCAGCAGGCGGCGGGCAAGGTCAAGGACCGCATCGAGCGTGAGGATGACGCGTTCCACACACGGGTCCGTGAGGCGTATCGTAGCGCATCTGGACCCGGGATTATCCATATTGATGCAAGTCAGTCAAAGAAGGCCGTCCAGGACACCGCCTGGCGCGCAGTCGCCGCGACGACGGGCGGGGCTCTATCAATGAGAGGCGTATGATGATTCGTCATAAAGGGTTCGTGGTTGCCGCCGTCTTTCTTGCTGCGTTGGTCAGCGGTGGCTGGTTCTTGCAGCACGAAACGGAACCGGTGGGATCGGTCTACCAGCAGGCACGCTTGTTCGACGACGTGCTGGCACACGTCGCGGACTACTACGTCGATTCGCTCGACGAGAAGCAGCTCTATCAGATGGCGATCGACGGCATGCTGGACAAGTTGGGCGATCCCTATTCCGTCTTCCTCAAGCCGGATGATTTCCGGCAGCTCTCGGAGGCCACGACCGGCAACTACTCCGGGCTGGGCATCCAGATCGACGTGCGGGACGGATGGATCACCGTCGTCGCGCCGCTGCCCGATACGCCGGCCGAGCGCGCCGGAATTCACACGGGCGATCGCATCATCATGCTGGACGGGCGTTCGACGGAAGGGTGGAAACAGGATCAAGCGGTCAAGGAGCTGCGCGGGCCGGTGTCGACGACGGCGGAGCTGACGATCCGCCGTGCGGGCGTCGATCAGCCGATCAAATTCAAGGTGACGCGCGCCACGATTCATATCCGGTCGGTCGATCCCCGCATCACGATGATGCTGGACAACCGCGTCGGCTACATCGCGCTGTCACCCGTGAGCGAGAGCTCCGCGCGCGAAGTGAGCCAGGCGATCGATACGTTGCTGAAGCAGGGCATGAAGTCGCTGATCTTCGATTTGCGTGGCAATCCCGGCGGCCTGCTCGATCAGGGTGTCGCCGTCTCTGATCTCTTTCTCGATCCTGACAAGGAAATCGTCGAGACGCGCGGGCGGGCGCCCGGTTCGTCGCACGAGTTCCGTGACAAGAATCCGCAGCAGTGGCCCCATCTGCCCATTGTCGTCATCGTGAATGGCGGAACGGCGAGCGCCGCCGAAATCATCTCCGGCGCGCTGCAGGATCACGACCGCGCGCTGGTCGTCGGGACACCGACGTTCGGCAAGGGTCTCGTGCAGTCGTTTTGGCGGCTGACGCCCGAGACCGGGCTCAAGCTGACGACCGCGCGCTGGTACACGCCCAGCGGCCGCACGATTCAGCGGGTGACCAAGAGCGAGGCCGAGCAGGAGGCGCAGGTCATCGCGGCGCAGCGTGGTCAGGACGCGAAGCCTGATTCAACCCTGCTGTTCCACACCGACGCGGGCCGCCCGGTCTACGGCGGCGGCGGCATTCGGCCGGACGTCTATGTGCTCGCCGATACCTTCACGACGGCCGAGCGCGCCTTCGTAAAGGCGCTCGGAGACAAGATTCCGTTGTATCGCGACGCGCTCGCCGCCTACGCGCTCGAGCTGAAAGAAGGCAACCGGCTGCCCTCGCCGAATTTCGCGGTGACGACCGGGATGGTGGACGAAGTCGTCAGGCGGGTGCGGGCGAAAGGTGCGGCGTTACCTGATTCCCTTATCGCCGGTGCCCGCACGCTGATCAGTCAGGAGCTCGGCTACGAGGCGGCACGGTACG
Source organism: Gemmatimonadales bacterium (assembly GCA_035299765.1). Lineage (GTDB taxonomy): Bacteria > Gemmatimonadota > Gemmatimonadetes > Gemmatimonadales > GWC2-71-9 > 20CM-2-65-7. Next base: position 8,261 of record DATGVZ010000089.1, read on the forward strand.
TGTTCGGCCGGTCGGTCGAATTCCGGCGTCGCATAGCCGACGACGAGCAGGTGAAGCGCGCCCTGTCGCTTGCCGATCGGGCGAAATCGCCGCAGGATTTGTTGGCCCTCGTAAGCCCGGCGACTCCATCGACCGTTCACAATCGGTAACCGCACAGTCCTCCCGCGCGATCGGGCTCATCGGGCCCGGTCGTGCGGGCGTCGGCCTGGCGCTCGCGCTTGCCCAAGCCGGCTACGCCGTCAGCCTCCATGGGCGAAAGAAGAAAAACCTACCCGCGGCACTGACGTTGACCGTTGGGGGTGCGAACGGCGAGATGCCGCCATGGATCGCGGAAACCGACGTCGTCATTCTCGCGGTCCGCGATGACGCGATCACTCCGCTTGCGACGTCACTCGCCAAAGCGCACGTCATCACCGAGCGCCAGGTCGTCCTTCATCTCTCGGGCGTCCAGGGTCAGGAAGCACTCGGCCCGCTTGTCTCGAGCCGCGCAGGTCTCGGTTCCCTGCATCCGCTGCAAACGATCGTAGAGCCGGAGCTCGCGCCCGATCGCCTCAAAGGCGCGTGGGCGGCCGTCGAGGGAATGCCGCGCGCGGTGGAAGCCGGCGAGCAGATCGCGCGCGACCTCGGCATGCGGCCGTTCCGGATCGCCACCAAAGCAAAAGCGATTTACCACGCCGGCGCGGTGTTCGCGTCAAACTATTTGGTCGTCGTGGAGGCGGTGGCCCAGCGGCTGCTGCGGCACGCCGGGCTGTCCGACGCCGACGCGTGGGCCGCGCTCCGTCCGCTGGTCGAAGGGACACTCGAGAATCTCAGCCGGCACGAGCCGCGCGAGGCGTTGACAGGACCCGTGGTGCGCGGCGATACGGCCACGATCGTTCGGCACATCGAATCCCTGGCCGTCGATGACGCCAAGCTCTACCGTGCGCTCGGACGTGCGGCGCTCGAGCTGGCGCAGAAACAGGGAATGAGTGAGCAGCTGGCGGAAAAAGTCGCTGCGGCGCTGGCTACTGATCTACCACCCGTGATCCGGCCGGCGGTGAAAACCGGAACTCGCGGGCGGGCACGTCCTGGTTGATCGCGAGATTGCGCAGGATGATCGTGCGTCGTTGACCCGACGTCTCCACCATATCGATGCGCCGCACCAGTCCGTCCTTCCTCGCAATCCACACCGTGGCTTCCGAATACCCCAAGTCTTTAGAACGCGGTGTCAGCGTGATGACATCGACGAAGCCGTCGAAGATCGAGTCGGCGCGGACGTAGCGGGAGTCGTAGCGTTCGCGCGGATGCTCGACGAATTGTCCGATGAGATTGGGCCCCGTCGTTCCCGTTCCCGGAATCGCTGAACGAATCACCTGACCAGGCGTCGTGCTCGGCGTGTACAGCCAGAGATGCCGGCCGTCGGCCACGATCCGGTCGTCCTTCGGCTCGGTGAATCGCATGGCGAAGTAGCCGGGGCGCCGCTGATACAGCCGGCCGCGCGTCGTATCCGGATCTCCGATCATGGGATTGTCGACGACCTGGACGAAATCGGCTTGGAGCGTGCGGACGGTATCGAATGTTGCCGATGCGCGGTCCAGGATCGGTGTGGGATCTTGCGGAAGGGAATGATGGAATGATGGAATGAGTGCCATCAATGTGATCATTCCAACATTCCAACGTTCCATCGTTCCAGCTTTCACGCGCTCACCGCCGCCGGTTCCGCCACCCGACGCCCAATCGCCTCAGCGATAATTCGGACCTCACGCATCAGCTGCATGAACTGGTCGGGGTACAGCGACTGCGCGCCGTCGGAGAGCGCTTCCTCGGGATTCGGGTGCACTTCCACGATGATGCCGTCCGCGCCCGCGGCGACCGCCGCGCGGGCCATCGGGATTACCTTATCGCGCAAGCCGGTGCCATGGGACGGATCGGCGATGATCGGCAGATGCGAGAGCTTGTGCACCACCGGAATGACCGTGAGATCGAAGAGATTGCGTGTCGCGGTATCGAAGCTCCGCACGCCGCGCTCGCACAGGATGACTTCGTGATTCCCCTCGGCAAGCAGGTATTCGGCGGAGAGCAATAATTCCGTAACGGTCGCGCTGATGCCGCGCTTGAGCAGCACGGGCTTCCCGCAGCGACCCGCGAGTTTGAGCAGCGAGAAATTCTGCATGTTCCGCGCGCCGATCTGCACGATGTCGGCCATCTCGGCGACCCAGCCGAGTCCGTTCTCGTCCATCGCCTCGGTGCAAACCAGCAGGCCGGTTTCCTCACGCGCCTTGGCGAGGAGACGGAGTCCTGGTTTGCCGAGTCCCTGGAACGAATAGGGAGAGCTGCGGGGCTTCCACGCGCCGCCTCTGAGAATGACCGCGCCGGCTTCCTTGACCTGTCGCGCCGCCTCGACGATCTGGCGCTCGCTCTCGACCGAGCAGGGACCGGCGATCGCGACGACCTCCGTGCCGCCCACAGCAACACCGCCCGCCAACCGCACGACCGTCGGTTCGTTTTTCCATTCCCGGCTCACCTGCTTGTACGGCTTGGTGACATGAATGACTTCCTGGACGCCGGGCAATCCTTCGAGGCGCGAGGCATCGACGCGGCCATCGTTCCCGACGAGGCCCACCGCCATGCGCTGAACGCCGGGCATGGGGCGCGCTTGATAGCCCATCTCCTGTATGACGGAGACGACTTTGTCGACTTCGTCGCGCGTTGCGCCGTGCCGCATCACGATCAGCACACCTAAGGTCTCCCGTCTCCAATGGTGAACCGGTCGCCGTCCTTCGCGGCCGTGACCGGTCCCTTAAAGCGCTTTCCGGCAAGTTGAGCCGGGTTCGAATCTTCTACCGGAGGATAGAAGTGCGTCAAGACTAGACGCTTTGCCTCGGCCTCTTTGGCGAGGTCGCCGGCACGCTCGGGGGTCAGATGGATGTCCATCGCCATCGACTCCGGCAGCGAGCACTCCGCGAGCAGGATGTCGCAGCGTGACGCCCAGCGCCCCAGCTCCGAGCTGGGACCGGTATCGCCGGTATAGACGAGACGCCCCTCCGGCGCGGTCAGCGAGATCGCCACACTCTCGGTCGTGTGCGGGACGGGGAACGTCTCGAGGTTCACGTCGGCGTTGAGCGGGAACGGCTCGCCGTCCCGCACGTCGAGAATCCCGATTGGGAAGCCAGGATCGAGCAACCACTCGCCGTACCCCTCGGCCAGCGTGCGGAGAAGCTGCACCACTCCTGGCGGTCCGAGAATCACGAGCGGCTCCCGGCGCGCCGGCTGCGTCGTGTACTTCAGCGCATACACGAGCATCGGTAACTCACCCCAGTGATCCGGATGGAAGTGCGAAACGATGACGTGGCTCACTTGATACCAGGGCAGTCCGAACTCGGCGAGCCGGTGGAGCGACCCGGCGCCACAGTCGAGCAGCACGCGCAGATCCCCGCGGCTCACCCAGTGACAGGCCGCCGTACGGCGGGCGGATGGTGCGACCGTTCCTGTGCCGACCGTAACGAGTTCCATGCTCATTTTCCCCGAAAGACGATTCGCTTGAATTCCAGCAACCCAGGCGCCTTGAGCTTGGCGAGATACACGCCCGGCGGCAACAGGTGCCCATCGTCCGCACGACCATCCCACATCAGGTGCGGGTCACAAATGCCGGTCCCGCCCGCGGGGCCGCGGCCGTAACGCCCGGCGGGAAGAATAGCCGGAAAATCGGGACCTGGAATGAAACGGCGCACCGGATTGCCGCGCAAATCCAGGATGTCCAACGTCACGACGCTGGTCGTCGCGACGTCGAACCAGAGGCAGGTCGAATCACGGCCCGCCGTAGGGAAGGGGTTCGGGAAGTTCTGGTAGAGTAACGTCGACGTCGGCATTCCGCCGTCCACGATGAGAAAAGACCCCTGGCTGCGGACCAGGCTGGTATCGCTTCCGGCATGAACGACGACTTGCCACCGGTAGGCCGTGTTCCGTTCGAGCAGCGCGGGTATCCTGAAAATCGTATCAGTCAGGCCCGCGGCTGCATAGTCGAACGTGCCCGCAGAAACCCGTTGCACGGAGAGATCGAACGTCAACGGTCCTGGTGGCGATACCAGCTGTGGCGAGTGCCACGTGAGCGTAGGCTGCGCGGAGTCGGTGACCGAGCCGGCCGGGCTGCTGAGGGAGGTCAGTGTCGCCCACGGGGGCACGATGATCGGCCCGACATTGCCGCTAGACGCCGACTCGCCGATGGCGGCGTGCGCATCGACCCGCCAGAAAAGCGGCGCACCGGGCTTGACCGGTTTGCGCAGGAGATAGCTCTCGATTGTCAGCGATGTATCGACGAGCGACGTCGCGAACCCGCTGTCGCGCGCGACGCGCAAGTGATACGTGATCGGTCCGACGGTAGGGTCAACCGTTCCCACATCCCAGGAAAACGTCGGTGTGATCGATGTGAGCGGACCAGCGTTCGGCAGCGGTGCGGTCGGCGTCACGCCATTGGGGAAGGCTGCTGCCGCGGTGATGTCGGGGCGTCCCCAGCCGTACGTGGAATCCGGTTTTGCGCGATGGTTCCCCACGCTGCGGAACGCATCGCGGATCCGCATCGGTGCGAGCGTAGGATATAGCTGCTTCATCAGGGCGGCGCTGGCGGCGATGAGCGGGGTCGAGAACGATGTGCCGTTGAGCCGGCGGACCTGACCCGTGTCGGTCACGACACACACCGCGACGCCCGGCGCGGTGAAGTCGGGTTTGAGACGCCCGTCGGCGGTCGGGCCGCGCGACGAGAAGAACGCGATCGTGCCGAGTGAGTCTTCCGCGCCGATCGAAAGGACAGAATCGGCATCAGCGGGAGTCCACTCCGATCGGAAGCCAGGGCCCTCGTTGCCCACGGCCGTGACCAGGAGGATGCCACGCTGCGCCGCCTGTTCCGCGGCGACGCTCGTCACCGCCACGTCGCCGTTCAGCTGCGACGGGGTGTAGCTGAACCCATTGTCGAAGACGAGGTACGCGAGGCTCGACGATGCGATGTCCACGCCGATCGAGTCCGCCCATTGCAGCGCCGCGACGTAATTGTCCTCCTCGACCCGTGTTTCGCTGCGGACATCCTCCGTCTTCGCGAGCAGGAACCGCGCGCCACGCGCAATGCCACGAAGCCGGCCGGGGACGTTGCCGGCGAACAACGACCACGTGGCGGTGCCGTGGAACTGGGCACCGGCCACGTCCTTGCCGGGTTCGTCCCGCACGATGGAGTCGCCGAACACGAAATCGTGTTGCGCCGTGATGGTGACGCCGGTGAACGCGGGATTCAATGTGTTGAAGCCGGTGTCGAGGATCAGGATCCGCACGCCGGTCGCATCGACGCCGCGATCGGTGAGTGGCCGGAGATGCAGTTGACGATACGGCATCTCGGAAGGGCCAAGGACCGGATCGTCGCCCGGCGAGACACCGCACGTGTCGCCCGGCGCGGCCGCCGCCAAGACGATGGGTGGCGCCAGCTCGATGGGAGGGCTTGGGCGTCCTGGCGTTGGTGCGCGGAGTCGAAACCGGCCCAGCGGCTGTATGCGGCGCAGGTCGCGATCTTGTGCGAGCACGCGCAGCGCCGACGTCGGGGCATCCGCGCTGATGGCGTGGAGCCACCGACTCTTTACACGGACGCGCGCGCCGAGTGCGCTCGCTCGCTCACTGACTGTCTCAAGCGACACGCCCGGTCGCGCGAACAACCAGACGGAGACGGTTGTGTCCTGTGCGCGTTGCCAGACGCGCGCGAACACCGGCGCGACAGACGGGGGGGGCCCCTGCGCCGCGAGTCCAGCGGGCAGGAACGCGAGCCATAGCAGCCGCCGCATGGAAAGGGGAACGAACGCTAGACGGGTTCCATCTGGCCGAGGCGCACCCCGACGATGGTCGATACGCCCGGCTCTTGCATCGTGACGCCGTATACGGCGTCGGCCGCTTGCATGGTTCGCGGGTTGTGTGTGATGACGATGAATTGCGTCTGTTCTTTGAATTCCGCCAGCAGGCGCACATAGCGGCCGACGTTCGCGTCGTCGAGCGGCGCGTCCACCTCGTCGAGCAGGCAGAACGGGCTTGGCTTGGCGAGGAAGATGGCAAAGAGAAGCGACACCGCCACGAGCGTCCGCTCGCCGGACGAAAGCAGATGAATCCGCTGCGTCCGTTTGCCGCGCGGTGCGGCGTGGATCTCGATTTCGCTCTCGAGTGGCTCGTCCTCGTTGGCCAGCCGGACGTCGCATTCACCGCCGCCGAACAGCGTCTGGAAGACGGAGCGGAAGTGGTCGCGGACCTTGCCGAAGGACTCGAGGAACATCGTCTTGGCCGTTTGGTCGATCTCCCGGGCCGCTTGCTGCAGCGAATTGCGGGCGGCAACGAGGTCGTCGCGCTGCGTCATGAGAAAGTCGAGGCGCTTGGTCTCCTCGGCGTGTTCCTCGACGGCCAGCGCGTTCACGGGGCCGACGGCGTCGATGGCGCCACGCAACCGCTCGTTCTCCTCGCGCAGCCATTCGAGATCGCCCGGCACCTCGGGCGCGTCGGCGAGGAGCGTGTCGAGCGGCTTGCGCCATTCGGTTTCAACGCGCTCGACGAGCCCGCGCTTGCGCCCTTCGACCTCGGTCCGCTCGAGCTGGAGGCGATGTTCTTCTTCGCCCAGCGCGGCCAGCGCCTTTCGCGCCTGATCGAGCGCTCCTTCCGCCTGGCCGAGATCGTCCTCGGTCATGCCGACGTTGGCTTCGGCGTCTTTCGACGCCGTTTCGAGCTCCGTCACGGAAAGGCGGCGCTCCTGTAACGTGTCTTCCCATTGGGCGCGCTGCGTCGTGAGCGACGTGCTCTCCCCGTCGATGCGCGCGATTTCCTCGGCCCGCGCCGTGGCTTGCTCGCGCGAGGCCGTCGCATCCGCATTGGCCCGGCTTGCCCGTTCAGACGCCGCGGCGAGTCTCGCCTCCACCTGTGCCGCTTCTACTTGCCAGCGCACCCGCTGCTCCCGAGCCGCCTCCTGCTGCGCCTCGAGGTCAGCGAGCCCCGCGCGCTCCGCGCCGAGCTGCTCGGCAGATCGGACGCGTTCGATTTCTCGTTCCTGTAGCTCCGCCTGGAGCGCGCTCAGTCTGGTCTCGACTTCGCTGAGCCGGCGCGTGAGACGATCGACGTGAGCCACCGCCTCCTCGGCTTGGCGGCGCGCGTGAATCAGCCCGCGATCCGCTTCGCCCTTTTCGGCTCCCGCTTCGAGCTCGGTGCGACGCGCCTGTTCCGCCGCGTGGCCTGCGTTTGCTAACGTCGCTTCGGCCGCGGCTAGCTCCTTGATCGTCGATTCTTCCGTCGCGCGGGCCCGATCGCGATTCGCCTCAGCGTCGCGTACTTCCTTCTCGAGCGCTTCGAGCTCGGCACGCCGCTGCAGCGGTCCGCCCGTTGCCGTGGCCCCGCTGTCGAGGAAGACGGCGCCATTCGCGCGACGCAGCGCGCCCGCGCCAAGCACTTCGTGTCCGGCGAGGAGCGCACGCACCCACGCGGCCGCGGGTCCATCGACGCGCAGCTCGTCCTTCAGCGGATGACCGTCGGCGGCAAGCCGCGGGCCAGGGACGCAGGGGAGCAGGACAAGCGGACCAGGCTGGGTTTCTGCGTGCCAGGCGCGAATCGCTTCGATGACTGACGCATCGCGCACCAGCACGGCATGGAGCCATTCCCCGAGCAGCCGCTCGGCCAACTCGGCGTCACGACGACTTGTCCGGACGAAGTCGGCGAGCGGGCCGAGGACCCCGTCCAGGCGAGCCTTGAGGAGCGCCTGCGCGCCGGGCGCGAGACCGACGTGTTCGCGATCGAGCTCGGTCAGCGCGTCGCGACGTGCCTCGAGCTGCGCCAGCGCGGCCTCCGCCTGCCGGCGGGCGGACCGGGCACTCATCTCTTGCTCCTGCAACGCCGCGACGTGCCGGCGCGCGTGCTGCAATGCTTCGACCGCCCGAACGGCGGCATGCGCGTCCCGCGCGACGTGCTGCGTGGCTGCTTCAGCCTGCCGTGCCGATTCATGTGCGGCGGCTTCGCGGTCCTGCCGCTCTGCGGTCGCCAATGCCAGTTGCTCGCGCAGCTCACTCCGCTCGCGATCGAGCGCGGCTCCCTCGAGCTCGAGGGCACGGGAGCTGTCCGCCCGCCGTTGCAGCGCCTCTTCCAGCTCGCGCACGGCCGCGCGCTCGGCGGTGAGCCGGCCGCGCACGTCGTTTTCGTCGCCCGTGCGCGCGGTCAGCTCCCCGTGCACGGCCGCGAGGTCGCGCTGCGCAGCCGCGCGCTCGACTTCGGCGGCGTCATGCTCGCGTAGCGCACGCGTCGCCCGCTGTTCGGCTTGCGAGCGTTCTTCCGCGGCGGTCTGCCGCCGCTGCGCCGCGTTTCCGAGCCGCTCTGCCGCGAGGGCGAGATCACTCTCAAGCCTGCCGACCTCGAGCTTGGCATCACCGAGCCGCCGCTCCACTTCGGTCCGGCGCGCTTCGGCGGTATGCCGGGCCTGGACGCGCGCTTCGCGCTGGTGCTCGGCATCGCTCAACCGGGCGCGGGCGGCGGGCAACGCCTCGCCCAGCTCACGGGCGCGGACCCCGAGAGAGCCGAGCGCGAGATCGAAGTCTTCGAGCTCGCGCCGCACGATCGTCATCGCGATGCCGAAACGCTCCTCCACCATTTTGCCGTAGCGCTCGGCGCGGCCGCGCTGCCGTGCCAGGCTGCGCACCTGCGTTTGCACCTCGGCGATCAGATCCTCGAGCCGCGCGAGATCGGCGGCCGTTTCTTCGAGGCGACGCTCGGTGCTTTTCTTGCGATCGCGATACAGCCCGATGCCGGCGGCTTCCTCAAAGAGCGCGCGCCGCTCCTCGGCTTTCTCCGAAAGCAGCGCTTCGATCATCTTCGCTTCCATCACGACGGCGGCATCGGCACCGAGGCCGGTGCCGCGCAGCATATCCTGGATGTCGCGCAGTCGCACGGGCGAGCGATTCAGCAGATAGTCGCTTTGGCCGGACCGAGACAACCGGCGCGTGACCACGACTTCCTGATAGGCGACCGGCAGGCTGCCGTCGGAGTTGTCGAAGACAAGTGAGACTTCAGCGACGTTCACCGGCCGGCGGCCGGTCGATCCCTGGAAAATCACGTCTTCCATCTTGCCGCCGCGGAGCAGTCGCGGCGACTGCTCGCCGAGCACCCAGCGCACCGCATCGGAGATGTTGGATTTTCCGCAGCCATTCGGGCCCACGATCGCCGTCACGCCCTCGTCGAAGGGCAACTCGACGGAGCCCGCGAACGATTTGAAGCCCGATAGCTCGAGCCTGCTCAGTCTCATGGGGTCCCCCGCCCCATACGGGGGAGAAGGTTCGCGCGCACGTGCGCGCGTGTGAGAGCGGCCTGGGTGAATGCCGCTTGTTCGGGTGCCTCGAATGCACCGAGCAGGATGTTGCCATTGGACCAGCGCACCGCCGGCAACCCGCGCCGGCGCAACGAATCGAGCGACGAGCCGGTGGGGACGTGATAGGAATACGGCGCGAGCAGCAGGTCGCCGATGCCTTCGGCAACGATGCCGCGGCGCCACATCTTGGCGCGCGCGGCGGCGGCTGCCGGGCGCGTCGCATACGAGCCCGCCAAAACGCGATACCAAACAGGACTCTTACCGCCGTTGCTTTGCGGCACCGGCGTCACGAGGGCTGCAAGCCCATCGTCGGCGGCGAGTCGATCTGCGTGCGCGAGCGCCTTGTCGAGCGTCGCGTATGCCGCAAGCTGCACCGTCCATCCGAGCGTGTCCGCACGCGGTTGCGCCGGTGGTCGAACCGGTTTCTCCGGCGCGACTCGAGGAGGCGCGGCGAGCGGACGAAGCGGGGGGGGCGGCGCCGGCGGTGCGATGAACGATTCTCGTGCCCCAGCGAGCAGCGCCCAACCACCGACCGCCAAGGCCGCGATGAGGAGCGCCACGAGCGCCGCACGAACGCCGCGGCGTCGCGGTGGCGACGCTGGCTGCGCCGAAGGGGGGGGGCTCCCACTCGAGGGTAGCCAACGATCGCGCACCACACCGAGCAGGGGAATGTCGCGCGCATTCACAAACGTCTCGCTCAATCCCTCGGGCGCGAGCACGATCAGTCCATCCGGCACGGCCGCGAGTTGCGCCAGGCCCGCCTCCGACAAGAACGCGAGGAGCAGCGCCCCTTCTGAGCGGAATCCGGCCTGCAGTTTACGCCAGCGGTCATGCGCGAACAGCTCGCTTGCCTGCGCGGTGTCCGAACCCGCGGGAATGAAGAACACGCCGGTGACTTCGTGTGCCGCCTTGTTCAGCGAGACGCCGTACTCAAACGCGTCGACGATGCCCTCCGTCGCCTGAAGGCCGACGATTTCGTGCAGCGCGGGCTGCTCGAGATGCAGATCGACCAGGGCGACGCGACGTCCCTCGCGCGCCGCGATGCGCGCGATGTCCCACGCCGCTTTCGCGGCCCAGGGGAGGTCCGCGGTTGTCGTGAGCAACGCAACGAGCGCCTGCCCGTCCACGAGCGGTGGGATCAGGTGACCGAGCCGCGAGAGTGGCAACTGCCGGTACGTGGTCATTGTCCGGGCTGGTAGATCCAGAACGGCCGCCCCAGCCTGCGACCGATCGCTTCGGCCTGTTCCCGGGTGGAGTAGGGACCGAGCACCACGCGATAACCCTCATCCGGGTGCTGTGGCGGTAGCACGCGCGCGGCCAGGCCGGCGCGCGTGAGGTCGTCAGCGAGGTGGCCGGACCACTCCGGATTCTGCGACGTCGATACCTGCACGTAGAGCGGCCCTTCGGCGCTGGTTCCCGTGCTTTCCGCCGCCGCCACTGCGGCGGCTGTAGGAGCCGCCGGGACGCCACGAGGCAGCCAGGATGAGAGCACCCAGAGATCCCCCGCGCCGCGTTGGACCCGCCCGACCTCCGTCAGCGAATCGGGGCGCATCGACACCACGTCCGCGCCGCGCCGGAAAATCAGCATGCCATCGGGCGAGATTGCCGGCAGATCGGCTTGCCACTGTGTCGGCACGATGCCGGTGTGTTGTTTGATCGGCATGTCGACGATCCACGCGGAGTCGCCGACCGTCGGTCGCGCGAGCAGCCACCTGCCGAGTGGATCGACGCGCAATGCGGCAACGGGCCCCGGCAGCGCGACGCCATCCAGCTCGCGACGATCGTAGCGATCGATCACCGCCAACCCGGGCGCGTTGCGACGCGCCACATAGATACGATGACCGGAAGGTGAGAACGCGAGCGCTCGTGGCGGGTCGGCGAGGCGCACAAAAGCGGGATCGCGACGGGCCACGGGATCGTAGAAGGTCACGCCCGAGTCGCTGGCGACGGCAACGAGATCGCCCCACCGCGTCGCCGCCACGTCGCCACCCGCCGCAATCGGACGCACCGTGGAAGGCTGGTCGGGGGCCGCGACCAGCAATCGATCCTGAGGAATCACGCCGACCAATCGCTGATCGGTCGAGCCGAAGAGATCGCGCGGCATCGCGGTGAGTGCCTGCGGCCACGCGAAGCGCGTCCGTCGCGACAGCGAGACGACGCGCCGTTGGTCATCGACGGCGTAGAGCGTACCATCGGGGCCGAGGGCCGCGTGCGCGACGCTCGTGGCCACCGTGTCGACGCGACCGCTGCCGAGATCCAACCCGAGCAGTTGGTGCTTTGCGGTGGTGACAAAGAGGAATTCGGATTCGGGGTCGAGCCCGACGACGCGCTCTACCGGGGGCAACCTCCCGCGGAGCACCCCATCCACCGGTGTCAGCCGGGGCAGGCGATAGAGCTGCGGCGTCCCTCCCTTTACGGGCAGCCGGATCGCCACGCCAGGAATGCGAGCGATGATCTGAGCTTGGCTAACACGTTGTGGTGATTGTTGTTGTGTTGACGTCAGGACCGGCGCCGGGGATCGACAAGCCCCAAGCGCCAAGCTGGCAAAGAGGAGGAAACGGGAGATAGGCAAATGGCCTCGCCGGACAAAATAGACAACCGGCGAGGCCATTGCAACTGTTTTAGTGAAGCGGAGTTAGAACGTCGGCCCTAAACTAACGGTCCAATAGGAGTGCTTGAGCGGGCGGTCTATCGGCTTCGTGTAATCGAAGCGCACGATCATCAGTCCGAAGACGTTGGCGCGAATCGAACCACCCCAGCTGCGCAACGGGACGCGGACCAATACCGGACTGTCCGTGGGGCTGCGATGCCACTTCACGGTACTGACGTCATCCCACGCCATTCCCGCGTCAAAGAAGATCGCCCCCTCGATGGGAGGAAATCCGACCGGCAGGAACCCCAGCACCAGGCTGCGCGTGAGCGGGAAGCGCAGCTCGGCGTTCGCGACCGCGATCTTCGAGCCGATGAGCTGATCCAGCTCGGCGCACCCGGTCTGCGACGATGTGCCGGGATTGGCGATGCACTCGTTATTGCGGAACGACCCGGCGGTGTAGCCGCGCAGCAGCTCCGTGTTGCCGACGAACACCGGGAAGCGATCGGCGTCGCGGCCGAAGCGTCCGAACAGCATTCCCCGGAACGCGAGCGTGAACGGCCGGAAGAAGAGGTAACGTCGATAATCGACGAGACCGGCGGTGAACTGCCAGGTGCCGAACGCCGGCGCGATCGACAGGCGCGACCGCGAGCCCGCAAATGGCCCGACATAGCCGAACAGCGTGTTGTCGTGGACGTGCGCGATCGAGGGCTGGACGAACGTCGCCGACGGGCCGCCGCTGCTGACGAGTCTCTCGTCGACAAAGGCGTGGGCGCTGTCCGCCTTGAACAGAGTCTGCAGCGCGAGCGTGGCTTCGCTGATGTTGACGGCGTGCAGTCCCATTTCGATGCGGTTGAACCGGCTGAATGGGTACGACGATTCCATGAACCCGTCGCGAATGACAAAGCGACGAATCCGCGACGTGTATACGCGGAGGCTGTCCGCCGTGCCCTGGCTATTGGGGACAGTCGTCCAATCGCTGCCGCCGTAGAAGTACAGCGGATCCTGCGAAAATCCCGACGCCCAATTCAGCCGGTGCGTCTGGTTGACGTAGAGGCCGAGGAATTGCGCTTCGCTGATGCGGCCGTTGATCGATCCCGCAATCACCACGGAGTGATTGCCGAGAATATCGGATAGTGCGATCGCCGTCCCGCCGAAGACGCCTCGACCAAAGTTGTCCCGCGAGTAGCCGACGGTGGGACGCACGATGTAATCGGCGGTGAAACGCACCTTGTACGGCTTGAACGAGAATTCATTGGTATCGGGCAGCGCGAGCGTCGCGGAGTCGAGCAGCGCACGCACCGTCACCGGCGGCGGCGCGGCAGAGGATTCGGCTGGCTGCGGAAGCGCGGATGGCCGGAAGCCGCCTGACGAACGGTAGATGGACGTCCCTTGCGGTGCGCGCGCAGTGGGACCGCTCGCGCTGCCCGCGGTGCCGGCGGACGTTCCCCCGAGACCCGCGGGCTCGACCGGAGGAGCGGGGATCGGCGCACCAGTGACGATCGTGTCGCGCTGCTCCGCGAGCAGGAGCGTGACCGGCGGTGCCGCAGGTCCGTGATACGGTCCGCGTCGCAGCGAGCGCGGATTCTCGACCGAGTAGACGCTGTATTGCCCGTCCTCGTAATAGACGAACGCCAGGCGGTCAGCCTGCGGCGCCCACGACAGCACCGGTGAGAGCGGTGTGATCCCCTGCACACCGGTGAACATGTTCGTCAGCTGGTAAATCTGCCCGTCGACGAAGTCGTAGAGGAACACGTTCGCGATGCCGCTCCGATCGGAGACGAAGGCCAGCGATCGTCCATCCGGCGACCACACGGGATCGATGTTTTTCCCGATCCGCATGTTGCCGAGCATCTCGATCGTGCCGGCGTCGAGATGGTAGAGCGCGATGCGGAGGTTCCCGAAGCGCAACGTCTCGAAGTCGGTTTCGGCGCCACGGTCGGTGACGAACGCGATCGTCTTCCCATCGGGTGACCACGAAGGATGGAGATCGGCGTACTTGTCGTTCGTGAGGCGGCGCAACCCGGTGCCATCGCGATTGATGATGTACAGATCGGTGAAACCGCCGTTGAATCCCGTAAACACGAGCTGTTTGCCGTCGGGCGACCAGCGCGGCGTCTGGAGACCGCTCAGGCCGACCTCGATCCGGCGGTCTTCGCCGCCGCGCTTGACGTCGAGGATCACCAGGTCGTCGCGGTCTTTCCGCTTGGCGGCGATGGCGAAGTACCGGCCGTCGGGGGAGAACGAGCCGGCGGAGTTGATGAACCGCAGGCTCTCGTAGTTGTTGTTCATCGTCGACCGGACGAGCCGCCGTGACACGCGTCCCGTTTCCGCGTCGGCCAGCCACAGGTCGATGAAGAACCCGCCCTGATCGCCGAAGAACGCGATGGTCTTCCCGTCCGGCGTCAGCGCCGGCGCGAGGAAGATGCGGCCGCTCGAGCGGCGCCGGGTCAACAGTGGTTGCGCGATCCGGCGCGCCCGGTAATGATCACCGAGCTGCGGCAGGAACGTCGTCTGAATGGCGTCGCGCCAATCGTTCGAGAGATCTTCGAGCGAACGGCCCAAGGCGCGCTTGAAGGCGGCCTCGAGCCCGGTGTTGGCGGAGCTCTGCAGGATCTCACCGATCACCTCGTCGCCCCACTTCTCGCCGATGTAGGCCCACAGCGCGTGGCCATACCGGTACGGGAAGATTCCGGGATCCGTCGTCATGTCTTCGATCGAGGGGAGGTGTCCCTCGAGCGCGGCGTCCCGCAGCCACATCGCCGTTTCCGGATCGATCGGGCCACGCGACAGGTATTCCGCCATGCCCTCCATGAACCAGAGCGGCGGATTCACGCTCATCAACGTCTGCACGCCGGCGCCGGGGCGGCCGCGGCTGTACACGTCGTACTGGAACTGGTGCACCATCTCGTGCTGGAGGACGTGCTCGAACTCGGCGTAGGAGCCGGTGAACGGCAACACGGCGCGATGCTTGAAGAACTCCGTGACGCCGCCCAACCCCTCACCCGTGGCGTCGACGACGTTCGTCTGCTGGAAGTCCGACTGCGACGCGTAGAGAATGATCGGCTTCCGGCTCTGGAACTGGTGATGCAGGATCCGCGACAGCCGGGCGTAGGCACGCTCGGCCATGCGCGCGGCGTCGAGGGCGCCGACGCGCTCGTCGGGATAGTAGTAGATGTCGAAGTGCTCGGTCTGAATCGATTGGAAGTTGAAGTTGCGGTACTGCACCTTGTTTTGGCCGAAGTACTGGGCAGCCAGGGGAGGTGCGGCGAGGAGGAACGCCGCCAACACCGCGAACTGAGTTCTCGTGCGTCCTGGCATACTGCTATCCTTTCGCGCCTGTGCCGCCCGCATCGCCAGCCGCCACCACGGGCGCATCGCCCCACAGGCGCTCGAGCTGGTAAAAATCACGGAGCTCGGGATGAAACACGTGGACGACGAAATCCACGTAGTCGAGCAACACCCAGCGTCCCTGGGCCAATCCCTCAACATGATGCGGCTCGAGACCGGCCGGCGCGAGCGCCGTCACGAGATGCTCGGCCATGCCCCGCACGTGGGCGTTCGACGTTCCAGAAACGATCACGAAGTAGTCCGTGGCGGCGCACAAGCCACGCAGGTCTAATACCACCGGATCGACCGCTTTGCGGTCGACCAACGCGTCAACAACCTGTGAGAGCACCGGAGCGGTTTCCATCCTCCCTTTCATTAGTAAATCAGCCGCACGCTTCACGCCACGCGGCGCCTGTTACTCCTTCACCACCGTGATCCGAACCTCTGGCCGCACCTCAGGATGGATCTTGATCCCGACGCTGAATTCCCCGAGCTCGCGGATCGGCTCGTGCAGATCGATCTTGCGCTTGTCGACGTGAAGACCGAGCTCTTCGAGCTTCCGCTGGATGTCGCCAGCCGTGACCGAGCCGTACAGCTTGTCTTCCTCGCCGACTTTCACGGCGAAGGTGAGCTGCACGCCGGCAAGGCGAGTCGCTTCGGTTTCGGCGGTCGACTTCTCGGAAGCGCGCTGCTTGGCGATGCGCTCGCCTTCGTAGGCGATCTTCTTCTTGTTGGCCGCGGTCGCCGGATAAGCGAGCCCTTTGGGAAGGAGGTAATTGCGGGCGTACCCGTCCTTCACCTTTACGATCTCCCCGACTTTGCCAAGATGCTGGACGTCTTCCCGCAGAATGATTTCCATCGTGTCAATCCTTCAAGGTTGATTGGACTGCGAGTCGCGCTGCCCCCCCCGCCCCCCTCGGGCTGCCGCGAGTCGCCGCCGGTAGTGGTACCACGTATCGGTGATCCCCAGCGTGCAGAGGCCGGGGAGGACAAAGAGCAGTGGAACGGCAAGGGCAGCCGCCGTCGCCGCGACGATCGCCAGCGCCGTTGCGGAGATGCCGAACGCATCGGCGAAGGTGATCACGATCGCTGCCCCGCGCAGCACGTACAGCGCGCCGGCCACGATGCCGACGTTGGTGCCCGCCACATGCAGCGCGCTCGATACCGGCAGGATCAGCACACCGAGCCAGGCCACGATGCCCCATACCCAGGCGTCGCCGATGCAGAAATCCCGGAAGCGACCGAGCGGCGAGCCGAGCGCCGACGTCGTGATCCGCACGTGTAGGTTCCACGCCAACGCGAGGCCGGCCAGGGTCTGCAAGGCGAGCACGCCTGGCCACGTGACGCTCGCGAAGCGCACGATCGGCTCGTACAGCATGAACGCGTCGGGCGCTCGCTCTACGACGAAGCGCATCGTCAGGCTCGCTTGCCGGGTCGCTTCCCAGGCCATTGCCCTCCACGCTTCCGTGCCCCACAACACCTCGATCATTACCGCCGTGACGAGGAAGCCGGCCGCCGTCGCGCGCAAAGCCTGACGCAGCATCGGACCGGGCCGAAGCAGCATCACGGCCACGAAAGCGGCCGTGGTCACCACGATGAACGCGCTCGTCACCGCCGCGAGCCTGCCGCCCCCCCCAGTTCCGTCGCCGACAAACAGGAGCGCGAGGCTCATGGCTCCGATCAAGCCCGCGAGTGGAACGGCCCAACGGGCACGCTCGGGTGGCGCGGGAGCCACGATAAGCAACGCCGCCAGCGGCAGGCCCACCAGACTGGGAGGCGCCCAGAGCACAAACGCGATCAGGGCCAAGAGCGGCCGCCACCACGACTGCTTCGTCACGTTACGCGGTGTGGCCCTTGATGTACGGGATCAACGCGAGTTGCCGCGCGCGCTTGATGGCCGTCGCCAGCTGCCGCTGATGGCGCGCGCACATTCCCGACAGCCGGCTCGGCAAAATCTTGCCGCGCTCGGTCAGGAAGCGGCCCAGCGTCCGGTCGTCCTTGTAGTCGAGCACGCGCGCGCCGGATTCGCACACGGGACAGGTCTTGGCGGGACGTCTCACACTTCCTCCTCTTCCAGCTCTTCTTCTTCGGGGACGACGGCCGCCGCTACCACGGGTTTCGGCTGCTCGCGCGCGGCTTCGACGATGAGGTAGCGCAGCACGCCCTCATCGAGCTTCACGGCCCGCTCGTACTCGGGCAGCAAGTCCCCCGCCGCCTCGTACTCGGCCACGACGTAATAGCCCGTATCCTTCTTCTTGATCTTGAACGCCATCGTCCGCTTGCCCCAATGCGACACGTTCGAAAGCGTGCCTTTGCCGTCCTTTGTCAGAAGGCTGTGAAAGCGATTCAGCTTTTCGGTGATTGCCGGCTCGTCCAGCGCACTATCAAAGATGTAAACCGTCTCGTACCGACGACTCATGCCACCTCCCTTTGGACATGGGGGACCCGGCGCGGTGGATGGGGCGCCGAGTAGGGGATATGTGAGCGAGAAAGCTAAACCGCGTGTATAGGCGTGGAAAGGCGCGGGAATGAGTTGTATTGTAGGGCGTGCTGGCGGTCCTGGTCCTCTTGTGCGTACAGAGCCCCCCCCCCACCGTCGCCGACGCGAGGGCGTTTCTCGCCCGAGCCGAGTCGACCCTGTATGATGTGGGCCTCAAAGCCGCTCGGGCCGAGTGGGTCGCCAATACGTACATCACGTTCGACACCGAAGAGCTGACGGCCGAGGCGGACGAAGCCAATGCCGTGGCGACACGCGATTTGGCGATGCAGGCGCGCCCGTACGAGCAGCTCCGCTTGCCGGCCGACGTGCGACGCAAGTTGCTGCTGCTGAAGTTGTCCCTCGCCGCGCCGCCACCCCCGGATCCGCGTCAGACGACCGAGCTCAGCCGCATCACGACCGGTCTCCAGGCTGATTACGGACGCGGGACGTACTGCAAGACGCCTGACCACTGTCTGCAAATCACGGACATCGAGCGCATTCTGGCGACCAGTCGTGATCCGGCGGAGCTGCTCGACGCCTGGCAGGGATGGCATCGCATTTCCGTCGGGATGCGCGATCGCTACGCGCGGTTCGTCACACTCGCGAATGCCGGCGCGCGCGGCTTCGGCTTCAGCGATGTCGGCGTGCTGTGGCGCTCCGGTTACGACATGCCCGCCGATTCCTTCGCGGTCGAGATCGATCGGCTGTGGACGGAGCTCAAGCCGTTGTATCTGCAGCTTCACGCCTACGTGCGCGCGCGCCTCGCCGGGCGCTACCCGAATCTCGTGACGGCGAACGGGATGATTCCCGCGCATCTCCTCGGCAACCTCTGGGCGCAGGAGTGGGGAAATATTTACGACGTGGTCGCGCCCGCGGCGGCAACTCCCAGCGTCGACGTCACCGCGTTGCTGAGGGCGCACGGGGTCGATGAGCGCGGGATGGTGCGCTACGCCGAGCGCTTCTACACCTCACTCGGATTCGATTCGCTGCCGTCGACGTTCTGGGATCGGTCGCAGTTCACCAAGCCACGCGATCGGGAGGTCGTCTGTCACGCGAGTGCGTGGGACATCGACAGCAAGAACGACGTCCGCATCAAGGCGTGTTTGCAGGTGACGGGCGAGGACTTTGTCACCGTGCATCACGAGCTGGGTCACAATTTCTACCAGCGCGCCTATCAAAATCAGCCCTATTTCTTTCAGAACGGTGCGAACGACGGCTTCCACGAAGCGATCGGCGACGCGATCGCGCTGTCCGTCACGCCGGAATACCTGCGCCGCATCGGCTTGCTCGACAGTTTGCCGAGCGCCGCCACTGACACGGCGATGCTGCTGCGGATCGCGCTCGACAAGATCGCATTCCTGCCGTTCGCCCTCGCGCTCGACCGCTGGCGTTGGGGCGTCTTTGCGGGAGAGATCACGCCGGCGCGCTATAATGCGGCATGGTGGGACGTGAAGCATCGCTATCAAGGCGTCGCCGAGCCGGTGGCGCGCACGGAACAAGATTTCGATCCGGGTGCCAAGTATCACGTGGCGGCGAACGTGCCCTACATCAGGTATTTCTTGGCTCGCGTGTTGCAGTTCCAGTTACATCGCTCTTGGTGCCGCGCGGCGGGATGGACCGGCCCGCTCTACCGCTGCTCGGTGTATGGCAACAAAGCCGCAGGACAGCAGTTGGCTCGTATGCTGGCGGCAGGGCAAAGCCGGCCGTGGCAGGACATCCTTGCCGATGCGACCGGTGAGCGGCAGCTCGACGCGACAGCTATCGTCGATTACTTCCAGCCGCTCGTCGCCTGGCTCGAGCGGCAGAATCAGGGCAAGGCAGTTGGATGGTGAGAGCTGAAGAGAAAGGCCACTGATAGGACACAGTATGCACTCGCTCGCTCACGTGCTGGCTCTCATTTCGCTGCCGACAATGCAAACCCAACCCGACACGACTGCGCGCATCAGTGGACATGCGCTTTCCACGTATAACGGCCGGCCAATCGCCGGCGTGACGATTTCCGTGGCCGCCGCGGAGCGATTCACCGTGACCGACTCGGAGGGTGGGTTCACGCTCTCCGGGCTTCCCGCCGGTCTGCAGAAACTGCGGGTTTCGTATGATGGCCGTGAGACCGAGCAGGAATTCGAGTTCGCGCTCCGCGCCGGTCGGACGACGAAGATCGCCGTCATGCTCGACGTCCGGGGGACGAATTTGGCGCCGCTCGTCGTCGAAGCGCGGTTCGTCGACGTCTGGCGTGACCTCGCGGGGTTCTATGAACGGCGCCAGCGCTACGGTGGATTTGCACGCTTCTTCACGCGCGAGGACATCGAGCGGTCGCACACGGAAGCGATCAGCGTTCTGCTCAAAGGCGCGGGCATCTTTACCTGGTGTCTGTACACCTGCCTTCCCACGCGTTTCAGCCACGGCCACGTCTGCTCCGTGCCGATCAGCTTGGATGGCCTGCCGATTTGGGAGCGCGACCTCGATCGGATTCCCATCGACAACGTCGCCGCCGTCGAGATCTACCGCGACCCGCCGAACAGCAGCCCGTTCGGCGTGCCCATGATCAATCAGTTCGGCTTTGAGGGGAAGGACCTGATCCAGGGACGCGGGGAGTGTGGCTCGGTCGGGATCTGGACGCGTTAGACGTTGAAGCGAAACAGCAGAATGTCGCCGTCCTTCACGACGTAGTCGCGACCTTCACTCCGAATCAGGCCTTGCTCGCGGGCAGCTCTGTAGCTGCCCGCTTTCACGAATTCCGTAAACGCAACCGTCTCGGCGCGGATGAAGCCGCGCTGAAAATCGGAATGGATCTCGCCCGCGGCGTCGTAGGCGGTGTCCCCGCGGTGCATGGTCCACGCCCGCACTTCATTCTCGCCGACCGTGAAGAAGGTCTGGAGTCCCAGCAGGCGATATCCCGCGTGAATGAGGCGGTCGAGCCCCGGCTCGGCGACGCCCGCGCTCGCGAGATACTCGCGGCGCTCGTCGCCGGCTAACTCGGCAAGCTCGGCCTCGAATTTGGCGGAGAAGAGGACGATTTCGGCTTCCTCATGATGACTCTGCACCGCCGCGCGCAGCTTCTCGATCCACTTCCCACCACCGCTCGCCAGGTCGTCTTCGTTGACGTTGGCGGCGTAGAGAATCGGCTTGGCGGTCAACAGACCAAGGTGGCGGAGAAACTTCACCGCGTCCTCATCTTCGCCCGCCTCGCGCGCGCCCCGGCCCGCATCGAGCTCGGCGACGACGCGCTCGAGCAGCACGAGCTCGAGCTGCGCTTCCTTGTCGCCGGCACGCGCCGACTTGCGCGTCTTGTCGAGACGGCGTTCGACCACCGCGAGATCGGCGAGCGCCAGCTCGCTGGTGATGACGTCGTGATCGCGGACGGGATCGACCGGCCCCATGACGTGCACGACGTCGGGGTCCTCGAAGCTGCGGATCACGTGGACGACGGCGTCCACTTCGCGAATGTGGGAGAGGAACTGATTGCCTAGCCCTTCGCCCTGCGATGCGCCTTTCACGAGCCCGGCGATATCCACGAACTCGACGACCGCGGGAATCTTCTTCTTGGGCTTGATGACATCGTTGAGCTGCTCGAGGCGCGGGTCGGGGACTTCGACGACGCCGACGTTCGGCTCGACCGTGCAGAAGGGATAGTTCTCCGCGGCCGCGGCCTTCGAAGACGTGAGGGCGTTGAAGAGCGTCGACTTGCCTACGTTGGGCAGCCCGACAATGCCAAGTCTCAGCATCCTTCACGCAACCAGTGATCGACCGCGTCGATCATCTGTGGCATGAGCGATTCAACCTGCTCCAACTGCTCCGGCTCGAACGGCGCGAGCACATAATCCGCCCAGTCACCTGTGCCCTCGGGCAGTGGACCGACACCGATGCGCAGGCGGGCGTACTGCTGCGACTGCAGCGCGCCCTCGATGCTCTTCAGGCCGTTGTGCCCGCCGGCCGAGCCTTCGTTGCGCAGCCGGAAGGTGCCGAGCGGAATCTGAAAGTCGTCGACGAGGATGAGGAGATCGCGCGCGGGCGTGAACGCCGGATCGGCGCGCAAGGATGCGAGCGCGGCGCCGCTGCGATTCATGAATGTCGTGGGCTTGAGTACGCGAACCGGAACTCCGGCGACGATGCCTTCCGTCGCGCGCGCGCGCTCGGCGCGACGGAAGGGACCCAGCTGCCAATGCTCGGCGACGGCGTCGGCCAAAAGGAAGCCGGCATTGTGGCGCGTCGCCGCGTACTCCTGGCCCGGGTTCCCCAGGCCGACGACGGCGCGCAAGGACTACTCTTCCTTCTTGCCCTTGGGCTTCTCCTCGGCCTTCGGTGCGGCTTTGCTCTCGGGCGCGCCTCCAGCCGGCGCTTCCCCTTCCTCGCCCTCTTCGCCTTCGCGAACCTTGCGGATCAGCTCGGGCTCGGCGACCTCGGTCGTCGCTTCGGGGGCCGGCGCGGCGACTTCCTCGGCGCGCGGCGGCACGACCGTCGCGATCGTCAGATCGGCCCCCGTCAGGATGACGGCGTTCGGAATCAAAAGATCGCGGGTGTGCAGCGAGTCGCCGATCTTCAGCGCGGTGACGTCGAGCTCCACGCGATCGGGGATGTGCTCGGGCAGCACTTCGATTTCGACTTCGCGGGTCACCTGGTCGAGCACGCCGCCGGCGTTGCGCACACCGTCGGGCGTTCCCACGAGGTGCACGGGGACCTTGAGCGTGATCTTCTCGTGGGCCTGGATCTCGTAGAAGTCCACGTGGATGATGTCGGGGCGCAGCGGATGGCGCTGGATCTCGCGGATCAGCGTGCGCGACTTCTTGCCGTCCACCGTCAGCTCGATGAGCGTGCTCTCCGGCTCGATGCCGGTCAGCGCTTTCTCGAGCGCGAGCGCATCCACCATCAAGGTCTGCGTCGTCCGGCCGTGGCCGTAGATGACGGCCGGCACCTGCTTCTGAAAGCGGGCCTGCCGCGCCGCGCCCTTGCCCGTTTTCTCCCGCGCCGTCGCGGCGAGCGTCACTGTTTGCGCCATGCGTTCCTCAACTCAATCAAATAGAGAACTGACCGACTGATTCGAATGCTCGTAGCCGATGGCCTTAGCCATCAGGCTCGCGATCGACAACACCTTCAGTTTCTCGAACTGCCGATCCTCGGGAATGCGGATTGTATTCGTCACCGTCACTTCTTCGATCGGTGCGGCGCGGAGCCGCTCGACCGCCGGTCCCGACAACAGGGCATGTGTCGCGAACGCGAAGATCCGTCGCGCACCCAGCCGCTTCAGCGCCGCCGCCGCCTCGGAAATTGTCCCCGCCGTGTCGATCATGTCGTCGGGGATGAGGCAGTCCTTGTCCTCCACCTCTCCCACGACGTTCACCACTTCGGCGATGTTCGCCGAGGGCCGGCGCTTGTCGATGATCGCGAGCGAGGCGTCGAGCCGCTTCGCGAATCCGCGCGCCATCTTGGCCGATCCCACGTCCGGGGCGACGACCACCGGTTGATGCAGCCGCTTCGTCCTGTAGTGGCTCACGAACGCCGGCGCCGCGTACAGATGGTCCACCGGAATATCAAAGAATCCCTGGACCTGGTGGGAATGAAAGTCCATTCCCAGCACCCGGTCCGCACCGGCATGGGTGATCAGGTTCGCCACCAGCTTGGCGCTGATCGCCACGCGCGGCTGATCTTTCCGGTCCTGCCGTGCGTAGCCGAAGTACGGGAGCACCGCGGTGATGCGGGCGGCGCTTGCCCGGCGCGCCGCGTCGATCAACAGCAACAGCTCCATGTAGTTTTCCGCCGGCGGATTCGTGGGCTGGATGATGAAGACGTCCCGCCCGCGCACGTTCTCGTCGATTTTTACGAAGATCTCGCCGTCGGCAAACCGCCGCATCGTGACCGCGCACAGCGGCTGCCCCAAATGCTGGGCCATCTCCTCGGCAAGGGGCCGGTTGGCCGTTCCCGCGAGGAGCAGCAGCTGGCTGCGTGACAACGACAGGTCCCGCATCGGGCCACGGAAAGTAGTCGGCAAACCGCGTATAGCCAAGGGCTTGGACCGCATGTTTCAATCTGCTGGCCGAAGCGACGGGCGGGCCGTATGCTTAGCCCCGCCGCGGGCGAGGAGCCTCAGTCCTGCGGCGGAGAGTCGCGCATGTCCGAACTTCTCCCTCGGCTGCAAAAAGCGCTGGCCGATCGTTACAGCATCGACCGCGAGATCGGTCGTGGCGGGATGTCAATCGTCTATCTCGCCCGCGATCTCCCCCGCAGTCGCTTCGTCGCCCTGAAGGTCTTCCGGCCGGACATCGCCGCCGTCCTCGGTCCCGACCGCTTTCTCGCCGAAATCCAGGTTGCCGCTGGGCTCGCGCATCCGCACATCCTGCCGTTGTTCGACTCGGATGTGGCGAATGGCCTCCTGTTCTACACGATGCCCTATGTCGAAGGCGAATCGTTGCGACAGCGCCTGACGCGCGAGCGTCGGCTTCCCGTTGCGGAGGCCGTGTCGATTGCCTGCGACGTCGCGGAAGCGCTCTCCTACGCGCACGAGAAGAACATCGTGCACCGCGACATCAAGCCCGAAAACATTCTGCTCGAGGCAGGACATCCGGTCATCAGCGACTTCGGCATCGCGCGCGCGATCCGCGAGGCGGACGAGTCACGGAAGACCGGTACAGGCCTCGTGGTCGGAACGGTTGGCTACATGAGTCCGGAGCAGGCGACCGGACAGAAAGAAATCGACGGCCGTAGTGATATCTACAGTTTGGGATGCGTGCTGTACGAGATGCTCGTGGGGCGAACGCCGTCAGATGCGCGGACGTCGCTGATCAGCGAGCGGCAGGACGTTCCCATCGACATCCAGCTGGCGATCGAGACGGCACTCGCGGAGCAGCCCGGTGAGCGGTACGCGACGGCCGGCGAGTTCGCGACGGCGTTGCGGCTGCCGCAGACCGTGTCGTCGGCCAGCAGGGCGCGGCGAAGACGGCGGCGTTGGCTGGCGGCGTCAGCCGTAGCAGTCGTCGCACTGGCGACCGTCGGGGCGGTCGTATTGCCCAAACTCGCGGCCAGCTCACTCGATCCCTCGCTGTACATCGTGGTTCCGTTCGGTCATCGCGGTGGAGCAGCGCCCGCGCTGGTGAACGGCGATCAATGTGAGCTGCTGCTATCGGAGGCATTCGGGCGTTGGACCGATGTGCGTCTGGCGGACCCGCTGCAGGTACACGATGCCCGCGCGCAACTCGGCAATGAGACGATGACGCTCGACGGCGCTAAAGAGCTCGCCAAGAAGCTCGGGGCCGGCATGCTGGTCTGGGGCGACGTCGTGGACGTCGGCGACTCGACTCGGGTCACCGCGGCACTGTACGATCTCCGCCACGGCGGCAAGCAGCTGCGCGACTACTCGGTGCGCATTCCCAAGGACGGCAGGAATCTCGCCGCAAGATTCCGCAAGCTCGCCGACTCCATTCTGCTGGGGGGCGCTAACGTCGAGCGCAGTCGACCCGACGTCGTGGGTACCAACGTGCTCGGCGCGTTCTACGCGTACGCCGAAGGGAGCGATGCGCTGCAGCGTTGGGACCTGCCCGCGGCGGAGCGGTCGTTCCGCGTCGCACTGCAGCTGGACCCGGATTATCCGCAGGCGAGTCTGTGGCTGGCGCATGCGCAGATGTGGAGTGATGAGCCCGCTGCCGACTGGCGGTCGAACACGGCGCGGGCTCTCGCGAGTCCGCAAAAACTGGGAGCCAGGGACGTGGCGCTGGCCAGGGCGCTGTGGTCCCTGGCCGCTGGGCAGTTTCCGGATGCATGCCAGCGCTATCGGCGCATCGCCGTCGATGAGCCGCGGAATTTCATTGCATGGTTTGGCATCGGCGAGTGCCTGCGCCGCGATCAGGTCGTCGAACCAGACCGGACGAGCCCGTCGGGGTGGCGGTTCCGGGCGAGTTATCGCGCAGCGGCGAGTGCGTATCAACGCGCCCTGGAGCTCGTCCCATCGGCCCATCGGGCCTTGACGCGTACCGCCGTGTCGCGATTGATCGACCTCTTCTTCGCTGAGACCTACTGGTATCGAGACGGCTACACACTGCCTCCCCCGGACACGTTGCGGTTCGGCGCGTTCCCATCGCTCGATCATGACACCTTGGCATTCATTCCGTGGCCCATCGCCGATTTCTTCAGCGCGCAAGGTGGATCGCGGCCGCCGACGATGCAGGCAGCTGTGGCGCGCAACCGCGATGCCTTGCGGTCCTCGATCCTCAAGTGGCTCGGCGCGTTCCCCGCGAGTCCGGACGCGTATGAAGCGTTGTCGTACATCCTGGAAACAACCGGTGAAATCGATGTCGGGCCGCCCCAAGGATCGGCGTTGGAGGCGATTCGCCGTGCGCGTGCGCTCACGAAGGATTCCGCGCAGGCGCTGCGAGCGGCCGTCGCGGAGACACGCCTGCTCTTCAAGCTCGAGCGCTTCGCGGAGGCGGCGAAACTGGCGGATTCGGTCCTGGGGACGGCATCGGCGGACCTCGGAGGGGGGGGGCCCGTAGCAGCGCGCCAGCTTGCCGGTCTTGCGCTGCTCACCGGCCGGGTCTACCGCGCCGCGCAACTGCTGCAACGGTCGGCGCCGCTCGACACGCCCATCACATGGGATGGCGATCCCGTGCCGGACGCCCCCATGGCCGTCAAACAGGCGGAACTCTCGCTGTTGGCGTACGCGGCTCTGGGTGGGCCGGCGGACAGTCTGCGCGCGGGCAAAAAGCGCGTCGATGAACGCGTGAGCGGCTGGGCCGGAGCAGCCAGTCGCGAGCGGCTGCGACTCGCCGTTCTCCATGTCCCGATGGGATTGGCCTTCGAGACGATCGGGATCAGCGATGTGCATCGCCGCGACGCGGGCGGCGACTACGTGCTCAAGATGCAATACAACCTCGCCCATGGCGACACGATCGCCGTGCGCCGAGAGCTTCAGCGGCAAGCTGCTCTCCGAACCCGGGCACGATCCGGGGACGTCGCGATCAATGGCACATACGCGGAAGCACGAGCCTGGCTGCAACTGCATGACACGGCCGCCGCGATCGCGACGCTCGATCATTCTTTACATGCACTGCCGACCTTAGGGAGCTATCTGCTCGAGCAGCCGGAACAAGTTGGCTGCGCGATCCGGGCGATGGCGCTGCGCGCCGATTTGGCCGCGCGCGCCGGCGACCGCGCGACGGCGTCGCTCTGGGGACGTGCCGTGGCAACCTTGTGGAGCAATGCGGATGCACCGCTGCGTGCCACCGTGGCGCGTATGCATGAACTCTTTCAATAGCCTGCCGGTCTCGCGAAGGGGGGGAGCAATGAGAGGGACGGTGCTGGTGCTCACCGGGTGTGTGGTACTGATGGTGACGACTGCCGCGGCTTGTCAGGAAAGACTCGCCCGCCCGACGAATGCTGGGCTTCGGGGAGCTAGTACGGACGATTCCGTACGCTCCATCAGTGGATACGGTCGCTCCTTGGGTGACGCGGGTTTCGTCGCCGCCGTCGGTGCCGTTGACGAGCAGCGCCTCCGGGTGTGTTGGTCAGGACGCTGCGGCTACGGTCCGCTCGCGGTGATTCAACCCCGTTCCGGCATCACAGACTCGACATCCACGACGCTGGCTTCCGGCGAGGTGATCGCTCGCATCATTAATCGAAGTGACAGCGGCTACATATACCGCGTCGCAGGCCGTGATACCTCGTACAAGTTCAACATGCATGCCCGTGACACGGTCTATTGGTGGGTGGGACGGCGGGGCGATTCCCTCGTTTCCGTTTTCGTCAGCACGAGACCGGGTGTTCGTCCGATGCAGAGTGACTTGACGATCGAAGATCACGGGCCACGCTACTGGAAGCAGTCACTCGCGCGCTGGATCTGGGATGAGCGCGATGAGGCGGCCTGGGGCACGTGCGACGGTGGTGTCTGCTGCAAAAGTGGAGGCATCCCCCTCCTGATCGGCAAATAACATCCGGCAGTGGGTAGACGTATAACGAGTGACCTTTCTTTTGGAGTCACTCGTTATGCGTCGTCTGTACGCCGTCGCTGCACTTTCCTTAGTACTCGCCGTGCCGGCACTGGGCCAAACCCCATCGGCACCTGGACCGGAGGGCCCGCGCCGCTTCCAACCGCCTCCCGATCACTGGATGACCATCGACTCGCTGAACGCGGCGCTCAACCTGACCGCAGATCAGCGCGCCAAGATCGGTCCGGCCTACACGGCCTTAAATGGTGTGCTGAAAGACGCCGCCGCGAAGCGCCAGGCGTTCCGGCAGCAGATGCAGGGCAGTGGTTTCCAACCGGGACAGGAGCCGACCCCCGAGATGCGCGCGCGCTTCGATAGCATGCGCACCCAAATGGAGGGGTTCCAGGCTGAAGCAGATCAGTGGGTCGCGGCCATACGCAATAATCTGACCGCGGACCAACAAACGAAATTCGACGCGCTCGCCAAACCGCAGGTCATGCGGCGCGGCGGGATGGGAGGCGCACCACCCCGTCCGTAGCTATCCTTGGGGTCCAACTTCAAACGGACCCCGAACGATGCTGCGTCGAGTACTGCTTGCTGTAGCGTTCGTCGCCCCGTTGGGCAGACCCCCCGTTGCAGTAGCCCAACGGGCGGCGAACGACTCCTCACTCCTCACCGTCGATCGCATCTTCGCATCACCGGAATTCCGCGGCGCCTCACTCGGACCGCTCGCCTGGCTCTCCGAGGGCGACGCCTACACCGCCCTCGAGCGACCGGTCGAGAACAAGCCCGGTCGAGATCTCGTGCGCTACGATGCCGAAACGGGGCTGCGCACGATTCTCGTCCCAGCGTCGCGCTTCGTCCCGCAGGGGGACTCGACTCCGCTCGACATCGAGGAGTACAGCTGGTCCGCCGACGGCCGGAAGCTTCTGATCTTCACGAATTCCGCTCAGGTCTGGCGCACGAACACGCGCGGCGATTACTGGGTGCTCGATCTCGCCGGCTGGAGCCTCAAGAAACTCGGCGGCAACGGACTGGCATCGACGCTCATGTTCGCGAAATTCTCGCCCGACGGCGGCCGTGTGGGCTGGGTGCGCTACGGCGAGTACAACATCTACGTCGAAGACCTCGCGAGCGGGAAGCTCACGCAACTCACGCACGACGGGTCGCGGACCACGATCAACGGCACGTTCGACTGGGTGTACGAAGAGGAGCTCGGACTGCAAGACGGCTGGCGCTGGAATCCGGATGGCCAATCGATCGCCTACTGGCAGCTCGACGCGAGCGGTGTGCGGGACTTCCTCCTCTACAACACGACGGACTCACTCTACGCGTACACGAAGCCGGTGCAGTACCCGAAGGCAGGGCAGACGAATTCGGCGAGTCGCGTCGGCGTCGTCAGCGCGGCGGGAGGGGAGACCCGCTGGATGAACGTGCCCGGCGAACCACGCAACAACTACATCGCGCGCATGGAATGGGTGCCGCAACCGAAGGGCGGTGCCAGCAAGGAGCTGGTGATCCAGCATCTGAACCGCCTCCAGGACACGTTGCAGGTGATGGTGGCGGACCCGCAGACGGGCACCGTGCGCACGCTGTTCACCGAGCAGGACAGCACCTGGGTCGAGCAGTTCAATGACTTGAAATTCGTGAACGGCGGCAAGGACATCCTCTGGATGTCCGAGCGCAGCGGATGGAGTCATCTCTTCCTCATTCCCCGCGGCGGCGGCACTCCCCGCGAGCTGACGCCCGGTGACTTCGACGTCCTCAGCGTGCACCACGTCGATCTGGCGAGTGGATGGGTCTATTACACAGCATCTCCCGATAACGCGACGCAGCGCTACCTATATCGGGTCAATTTCGCGAAGCGCATGCCGGTGCAGCGCTTGACGTCGACCAACGAGCCAGGCGTCCATGCCTACGACATCGCGCCGAGTGGTCGCTACGCCGTGCACTTCTATTCACGTTTCGGCGTGCCGCCGACCGTGACGCTCGTCAGTCTCTTGGACAATCGGACCCTGCGCACGCTCGTCGACAACGCGGCGCTCAAGGCGAAGGTCGCTGGGCTCAAATTGGGCTCGACGCAGTTCCGGAAAGTCGATATCGGCGACGGCGTCCAACTCAACGCCTGGTTCATCCGCCCGCCGAACTTCGATTCCACCGCACGGTATCCGGTGCTCTTCTTTGTCTACGGCGGCCCTGGCTCGCAGACCGTGACGGACGGGTGGGGTGGTGTGAACTATCTGTGGTATCAGATGCTGGCGCAGCGCGGGTACATCGTCGCCAGCGTCGATAACCGCGGCACGGGCGCGCGGGGGCGCGCGTGGCGCAAGATGATCTACAAGCAAATGGGCGTCATCGAGACGCACGACCAGGCGGCCGCAGCCCGCGCGGTTGGCCGGTTCCCGTACGTCGATTCGACGCGGATCGGCATCTGGGGCTGGAGCTACGGCGGGTTCATGTCGCTAAACGTGATCACCCAGGCGCCCGACGTCTATCGGATGGCGATCGCGGTCGCCCCGGTGACGCACTGGAAATTCTACGACACGATTTACACGGAGCGCTACAACGGATTGCCGCAGACCAACGCCGCCGGGTACGACAAGGGCTCGCCGCTCACCTATGCCAAGAACCTGCGCGGCAAACTGCTCATCGTGCACGGCTCGGGCGACGACAATGTTCACTATCAGAACACGGAGATGATGGTCAACGCGCTCGTGGCGGCGAATCGGCCATTCCAGCTGATGGTCTATCCCAACCGCACGCACTCGATTTCGGGCGGGACCACACGGCAGCATCTGTTTACGCTGCTGACGAACTTCGTCGAGGCGAATCTGCCGACAACGGTGTCCCGTGCGCCCCTCCCGTAACCGCGTCGCCTTTCTCACGGGGGTACTGATGGCGCTGGGGACGAGCGCCCTGGCCGCTCAGTACCCTGGCGGTTTCACCCGTCCTCGATGTGCACGCACTGACGCCCGAAGTCCGGCTCGGCGGCTACGTGAGCGTGCGCGGGACGGAACGGCGGGATACGGTCACGGTGATCGTCAATCGCGCGCGGGTGACGGCGATGGCGCGGCCGGCGCCCTATGCGGCAGTGCGCTTGCAGGTGGATTTTACCGCTGTGGGTCGCACCACCGGCACGACCAACGATACAGTTCCGGCGATTGCGCTCACCGACGCGTTCTTGCAGCTGGTGTTGCCGGAGCGGCCGTCCGGTGGCGGGATCGCGGCGTTGCATCCGGCCTTGATCGTCGGCCAGTTCCGCACGCCGTTCTCGCTCGAGTTTCTCACGTCGTTTTCGCTGCTCCAGACCGCGAACCGCTCGGCCGTCGTCGATCGCGTCTCCACGCGTCGCGACATCGGCGCGCTCGCGCAACTGGTCAGCACGAAGCATCTGCTCGTGCAGAGCGCCATCGTGAACGGCGAAGGACCGAATCGGCTGGCCAACCTCGATGGGCGCGACATGGTGTTTGGACGGGTGACGGTGCTGCCGATTGAGCACCTCGCCGTCGCCGGAAAGTACATGGCACAGGGCGACGAACATGGATGGGGAGGGGATGGCCGCTGGGTCGGTCACGGCGCGATTGTCGAAGGCGAATTCATTGCGCGCCGCGGGCCGTTCACTCCCACGACGTTCATCGATTCCCGCGGCGGCTATGTCCTCGCCTCGTACAAAGTGCGGCCGTGGGTTCAGCCGGTGGTGAAGTGGGAGGAGCTACATGATGTGCGCAGGACCGGCGCGACGACGACAAATACCCGGCTGACGTGGACGACCTTGGGAATGAATCTGCTGGCGCCGAGTGAGCGAGTTCGCTTTCAGTTGAATGGGATCATCAAGTCCGAGCGGCCGGTCGCGGCGGGCAACGAGATCGTCGCACAACTGATCGCGATCTTTTGAGGAGCGTCTTGACACTCAACGCGTCCGGGCTATATCCGGCTGCACTCCCTCAAGGCCGGCCGTGGAAGACTGGGTGGCCGAGCTTCAGCGGGGCAGGTTCGACGCCGCATGGGAGCTGAACCTTGGGCTCCCGCTAAACTCGCCGGCGTCCGAGCAGCTACCCAGCCTGTCGGGTGACGGCCGAACGCGGGTCTTCGCGTCGAGTCGATCCGGCGGGTTTGGCGGCACGGATATCTGGATGTCGACCCGCACATCGAGTGGCAAGGAGGTTCCATGAAAACCGCGCATATCGTCGCATCACTGGGATCACTCACCCTGCTGGTGGCTTGCCGCTCGGAGCCCGACAGGCTCGTGTTCACTCTCCGGGCCGACCGCTTTGCCGGCTCCGACTGGTCCGAGCCAGTGAATCTCGGTCCCGTGATCAACTCCGGTTTTGTTGACGCGAACGCCTCGCTTTCCCCCGACGGGCACGCACTCTATTTCATCTCGACCCGGCCGGGTGGATTCGGCGGCAACGACATCTGGATGTCTCAGCGACAGTGTTTGGCGTGTCCCTGGGAGGAGCCGATGAATCTCGGGGCAGTCATCAACACCAATGCTATTGAGGCCTCCCCATCGGTATCGGACGACGGCAAGCTGGTGTTTTTCTACAGCACGAAAGCCGGCGGTTTCGGGGGCGCCGACATCTACGTGTCGCATCGGATCAGCACGAGCGCAGCGGGGGATGTGTGGGGCGATCCTGTGAACCTGGGGCCGGACGTCAATACTGCGGCAGCCGAGCAAGGCCCCTACTACGTAAAGGTTAGTGGGGAGGCGAACGCGTCCGTGTATTTCAACCGGCCCGGACCTGGTGGCTCGACAGACATCTACAAGGTTTTCGTCTCGAATGACGGCGTGCCACTTGGACCCGCGGTTCTTGTCCCGGAGCTGAGCGATCCGAGCGGCTTCGACCAAAAAGTGGCGGTGCGCACGGATGGGCACGAGCTGCTCCTTTCCGCGATCCGGAGCGGCGGCTTTGGCAACTTCGACATCTACCGCTTCACGCGTCAAAGCACGAACGATCCGTGGTCGGCACCCGAACACCTTGACGCGCCGATCAACACGCCCGACATCGACTCGCAGCCCAGTCTTTCGCGCGATGGAAAGACGCTGATCTTTACCTCGATCCGAGCGGGCGGGTACGGGTTACAGGATCTGTGGATGTCCACGCGCGGACCAGGCGGGAGTTGATGCAGCATTGGCCCCCTAGGATTCGAACCTAGATTAACGGATCCAAAGTCCGCTGTCCTGCCATTGGACGAGGGGCCAGTAGGCTGCGGCGTTTGAAGTTAATGAGGGGCGAGTGACGATGCTCGCCCCTTTTTACCGCCCGTCGTAGCTTTCCGTCGTGACCGCGTACCAATACCCCGACAGCCACGTCTTCTATCGCAAGCTCGGCCACGACTACCCCAAGATCGTCCGCGGCGAAGGTTGCTGGCTCATCGACGAGCGCGGCAAGCGCTACCTCGACGCCGTCGGCGGCGCCTACGTCGCCAACCTCGGCCACTCGAACCCCGAGATCGCCGACTCGATCGCCGAGCAGTGCCGGCAGTTCGGCTATCTGTCCGGGACGATGTTCACGCACGGGCCGGTCGAGAACCTCGCCGACGAGCTGGCCGAGACGCTCCCTGGCGACCTGTCCCAGCTCTACTTCCTTTGTAGTGGCTCCGAGGCGGTCGAGGCCGCGCTGAAGCTGGCCCGCCAGTATTGGGTCGAGCGGGGACGTCCCAGCAAGCACAGGATCATCGCACTCAGCCCCGGCTATCACGGTAGCACCTTGCTCGCGCTTTCCGCGTCGGCGCGCGAGGCGCACAAGGCTCCCTTCAAGCCGTGGCTCGTCGACGTACACCGGATTCCCGCGCCCTATCCCTATCGCTGCGAGTGTGGCGGGCGCGGCCCCGCCTGCCCGGTCTGCAGCGCCGCCGTCCTGGAAGAGGCAATCGAGCAGCTCGGCGCCGAGAACGTCGCGGCGTTCATCGCCGAGCCGGTGGGCGGCTCGTCGACCGGTGCCTCGACGCCGCGGCCCGACTACTTCAAACGGGTGCGCGAGATTTGCGACCGCCACGACGTGCTCTTCATCGCCGACGAGGTGCTCGTCGGCATTGGTCGTACCGGCACCTGGTGGGCGATCGAACCGTACGACGTCACGCCCGACATCATGACGTTCGGGAAGGGGATCTCGGGGGGATATGCCGCCCTGTCGGGGATCGCCGCGGGGCAGCGTATCGTCGATACGATCGCGGAAGGATCGGGCAGCTTTGTTCACGCGCAGACCTTCTCGCATCACCCCGTCGCATGCGCGGCCGGCGTGGCGACGATGCGCTATCTCAAGAAGCACAAACTGGTCGAGCGGTGCGCGCAGATGGGGCGGGTCCTCCATGAACGGGTTCGGCTGGTCGCCGACTTGCCGCATGTCGGTGACGTGCGTGGCCGCGGATTGCTCGCCGGCTTCGAGTTCGTGGAAGACAAGGCCAGCCGCGCGCCGTTCCCGCGCTCCGCAAAGTTCGCTGAGCGATTTGCCGATGCGGCGCTCGAAGCC
>DATGVZ010000090.1:0-23215 GCA_035299765.1 Gemmatimonadales bacterium
CTCGTGAATGGTGAGGGGTACTCGGGCGGCCTGGGCGACAAGCGAAAAGATCTGCAGCTGCGTCTGTCGGTCCGCGTGATGGACACCGACGATGCGAGCCGTGTGGGCGGCCTCCGGATCTCCGGCTATGCCGGCATCGGCAAAGTCACCGGCGGCGGCGACCGCAACCGCTTCATCGGACTCGTGTCCTACCGGTCGAAACAGTTTACGCTGGCGGGCGAGTTCGCGTCCACGAAGGACACGGTGTCTCCGGTCGGCGCCGATAGCTTGAACCTCGGCGGCGGCGTCAATGCGACCGGTCGAATCCTCAGCGCCTTCGGTGTGTTGCATTTGCCGGACAGCAAGGTGTCGGCGATCGCGCGTGTGGATCTGATTGACCCGAACACCAGCACGAGCCCCAACAAGCTGACGCGGTTCATCGGCGGCGTGTCGTATCAGGTCAACGCCAACCTGCGCATGCTCGCAGACGTCGACCTGCTGTCGTTCGAGGCGACGCCTCGAAATCAGACGACCGCGACGCGGCAGCAAGGCCTCGTCCAGATGCAATTCACTTTCTAACGCAGACACGGAGAACACCCACTCATGAAGTCTCTTCTGCTCTTGCTTGCCGCGTTACCGGCGGCGGCTCTCGCCCAGGTCCAGCTCAATGGAGCCGGGGCGACGTTCCCGAACATCATCTATCAGAACTGGATGCTGACCTACAATCAGGCGCATCCCGCTGTGAAGCTGAACTACCAGTCGATCGGGTCGGGCGGCGGCATCCGTCAGTTCTCCGACGGCACCGTGGATTTCGGCGGCACCGACGCGCCGATGAACGATTCCGCGATCGCGGCGATCGGCGGCAACGTGCTGCACATCCCGACGGTCATGGGCGCCGTAGTGGCCGTCTACAACCTGCAGGGGCTCCCGCAGGCCGTGCGGTTCACTCCCGACGTGTTGGCCGACATTTTCCTCGGCAAGATCACCAAGTGGAATGACGCGCGGCTCGCCAGCATCAACGCGGGTGTGACCCTGCCCGCGGCGGACATCATCGTCGTCCATCGTGCCGACGGCTCGGGGACGTCGTACGTTTTCACCGACTACCTCTCCAAGGTGAGCCCCGAGTGGCAGCAGAAGGTAGGCAAGGGACCGTCGGTGAATTGGCCCGTCGGTCTGGGCGGACGGGGAAACGAGGGGGTGGCCTCAACGGTGAGCCAGACGCCCGGCGCGATCGGCTACGTCGAGCTGGCCTATGCGACCAGCAACAAGATCCCGTTCGGCACGTTGCGCAACAGTGCCGGGAATTGGATTACGCCGTCTCTCCAATCCGTCACCGCGGCCGCCGCCGGCGCGATGAAGGATATGGGCCCCAGCACCGACTTCCGTGTCTCCATTACCAATGCGTCGGGAGCCCAAGCCTATCCGATTTCGAGCTTTACATGGTTCCTCGTCCACAAGACGTACGCCGATACCGTCAAGGCACGGGCGCTGGTGCAGTTTATCTGGTGGGCCGAGAGCGAAGGTCAGGCGCAGGCGCCTGACCTCGGCTATGCGCCGCTGCCCAACGAGTTGCATCCCTGGGTCGAGGCTCGCCTGAGGTCGGTCAAAGCCGGCGGCCGCTCAGTTCTGTAGACGTAACGGGGCACCCTCCGGCGTGGAGTAGCGCGCCGGGGGGTGTTTCTTTTTCACGGTGACAATTCCGTTACACCGTCGTGACGGACACCGGGTGGGGCGCCGGTAGCTTCCGCCGCGATGACCAGCCTTCCCATCGAGGGCCGCTCCCGTCGGCAGTCCCTCTTAAGCGCGGACCGTAGCGACCGCATTTACCGAACTGTGCTGACCGGCTTGTCACTCGCGTTGCCGGCCCTGATTCTCGTGATTCTCGGCGTGTTGTTCGTCAGCTCGCTTCCGGCGTTGCGCCGCTTCGGCCCGTCATTCCTGTGGACCTCGACGTGGGACCCGGTTGCCGAGGTCTACGGCGCCGCGCCGATGGTCTTCGGCACGCTCGCGTCTTCGCTGCTCGCCTTGCTGATCGCCGTCCCGCTCGCGCTTGGCGTGGCGGTCTTCCTCACGGAGTTCTCGCCCAGATGGCTGCGCCAGCCCGTCGCGTTCCTGGTCGAGCTGCTCGCGGCAATCCCGAGCGTCGTGTACGGGTTGTGGGGGATCTTCATCCTCATCCCCTTCCTGCGAAGCTACGTCGTGCCCCCGCTCAAGGCCGTCCTGGGATGGACGCCGTTCCTGCAGGGCGTGTTCTACGGCAACTCGCTGCTTGCCGGCGGCATTATTCTCGCGATCATGATCGTCCCGTACATCGCGGCCGTATCACGCGAGGTCTTGCTCGCGGTGCCGACGAGCCAGCGGGAGGCCGCCCTGGCGATGGGGGCGACGCGCTGGGAAGCGGTGCGCTCCGCCGTGCTGCCCTACGGCCGCGCCGGACTCATCGGGGCGGTCATACTCGGCCTCGGGCGCGCGTTGGGCGAAACGATGGCGGTAACGATGGTCATCGGGAATCGGCACGACATCGGGGTCTCTGTGCTGCAGCCGGCCTACACGATGGCGGCCGCCATCGCAAACGAATTCAACGAAGCCACTACGACCATGTATCGCTCCGCCCTGTTCGAGGTCGGACTGGTGCTCTTCGTCTTGACGGTCGTCGTGAATGCCATCGCGCGCATTCTCATCTGGCGCGTCGCGCGCGGCACCGCGGTCGGGAGCAGAGCCCTGTGAACAGCCGGGCTTTCCGTCGCCACCTCGTCAGCCGCGCCATGACGGCGGTGATCGTGGCGCTCTCGTTCATTGCGGTTCTCGCCCTTGCGTTGATTCTTGGCGATTTGGTGTGGAAGGGCGCCTCGTCCATCGATTGGGCCTTCTTCACCAGGAATCCCGTGCCGGCCGGCCAGGCTGGGGGTGGCGTCGCCAATGCGATCGTCGGGACGATCATCATCGTGGGACTCGCCGCGCTGATCGGCGTCCCGATCGGCGTGGGCGCGGGGATGTATCTCGCGGAGTACGGATCGGGGCGGCTCGGTTTCGTCGTGCGATTCATCGCCGACGTGTTGAATGGCACGCCGTCGATCGTCGTCGGGGTCGTCGCGTGGATGTTCATTGTCCGGCCGACCCACGGATTCTCCGCGCTGGCGGGCAGCGTTGCGCTCGCCATCCTGATGATCCCGATGCTGGCGCGTACGACCGAGGAAATGGTCCGGCTCGTGCCGCATTCGCTGCGGGAAGCGGCGCTCGCGCTCGGGTACCCTCGCTGGCGCACCTCGCTCAAGGTCGTGGCGCGCACGGCGCTCGGTGGCATCGTGACCGGCTGTCTCGTAGGGATCGCGCGTGTTGCGGGGGAAACGGCGCCCTTACTCTTCACCGCGCTCGGCAACCTCAACTTCACGCTGTCGGTCAGTCAGCCGATGCAAACGTTGTCCCTGCAGATTTACGTGTATGGCACGGGCCCATTCGAGGAGTGGCATCGGCTCGCGTTCGCCTCTGCGCTCGTCCTAATGGGACTGGTGCTCATCATTTCGCTGACGGCCCGCTGGGTCACGCGGCAACGCCATGGTAGCGTCCGCTAACACCCGGCTGCGCCTCGAGACCGCGCACCTGACGGCGCTGTTTGGGCGGCATCGCGCGGTACGCGACGTATCGCTCCTGTTTCCCGCTAACACGGTCACGGCCATCATCGGCCCTTCGGGCTGCGGCAAGAGCACCCTGCTCCGGTGCCTGAATCGCATGCACGAGCTGACGGCCGGCGCGAGTGTCACGGGGGAAGTGCTGCTCGACACCGTGAACATCTATGCCGGCGACGTGAACCCGGTCGAGCTGCGGCGCCGGATCGGTATGGTCTTTCAGCGGCCCACGCCGTTTCCGACGATGTCGATCTACGACAATGTGGCCGCGGGGCTGCGGGTGAACGGCAAACGCGCGCGCAGCGAGACGGATCAAGCGGTCGAGCGCGCGCTGCAACAGGCCGCCCTATGGGAGGAAGTAAAGGATCGGCTGCGGACGAGCGCGCTGGCGCTCTCCGGCGGACAGCAGCAGCGGCTCTGCATCGCGCGCGCCGTGGCGCCGGAGCCGGAGATTCTGTTGCTCGATGAGCCGACGGCGTCGCTGGACCCCGCGGGAACCCAGCGCATCGAAGAGCTCTGTCACGAGCTCAAGCGCCTGTACACCATCGTGATCGTCACGCATAACATGCAGCAAGCAGCGCGCGTTTCCGACTACACCGCGTTCATGTACTTGGGAAGTCTCATCGAGGTGGGGAAGACGAACGACATCTTCACAAAACCCAAAGTCGAGCAGACTGAAGCCTACATCACCGGGCGGTTCGGATGACGACGGCGACGGGCGGACGGCCCGACGGCCGGACGGCCATACCCGCGACCGAACCGACGTCGGCCGCCAGGCCGTCGGGCCGTCCGGCCGTCCTCGAGTCACACAGCTACAGCTTCTGGTACGGCCCGGTGCAGGCGCTGTACGAGATCAACTGCACGATCCCACGCAATGCGATCACGGCTTTGATCGGTCCTTCCGGCTGCGGGAAGACCACATTTTTGCGGTCCATCAACCGCATGCATGACCTGACGCCAGGCGCGCGCCACAGCGGGGACATCCGGCTCGACGATGGCTCGATCTTTGCGCCCGGGACGGATGTCGTCGACCTGCGCCGCCGCATCGGCATGGTTTTCCAGCGCCCGAACCCGTTCCCCAAATCGGTCTACGAGAACGTCGCGTACGGACCGCGTCTCAACGCGTTGTGTCCGAACCGCGAACTCCCTGATCGCGTCGAGCGTGCCCTGCGAGGCGCGGCGCTCTGGGATGAGGTGAGCGATCGGCTGCGCGAGCCGGGAACGGCCTTGTCGGGCGGCCAGCAACAGCGCCTGTGCATCGCGCGGGCGCTCGCGAATGAACCCGAGGTGCTGCTCATGGACGAGCCCTGCTCCGCCCTCGATCCGATCGCCACGCAACGCATCGAGGAGCTGCTCGTCGAGCTGAAACAGAAGTACACAATTGTCCTGGTGACGCATAACATGCAGCAGGCGGCCCGCGTGGCGGATTACACGGGATTCTTTTACGTAGGCCATCTGGTGGAGTTCGGGACGACGCAGCAGGTATTCACGCGCCCCACAGACGAACGCACTGAAGCATACATCACGGGAAGGTTTGGTTGATGCCATGAACGCGCAAGCGACGAGCCATCGCCACTTTCACGACGAGCTCTCGGAGCTCAAGGTCGCGCTGCTCAACATGTCCGGCGACGCGCAGGCAGCGCTCGCCACCGCCGTCGAAGCCGTGCTGCAACCGGACGGCGACAAGGCACGCGAGGTCATTGCCGGCGACCGGGAGATCGACCTGCTGGAAGTCGAGGTCGAAGAAACGGTGATCCGGCTGCTCGCCACCCAGCAGCCGATGGCCCGCGACCTTCGCTTTCTCGCCGCGGCCATGAAGATCGCGAACGATTTGGAACGAGTCGGCGATCATGCCGTCAACATCGCCCAATCGGCCGAGCGCCTGCTGGCCAGCCGGCCGATCGTTCCGGAGCCCGAGCTGCTCGAGATGGCCCGGCAAGCGCGGACCATGCTCGCCGATGCCCTCGACGCCTTCGTGCGAGGGGATGCCCAGGCCGGCCGGGCCATCTGCCGCCGCGACGACAGCGTAGATGCGCTCCATCAATCGATGTTCCGCATTCTGCTCACGCACATGATGGAGGACCCGCACATCATCGGGACCGCGATGGAACTCTTCCTCGTGAGTCGCAACCTCGAGCGCGTCGCGGACCTCGCGACCAACATCGCCGAAGACGTGGTGTTCCTGGTCGAGGGAAAGTCGATCAAACACCACGCCGAAGACAATGCGATGGAGGGGGGGGGCGGCAAATCGCGGTAACAATTCTCTTTCTCTGCGTTCGCAACTCCGCACGCAGCCAGATGGCCGAAGGTCTCGCGCGTGCGATGGCCCCTCCCGGATACCGCTTCCTGAGCGCCGGCTCCGAGCCCGGCGAAGTCAATCCGCTCGCCATCGAGGCCCTGGCTGAGCAACAGGTCGACATCTCGGATTTCCGCGCGAAGGGCGTGGCGAGCATTCCGCTCGACCAGGTGGATACCATCGTGACGCTGTGCGCTGAGGAGGTCTGTCCTGTCGTACCGGGTCGCGTGCGGCGGCTCCACTGGCCGCTCCCCGATCCCACGGACATCGCGAGTTTTCGTGCTGTCCGCGGTGAACTGCGGAAGCGTCTACCGGATCTGTGGAATCAGCCGAAGGAACGGGAGCGGTAGTATCCTGCGGGCGGCGTGGGACGCCGGCGCAGTACTTCATCAGATGCGAACAGGCGGATCAGCACGAGTCCCGCGATAAACCCACCGACGTGGGCGAAGAACGCCACGCCCCCCTTCTGGATCTCGCTGAGCCCCGCGAGTCCGCCGACTAGTTGGAGAACGGCCCAATAGCCAAGCATCACCCACGCTGGCAGCGCGACGGACGTGATGTAGATGGGCAAAATGATCAGCGTGTGGACCCGCACGTTGGGATAGAGCAGCAGGTACGCCCCCAGCACACCGCTGATTGCGCCCGAGGCTCCGACCATAGGGACGATCGAGTGCGGGCTCAGGAGCGTTTGCGTCGCCGCCGCCGCGATGCCGCATAACAGATAGAAGACGATGAATTTTCCATGGCCCATCGCGTCTTCGATGTTGTTCCCGAAGACCCAGAGGAACAGCATGTTGCCGATGAGGTGCAGCCAACCACCATGGGTAAACATCGACGAGATCACCGTCCAGTACTTCGGCGCGACACCGACCAGGCAGGCGATGCCAGGCGCGAGCTCCACGCCACTCCCCGGCTTCGCGGTGCGCAGCAGCTCGCCCGGGATCAGCCCGAGCTCGCATACCGACCGCGCCAATGGCCCCTGTGCCCCCGCGCCCTGTAGCAGAATGAAGACGAGCGTGTTGGCGATGATGATCGCGACGGTGATGATGGCCGGTTTTTCGGTGGGATTCTCGTCCCGGTAGGGGAACATGCGGCGGAATCTATAGCGCTTATACGGTTGGCCTGTTAGGCGGTTAGAATTCATCGGACCAACTGCCTTTTTGGCATTTTAGTCGGGCACGATGCTTGCCCTCTGCGACCCGGAGCATCAGGCCGGCATCAAATCCCTACCAGGAGCTGAAAGTATGGCTGAGAAGATCATCGGCATTGACCTCGGGACGACCAACTCCGTCGTGGCGGTCATGGAAGGTGGCGATCCCGTCGTCATCCCCAACGCCGAAGGCGGCCGAACCACCCCATCGGTGGTCGCCTTCACAAAAGACGGTGAGCGACTCGTTGGGCAGGTGGCCAAACGGCAGGCGGTGACTAACCCGCAGAACACGATCTTCTCCATAAAACGGTTCATGGGACGGCGCCTCGAAGAGGTCACCGAAGAGATCAAGCGCGTGCCCTATAAGGTGACGCGCGGTCAGAACGGCCTCGCGTCCGTTGAAGTGATGGGCAAGATCTACACGCCGCCGGAGATCTCGGCGATGATCCTCCAGAAGATGCGGCAGACGGCGGAGGACTATCTCGGCCACAAAGTCGAGAAGGCCGTCATCACGGTCCCGGCCTACTTCAACGATTCGCAGCGCCAGGCGACAAAGGACGCCGGCAAGATCGCCGGCCTCGACGTGGTCCGGATCATCAACGAGCCGACCGCCTCGGCCCTCGCCTATGGTCTCGATAAGAAGAAGGAAGAGAAAGTCGCCGTCTATGACCTCGGCGGCGGGACCTACGACATCTCGATTCTCGAGCTGGCTGAGGGCGTCTTCGAGGTCAAGAGCACCAACGGTGACACGCACTTGGGCGGCGACGACTTCGACGCCCGCGTGATGGAATGGTTGGTTGGGGAGTTCAAGCGGGATCAGGGCATCGATCTGTCCAAGGATCCGATGGCGCTGCAGCGACTCAAGGAAGCCGCCGAGAAGGCGAAGATGGAGCTGTCGTCGGTGATGCAGACCGATATCAACCTCCCGTTCATCACCGCCGATCAATCGGGGCCGAAGCACCTGAACCTGTCGCTGACGCGCGCGAAGCTCGAGCAGCTCGTCGACGACCTGGTGAAGCGGACCATTCCGCCCATGCAGCAGGCGCTCAACGATGCCGGGCTCAAACCGTCGGACATTGACGAGGTCATCCTCGTCGGTGGCCAGACGCGCATGCCGAAGGTCCAGGAAATCGTCAAGAACTTCTTCGGGAAAGAACCGCACAAGGGCGTGAACCCCGACGAAGTCGTGGCGATCGGAGCCGCGATTCAGGGAGGCGTGCTCGCAGGAGAGGTGAAGGACGTCCTCCTGCTCGACGTGACTCCTCTGTCGCTTGGTATCGAGACGCTGGGTGGCGTGACAACGGTTCTGATTCCGCGCAACACGACCATCCCGACGAAGAAGTCGGAGGTGTTCTCGACCGCGGAAGACAATCAGACGACCGTCGAGATTCATGTGTTGCAGGGTGAACGGCAGATGGCGCAGGACAACCGCACCATCGGCAAATTTCAGCTCACCGGAATTCCGCCGGCTCCGCGGGGCGTGCCGCAGGTGGAGGTGACGTTCGACATCGACGCGAACGGCATCTTGCACGTGTCGGCGAAGGACAAGGCGACCGGCAAAGAGCAGAAGATCCGGATCGAAGCTTCGTCGGGTCTTGCCGATAAGGACATCGACAAGATGGTGAAGGACGCCGAGGCGCACGCCGCTGAAGACAAGAAGCGGCGCGATGAGATCGAGCGTCGTAACCGCCTCGATACGATGGTGTACCAGGTCCAAAAGGAATCGAAGGACTGGGTCGATAAGCTCGAAGCGGGACTCAAGTCCCGGCTCGATGCGGCGATCCAGTCGGCGCAGCAGGCGCTGCGCAGCGGCAACGCCGACGAGATCAGTAAGGCGCTCGACGAGCTGCAGCAGGCCTACTCGGCGGCGGGCGCGTCGCTGTACGCGGCACGCGGTGCCGGCGCGGGCGCAGAAGCGGGCGCTGCCGCCTCTGGCGGCAGTGAAGGCCAGACCGGCACTGAAAGTGGAAAGTCCGAAGGTCGTCAGGAAAACGTGGTAGATGCTGACTATGAAATCGTGGACGACGATAAATCCAAGAAGTCTTAAAAGGGGGAACGGATGTCGGTGAAGACGCGGGACTGGTTGAAATTCGGAACTCTGGTGGCAATGGCGTTTGCACTCGGGCTGGCATTCGCCTCGTCATTCAAGCTGCCGGCACGCGGTGAAGCAGCGGTGCGCTCGGTGCTTCAGGACACGAGCCGACCACTTCCGCAGGCAAAGGCTGCCGTCGATCTCGGCGACGCGTTCGCATCGGTTGCCGAGCATGTGAAGCCCGCGGTCGTATTCATCAAGTCGGAGCGGCGCGAGCATGTGAGCAACCGGCGCCTGCCGCCGGGATTTGACGATTTCTTCCAGGTCCCGCGCCGTCCCCAGGTCGAGCAAGGGTCGGGGTCGGGCTTCATCGTGTCCCAGGACGGATACATCCTGACGAACAACCACGTCGTGCAGGGCGCCGACCGCGTCACGGTTCGCCTGTACGACAACCGCGAATTCACCGCCAAGACCGTCGGTACCGATCCATCGACCGACGTCGCAGTCATCAAGATTCAGACGACCGGGCTGCCGACCGTGCGGCTCGGCGATGCCGACTCTACCAAGATCGGCAACTGGGTGCTCGCCATTGGCAATCCGCTCGGCGAAGCATTCACATTCACTGTCACCGCTGGGATCGTGAGTGCGAAGGGGCGGCTGCTCGCCGGCCTCAATAGCAGCCGGTATGCGATTCAAGACTTCATTCAGACGGACGCGGCGATCAATCCCGGCAACTCGGGT
The DNA here is from genome assembly GCA_035299765.1 of Gemmatimonadales bacterium. Classification (GTDB taxonomy): domain Bacteria; phylum Gemmatimonadota; class Gemmatimonadetes; order Gemmatimonadales; family GWC2-71-9; genus 20CM-2-65-7. The sequence continues at coordinate 9,825 of DATGVZ010000090.1, forward strand.
GGGCCGCTCGTCAACGTGCGTGGCGAGGTCATCGGCATCAACTCGGCCATCGCCAGTGAGACCGGGTTCTATGCCGGGTACGGGTTTGCCATCCCGATCAACCTCGCCCGCACCGTGATGACGCAGCTGATTTCCACGGGGCACGTCGAGCGGGCGGTGATGGGTGTCCAGATCCGGCCGATTTCGCCTGAGGATGCGGAAAAAGTCGGGCTCAAGGAAATCCGCGGCGTCGTGGTGAACGAGTTCACCGGTGACGATTCCCCGGCCAAGCGTGCCGGCATTCAAGAAGGCGACGTCATCATCGCCGTCGATGGGCAGTCGATCGAGTCCGTCGCGCAGCTCCAGCAGCGCGTGGGCTTCAAGAAACCCGGTGAGGTCGTGCAGGTCACGGTCGTTCACGACAATGGCATCCGGAAGACGATTCCCGTGCGGCTCGCGCCGGCGCCTTCGTCAGAGCCTCAAGAGGTTTCGGACGCCGATGAAAGGGGATCCGCACGCGATTCCGGGCCGATGGAAGAGGCACTCGGTATTTCCGTCGAGCCGTTGTCGCAGGAGAATGCGCGCGACCAGAGCCTCCGCGCGGTGATGCGCTCAGGCGGTGCGTTGATTGTCTCGCAGGTGTCTCCAGACGGTCCGTCCTACCAGCATCTCGTGGACGCGAGCGCCGGGTATCCAGACATCATTCTGAAGGTCAATGGCCAGCCGACGCGGACACGCGCCGAGCTGCGTCAGGTCCTCGGGGGCGTAAAGCGTGGAGAGATCGTGACACTGACGGTGCTCTCGAGCACGCAGGACGGCTGGCAGCAGCGCATCGTGCGCGAGCGCACCCGGTAAGACTCTTTACGGCTGGCGGCGCTCCGTGAGCATCACCACCGCGGTCGCCGCCAGCCACATCACAAACAGCGCCTGGCTGTAGTAAAAGAAATTCGGCGAGAACTCGTCGAATCCTATGGCCACGGCGCCAGTGACTACCGCCACCCCCCACGCGATCCACGCCAGCCAGCGCGGCCACACCACGCCGTTCCGAATCGCCCAGCCGAACGTGTAGGCGACGAGACCGAGCATGAACGTCGCCAACCGTTCAGCCGCGAGGCCGGCGGGGTGCAGCATGTCATAGACAAACACGGCATGCGTGCCGGCGAGCCCCGTGTCCGCGATCGTGAACGCGCGCGCGAGCTGCCATCCGGCCCCGACCATGAAGAGGATATTCAGCGACCAAAGCGAGAAAGCGAAGCCGGCCAGGAACATTCCGGCGCGTCCCGGCGCGGAGCCTGCCGTTTCGCCGTGGCGCAGCGCGACGCCGATCAGTCCCGTGTACATGAAAGCCAGTCCGAACAACAAGGACCAGTGAATGGCGCGCCAGTGCGTGGTTCGCGCGATTGTGCCCAGCTGCGCCGCTCCGTCACCCGTGAGCAGCGGGTGCATGAGGCCGCCGATCCCCGACAGCAGCACGCCGACGAGCAGGCACAGTCCGTAGAACAAGGGACGGCGCGTCACGACCATTCTCTCCCCGAGCTCCGAGTGCGGCCTAATCTAGCACGCACTTGTCGTCGCGATATATTGACGGTTCGATGGATCTCAATCGCATCCTGCGCGAAGGCTTCATCGCCGGTTGCATCGGCGCCGCGGTCGTCGCCGTCTGGTTCCTCATCGTAGACACCATCAACGGCCAGCCGTTCTTCACACCGGCGATGCTGGGGGGCGCGCTCTTCCCGGGCGTCCACGATCCCAACGCCATCGTCATCGAACCCGGTCGAATCTTTGGGTACACGATGATTCACGTCAGCGCGTTCGTGGTAGTCGGCTGCATTGCCGCGGCACTCGCCGCGGAGGTCGAATACGCGCCGTCGACATTGTTTCTGGTCATCGTGGGTTTTTGCTTCTTTGAGGTGGGGTTCTACATTCTCGTCGCGCTACTCGCCAAACCGCTGATCGGCTACCTGGCATGGTGGAACGTCGCCATCGGGAATGGCCTCGCGGCACTCGGCATGGGCTATTACCTCTGGCGCGAACACCCTCGCATCGGTGAAGAGCTGCGCCGGCATCCGCTGGGCGAAACGGAGGACGGTGAATGAACGCGAATGATCAATAATCAATGATCAACGATCATTGAAGATTGATCATTGATCATTCGGCCCGTAGGCTTCCACCGGCACTTCCGTTTCAGCATCCGATCTCTGATCCCAAACTGAGTACCGGAACCAAATCGCCGTCATCACGATCCAGAGCATCAGTCCGCCCAGCACCCACATGAGCAGGCCGCCAATCTGTTGATCGTCTATGGGCGAGAGGTTCCACACCCGGGGCGCGGCCGCGTAAAACGGATAGAGCACTGAGCCGGAGAGCGTGATCAACGCTCCCGTGATGGACATCGGGATGCCGAGGAGGAACAGGTAGAGCATCTGAAGTAGGTGCGGGATCCTCGGCAGCTCGGGAACCGGTGAGAGAACCGGCCACCACATCACGACCGCAGTAGTGAGAAAGATCAGGTGCTGAACGATGTGCAGATTGTGATTGCGGAGCGCCGCTTCGTAGAGTGCCGGCGCATGCCAGATGGTGATCGGTGCCGTGAACAGGAGTGCCGCCCACAGCGGGCGCGTGACGACGCGAGCCAACGCCATCACCCAGCGTGGTCTGAGCAGCGGCCGCACCACCCAGGCCGGCGTCCCGTAGAGCAGCAGCGGCGGGAATACCAATGTGAGCAGCAGATGCTGCGCCATGTGGGCACTGAAGAGGTATTGGTCCGATAGATTGTGGAGCGGCCCGTTGAGCGCGCCAAAGAGCACGAGCAGTGATCCAACGAACGCCGCGATCTTGCGGCGCGACGTTCCGCGCAGACCTCCCAAATACACGTAGAGCCCGCCCAGGAGGACGAGCCCGGCCGCTACGCTGGGATGGATATCCCAACGATTCCACCGCGGAATGTCCAATGTCCAGTGATCAATGATCATTGATCATTCTGCATTGATCATTGGTCTTACACGCCTGTCCGCAGACGCAAGGCTCCATAAAAGATGAAGAGCAAGCTGACCACCACCGCGAGCGCGAGCAGCAATGGCCCGCCGAACAGAAACGCGAAGAACCGACTATCGAACTTGAGGTGCATGTAGAACATCACCACCAGCGCGAACTTGAACGCCGAGAGCACCAGCAGTACGGGGACGAGCACCGTGTGGAAAGCCGGGACGTAAAACACGCCCACCTCGATCAGCGTCACCATGACGAGGATTGCGGCGACGCGCAGATAGGTTCCAGTCGTGGCGTGGGCTTGCTCGCTCATCGCGTGATTCCCGCAGCGTTCATTGAATGAGATAGACGACCGTGAAGATCACGATCCACACGACGTCCACGAAGTGCCAATAGAGTCCCGTGATTTCCACCGTCATGGCCTGGCCCGGCCCCAACTTGCCGCGCAACGCCTGCACCCAGAGCGTCAGCAGCCAGATCACTCCCACCGTCACGTGCGCACCGTGCGTGCCGGTGAGCACGTAGAACGTCGAGCCGAAGAGGTTTGTAGTCAGGCCCAGGCCTTCGCGTACGAAATGACTGAATTCCCAGAACTGGCCGCCGAGGAAAACCAGGCCGAGCAGCGCCGTGACGAGGAGCCAGAGCTTCCCCTGTTTCATGTCGCCGCGCTGCACCGCGGCGAGTGCGAGCACCATCGCCAGGCTCGACATCAGCAGGTCGAAGGTGCTGAACGACGTGAACGGAATATTCAGAATCTCGTGTGGGTATGGCCCCACGAGGCTCCGACCCTTGTAGACGAGATACGTGGAGATCAATGAGCCGAAGAGCAGGCACTCCGAGCCGATGAACGCCCAGAACGCCATCTTGCGGCTGTCGAGCCCCATGCTCGTGCGATGCGCGTGCGCCATTTAAGTCTCGAAGGGCTCGTAAGCCCAGCGGTAGATCCCCACGATCACGACCGCGGCGCCGACGAGCACGATGGGGAGCAGGCGTGACAACGCGCCGATCGCCATCACCGGCAGTCCGAACGCGGTGATCATCGGCCACCAGGATCCTCCCGGCACATGGATTGGAGCCGGTGGTCGCTCGGGCAGCGGCTCCATGGGCGCGTGGCGCTCGGTTTGCCACAGCGGGAGCCGGTTCGCGACGGTCGGAATCACGGTGAAATTGTAGACGGGCGGCGGCGAGGGTATCGCCCATTCGAGCGTCGCACCGCCCCATGGATTGTGCGGCGCGTTGATCGGCCGGCGGCGGGTGCTCAGCAGATTCCAGAAAAAGATGAGCGTCGCGATCCCGATGATGAATGCCCCGATCGTCGAAAGCTGATTGAAGCGGGTCACGCCGAGGTCCGCCGAGTACGTATAGATCCGCCGCGGCATCCCGAAGAGGCCGGATAAGTGCATCGGGAAGAACGCCAGGTTCATGCCGATAATCGTCAGCCAGAAGTGCCAGCGGCCCAGCGTCTCCGACAGCAGCCGGCCGGTCATCTTAGGCCACCAGTAGTACATCCCCGCGAACAAGCCGAGAATCGTGCCGCCGAACAGCACATAGTGGATGTGCGCGACGACATAGTAGGTGTCGGTCTGCTGCAAGTCCGCCGGCGCGGCGGCGTGCGTCACGCCCGAAAGACCGCCGATGATGAACATCGCGATGAACCCCACCGCGAACAACAGCGCTGTGGTGAACCGCAGTTGCCCGCCCCACAGGGTCCCGATCCAGTTGAAGATCTTCACGCCGGTGGGGATCGCGATCAGCATCGTCGTGCCCGCGAACACCGAATCGGCGATGGGTCCCAGTCCCGTCGCGAACATGTGATGCGCCCACACGCTCCAGCCGAGGAAGGCGATGACAACGCCCGAGTACACCACGACGGTGTAGCCGAACAACGGCTTTCGGGAAAACGTCGGCAGCACCTCCGAAATGATGCCCATCGCCGGCAGAATCAGGATGTAGACCTCGGGGTGGCCGAACATCCAGAAGAGATGCTGCCACAGAATCGGATCGCCGCCGCCCGCGGGCAGGAAGAAGTGGGTGCCGAAGAAACGATCGAACATGAGCAGCACGAGCGCGACCGTGATGACGGGGAACGCCGTGATGACGAGGAACTGTGTGATCAACGTCATCCACGTGAATGGGGGAAGACGCAGCATCCGCATTCCCGGCGCCCGCATGTTCAAAATCGTCACGATGAAGTTGAACCCCGCCGCCAGTGACGCGATGCCGAGGATCTGGAGTCCCAGTAACCAGAAATCGACGTTCGGTCCGGGAGAGAACTGCCGCGAGGTGAGATTCGCATATCCGAACCAGCCCGCATCCGGAGCGACCGACAGCCGGTCCGCGCCGAACAACGGCCCCGCGACGAAGCTCGCGTTCAGGAGCAGGCCGCCGAGCAGGAAGACCCAGTAGCTGAAGGCGTTGAGTCGCGGGAACGCGACGTCGCGCGCGCCGATCTGGAGCGGGATGATGAAGTTGAAGAACGCCGCGGACAGCGGCATCAGCGCCAGGAATATCATCGTGGTGCCGTGCATCGTGAACAGCTGATTGAACGTCTCGGCGCTCACGCCGATGCCCTCGGGCCGCACCAGCTGCGCGCGGATGACGAGCGCCTCGGTTCCGCCGATGAGGAAAAAGCCGAACGCCGTCCAGAAATAGAGGAGCCCGATGCGCTTGTGGTCCGTGGTCGTCAGCCAGCTCTTCATTTCAGGCTCTGGAGATAGGCGATCACCGCGTCGAGGTCCTGCGGCGACAAGTTTTGCGGTGTCATCAGCGCGCCCGGTTTGAGGGCCGGCGCGTTCATGATCCAGCGTCGCAGCGTTTCCGTGTTGTTCGGGAACAACGCGCCCGCAATCGTGCCCCGGCCGCCGACGTGGCTCAAATCAGGCCCGACCTTGCCCTGGGAAATGCCGGTGATCGTGTGACACGCGATGCACGCGCTGCGGCGGAAGACCTGCTGACCCAGCTCGGCGGGTGATCCTTTTGCCGGCGCCGCGGGGCCGGCGCGCTGGCGGTCTACCCAAGCCTGGAACGCCGTGTCGACCTGCACAACGACGCGCAGTCGCATGTTCGCGTGCGAGGCGCCACAGAACTCGGCACACTGGCCCCAGTACTCGCCGGTCGAGTCGGCGCTGAACTCGATGCGGTTGATCCGACCCTGGATGAGGTCGCGCTTCCCGGCGAGCCGCGGCACCCAGAAGCTGTGGATGACGTCCGCCGACGTCATCTCGAGCTGGACTGGCGTCCGTAGCGGGACATGCAGCTCGTTCGCCGCACCGATCCCCAGCGTCGGGTAGCGATACTCCCACCACCATTGGTGGCCGATCACCTCGACCCGCAACGCACCCTCGGGTGCGTTGCCCGCGGTCTCGAAAATCGTGCGCATCGTGGGAACCGCGATGAACACGAGGATCAGCGCCGGCGCGAGCGTCCAGCCAATCTCGAGCGCCGTGTGGCCGTGCACCGGCTTCGGCGCCGCCGCACCCGCGCGCGCGCGATAGCGCCCAATGGCATACAGCAGCAGCGCTTCGACGATGAGGAAAACGACCACCGCCCACCAAAAAATGTTGGTGAACAGGTGGTCGAGCGACGTGCTGAAGTCAGATCGTGGCGCGAGCGCCGACTGTGGGAACGGTCCGCTGCAGGCGGTGAGAACGACCAGGACGACAGCGAGGAGGAGCGGCACGCCGTGAAAACCTAACGGGGCGGCGGGGCGACCGGTAACCCCGGCATTTCCGTCGGCGTCTCGGTGATGGACGACTTGGCTCCCGTCCCCTGCCCCGTCAGTTCCATCACGCCGCCGTCTTCCATTGTTACCCGCACCATCGCGAACTCGAGGTCCGGCTGCACCCAAAATTCTTGCCCCGAGTGCGGGTGTTTGAGGTGCAGCGCGCGGAAGTGACCTCCCGGAACAGTCACGTCTTCCCACGCCATAACGTCCATCTCGTTACACTGCCGCGCGATCTCTGCAGCCATGTTCGTGCCGGGAGTAGCGTTGATCATCTGAATCATCTGCGGCGGCATCTTCATCGCGGGCTGACTCCCGCTCTTCATCACGACGGTGCGAACACCAGCCTTCAGGCCGGGCACCAGCATCTGCAAGATCATCTTCGCGTTGGGACGCTTCGGGTCATCGATCGTTATTTCGTACCAGTAGTACGTGGTCCCTTCATGCGGCTCCTTGCCGACGACCGCCATCCGCATCGTGCTGCCACTGGTCTGTCCACCAGTCCAGTTGTACGTGGCCCAGGTACCGACGGTGAAGGAGTGGTTTTCGACCTGGCTGCAGATGCGCTGCTTATCGGCGGCCTGTGACGCGGCGGTTCTGGGGAGCACCGCGCTGGCGACGATGACGAGAAGAGCAGTGACACGGGAACTGATCATGAAACGGCTCCGCGAGGCTGGGGGACGACATCAAGACTCGGGAAACTATACATTTCGAGGAAGTTTGCGACCGTGGCGGAATTGGCAGACGCGCCAGCCTTAGGAGCTGGTGGGGCAACCCGTGGGGGTTCGAGTCCCTCCGGTCGCATCAAAACCGGGAATGGGGACTGGTGACACCATTCCCCCTTCCCCATTCCCCGCCGGGTTAGATTTTACCAAGCATGCCCGAGATTCTCGTAAAGAAAACCCGAGCTGAACCGGGCGAAGCGTCGCTCGAGGTCACCATTCCGCCCGACAACGTGAAAGCGGCCGAGGAGCGCGCGACGAAGGTGTACCAGCAGCGGGCCCGCCTGCCCGGCTTCCGGCAGGGCAAGGTACCAGCCGCGGTGGTGCGCAAGAAGTTCGCTGACGATATCCGCCAGGAGACGCTGCGTGAGCTCGTGCAGGAGAGCTGGCGCGTCGCGCAGAAGCAGGAAGAGCTCAAGCCGATCGCCGATCCTCACATTCACAACCTCAAGTGGGAGGACGGCGCGCCCGTCACATTCGAATTCCACGTGGAGTTGAAGCCGGAGCTCAAGCTGCAACGGCTGGGCGGTTTTCGCTTGACGCGGAAAGTTGCCGCGATCACGGTAGCGCAGGTCGACCAGCAGTTGAACACGATGCGCGAGCAACGCGCGCCATGGACGCCGGTCGCGGGCGAAAAGCCCAAGCCCAAGGACCTCGTCGACGTCATCATCGCCACCCGCGAGAACGGGGGGGGCGAGGCCAAAGATCCGCAGCCCTACCAGTTCGTGCTCGGCGAGGGCCGTGCGATTCCGGACGTCGAAGAGCGCGTCATGAGCCTCCTGCCGGGCGAATCGGTGGATGCGACCGTGCGCTTTCCCGATGACTTCGCGGAGGAAGCGAAGCGCGGGCAGACGCGCGACATCCGCCTGACGCTGCGCGAAGTCAAGCGGCAGGAGCTCGCCTCCCTGGACGACGCGTTCGCTCGCGAGATGGGCGACTTCGAATCGCTCGAAGCGTTGCGTGCCGCGATCGGCGCGGACCTTGGCAAAGAGGCGGAACGGGAAGCGGACGCGCACCTGCGCACCGAGCTGATCGACCAGATCGTCCAGGCGAACAGCGTGGTCGCGCCGCGGCCGCTGGTCGAGCGCGTGTTGGGCGCCTACGCGCAGGCCTATGAAGTCCCGGAGGAGCGCTGGCAGCAGTTCGCGCAAGAATTCCGCACCATAGCGGAATCGCAGGTGCGGCGCGATCTGGTGCTCGATTACGTCGTCGAAACGCAGAACTTGCGCGCCACCGAAGCGGAGCTGGACCAAAAGGTCCAGGAGCTCGCCGAGCGACGCGGGATGCCGGCCGCGCAGCTGTATGCGTCGTTGGAGAAGGCCAAGCGGCTCCGTGATGTTGCGCGGAGCATCACCGAGGAGAAGGTGTTCTCCCATCTCTTGTCGCAGTCCACCGTGGAGCAAGCGTGACGAAGAGCGAAAGCCACATCTATCCCCCGTATATCATCGAGCGTTCGAGCCGTGGCGAGCGCACCTATGACATCTTCAGCCGGTTATTGATGGACCGCATCGTGTTCCTGGGCACGTCCATCACCGACGACGTCGCTAACATCATCATCGCGCAGCTGCTGTTCCTGGATGCCGACAACCCCGAACGGGACATTTACCTGTACGTGAATTCCCCAGGTGGCCTGGTGTCATCCGGTATGGCGATTTACGACACGATGCAGTTCCTGCGCGCACCCGTGAACACCATCTGCATGGGGATGGCGGCGTCGATGGGCTCGTTCCTGTTGACCGCGGGACGCAAGGGCAAACGCTCGGCGCTGCCACACGCGCGCATCATGATGCACCAGCCGTCCGGCGGCACGCAGGGCACAGCCTCCGACATCGAAATCCAGGCGCGGGAGATCCTGTTCCTGCGGCGCAAGCTCAATGAGCTGTACGCCAAGCACACCGGCAAGACCGTGGAGAACATCGAGAAGGATATGGACCGAGACCGCTTCATGTCCGCCGAAGAAGCGAAAGAGTATGGACTGATCGATCACGTCATCTCGAACTACGAAGAAATCAAGGAAGACGGGAAGGCCAAGAAGTGAACACTTGCGCCGCCAGACGCGCCTTCCCATACTAGGACGACGATGTCTCACGACAAGCATCTCCGCTGCTCGTTCTGCGGTAAATCCAAGGATTCCGTCCGGAAATTCATCTCCGGGCCGTCCGTCTACATCTGCAATGAGTGCATTGCGCTCTGCAATGAGATCCTGGCGGAGGATGAAGAACGCGAAGTCGCGGAGGCGATCACTCAGGTCCCCACGCCTGCGGAAATAAAGGACGTGTTGGACCAATACGTGATCGGGCAGGACCGCGCCAAGAAGACTCTCGCCGTCGCCGTCTATAACCACTACAAACGCATCAATTCCCACTCCGGCCGCGACAACGACGTCGAGCTCGACAAGAGCAATATCCTCCTCATCGGGCCGACCGGCGTGGGCAAGACGCTCCTGGCGCAGACCCTCGCGCGCATCCTGGACGTGCCCTTCACAATTGCCGACGCGACCACGCTCACCGAAGCGGGTTACGTCGGTGAGGACGTCGAGAACATCCTGGTGCGGCTGCTGCAGTCAGCCGATTTCAACGTGTCCGAAGCCGAGCGGGGCATCGTCTACATCGACGAAATCGACAAGATCGCCCGCAAGTCCGAGAATCCGAGCATCACGCGGGACGTCTCGGGCGAAGGCGTGCAGCAGGCCCTGCTCAAAATTCTGGAAGGCACGGTCGCCAGCGTCCCGCCGCAGGGTGGGCGTAAGCATCCGCAGCAGGAGTACATCCAGGTCAACACGAAGGACATCCTCTTTGTCTGCGGCGGCGCGTTCGACGGCCTCGAGAAGATCATCGAGTCCCGCACCGGCCGGCGGCGGATCGGCTTTACAAAGGAAGAGGTCGAAAAGGGCGTTGACGAGAAGCTGAAGAAGAATCCCTTCGTCGACGTCGAGCCTGACGATCTGTTACGCTACGGCCTCATCCCGGAGCTCGTCGGCCGGTTGCCGGTCACGGTGCCGCTCGATGCGCTCGACGAGGACGCGTTGATTCGGATTCTCACCGAGCCCAAGAACGCGCTCGCCAAGCAGTACCAGAAGCTGTTCGACCTCGAGGACGTCCGCCTGACGCTCGAGAAAGACGCGCTGAAGGCGATCGCGGCGAAGGCGATGAAGCGCGGCACCGGCGCCAGAGGGCTGCGCGCCATCCTCGAAGAGATGATGACGGAAATCATGTTCGAGCTGCCGAGCCGTGACGACGTGCGCGAAGTCGCGATCACCGCTGAATGCGTCACGTCGGGCCGTGCGCCGTTGCTCGTGACCGAGCGTCCCCGCCAGAAGAAAGAAGCCTGACCGACGCACGTTACATTGGCTCGTTCCCGCGAGCCGATGCGTTGCTCGATCCTCCACTCCCGGAAGTCGCGTTCATCGGCCGCTCCAACGTCGGCAAGTCGTCGTTGCTCAATGCAGTGGTGGGGCAACGGATCGCTAAGACGTCCGGAACGCCGGGGAAGACACGGGCGCTCAACGTGTTCATGATACCGGGGACTGGGGAAAGGGGACTGGCCCAGCATTCGCCAGTCCCCTTTCCCCATTCCCTGTATTTCCTGGATCTGCCGGGCTACGGCTACGCCAGAGCCGGGAAGGAGCAGCGGGCAGGCTTTCGCCGCCTACTGCGATACGCCCTGGAGCGGGAGCGGCTGCGCGGCGTGGTGTGGCTGCTGGATATTCGCCATCCGCCCTCGGTCGATGACCGCACCATGCAGGACACGCTGGTGGAAGGAGAGACGCACGTCCTTGCCGCGCTCACCAAGGGCGACAAGCTTTCGACAGCGCGGCGCCGCGCGCGCGAACGCGAGCTGCGCGACGAGCTCGGACTTCCCGAGGATCAGGTGATCGTGACGAGCGCGACGACCGGCGAGGGCATCGCGGAGCTGCGGGAAGCAATTGAGGGGCTGGTGAGAGGAACGGCGGAATGATGGAACGATGGACCGATAGAATGTTGGAAGGTTGGAAGGTTGGAATGACTGTGGTTCTTCTTTCCATCTTTCCAACAATCCAACGTTCCGCCGCCGCCCAGGATACGATTCCCCCCGGCTACGGTACGCTCCGTCGCGACGACATCGTCGTGAGTCTCAGCACCGGCACCGTCGCGGTTCAGGTCCTGCCGCTCGACGAGCAAGTCATCCGGCTGCTCGCGCCCGACACCTACCGCTCGCTGCGCCAGCTCATCCAGAGCCGGTCGGATGACATCGCCGCCGCCGCGCGACTCCCGAACACGGAACATCCCGTGCTCGTGATGGTCACCTTCCTCGGCATCGTGCCCGGGGCCCGCTTCAATCCGGACGAGCTCTTCATCACCAGCCGCGGCCGGTTGTTCCGCCCGATCGGTATCGTGCCGCTCTCCCCAACGTGGAGCTCGTATCAGCTCGAAGCGCGCCAGCAGGCGGTGGCGATCTATCTCTTCGAGGAGGGGATCAGCGTGCGGGAACAGATGACCATCAGCTACCAGGGCCTCTCGAGCGACGTGTGGACCCGCTCCCTGCGGCTGCTCAACGAGGAGCGGGCGCGCGTCAAGGCACGCGCCCAGTCGGACGCCGGAACCGCTGCTCGAGGTCCGTAGTCGAGCGCGTTCCCGCTGAGTCGACACATACCACACTCACACGCGCCGCGGGCACCGCGAGTCGCGGCGCCAACGCCAGTGCGCTGTCACATCCAATCATCATGAAGGCCGCCGCCCAGGCATCGGCGGCGGCGGCTGCGGCCGCCAGCACGGTCACCGATCGCACCATGGCCCCGTGCGCGTTGCGCTGCGACTTCGTGCGCACCGATCCACTCCACATCTCGACTGCACCGAGCGAGTGCAAGGTGTTGTCGGGATCGGGAATACCGACAGACCGGTCCGTCGAGCGAGTGACCGGACCGATCCAACGAAACTGCTCGCCCAGATCGAGCAACGCGCTGTCAACGACCGGCGCCAGCGCGAGGGCCGCGCGATCGAGCGCATAGCCGATCGCCACGCTGTCTGGTGAGAGAGCCACACCGGTCTTGCGGCGCACATCCTCGCGGATGGAATCGAGTGCCGCGATCCGCATTCGCTTCCGTAGCAACGAATCGATGCGATCCACGGAGTCGCGCGCAGCATCAAGCGCCTGTGCAATCCGCGTGCTGTCCGCTCCCCACGCAGCGGCCGACATCGTCGTCCCCATCAGCGGCCACGCACGCGAGATGGGCGGATGCACGTCACGACCGCAGGCTGTGATCAGCAGGCTGAGCGCGAACGACCGGGCGATGTGAGGCTCGAGATTGATTCTCAAGAACGATTGTAGAAATATAGAAGACCATGAACATGTGGCGAGAACATCCGATTCTGAGTGCCGCCGTCGCCGTCCTCGTCGTTGGAGTGGCGGCGCTGCTCTGGCGGCTACGCGCGCGCCTGATGCGCTCGGAGCACGAGCGCCGCCGCGCAGCCGAGGAGTTGAATCGCCGGCTGTCGGAGCTGTTCTCGCTCCAGGAGTTGTCGTACGTCCTGTCCGACTCGCTCGAGCTGGACCGCATCGTCGAGCAAGTCGTTCGCTATGCCGTTCGCTTCCTCGATGCCCAGGGCGCGCTGCTCGCGCTGGTCGGCGAGGCAGCCGGAGACCCGCTCCAGATTGCCGCAGCCGAAGGGACGTTGAGCGCGCTGCGCGGGCGCACGATCCCCGGAGACGACAAGGGGCTCGTCGCCCGTTCCACAGGGCGTGAGCATCTCGAGCTGGTGCGCAACTCGGGTCCCGAGCCGACCGAGGTCATCGATGGCGTTCAGGCGGCCGCCGCGGCCGCCGTCCCGCTCCGCTCGCACGGCGCCGTCATCGGCACGCTCCTGATCACCGACCCGCGCGAGGGCGTTTTTGTCCCCGACGACGTCCGCCTCCTCTCGACCCTGGCGACCCACGCGGCGGTGGTGATCGCCAATGCGCGCTTCTTCGAGATGGTGCGGCGCGCGAAAGAACAGTGGGAGACG
>DATGVZ010000091.1:0-11366 GCA_035299765.1 Gemmatimonadales bacterium
CGTGCTGGACAGTACGGGCAAGGTCGATAGCGCGGGGCGCGCGCTCGATTCGCTGCTCAACGACACGACCTACGCGTTCGGATCGCTCATGGACACGCCGCGCGGGCTGCGCTACTTCGCAGGCGACGCCGAAGTCCAGGCGAAGTACCGGTTCCTCAAATCGTCGAACTATGCGCTCAGCGGCACCTTCGTGTTGCGACTCCCGACCGGACACCAGGAATCACCGAATCGCCTTTTCGACATCCCTACCGGCGATCATCAGACAGACATCGAGCTGCAGGTCGCTCAGGAGCTGACCCTCTTCAAGCGACTATGGTTGAACGCGATGCTCCGTGCGGCGCGGCAGCAGCCCGGAACGCGCGCGCGTCGCGTCGGGCCGCAATCGACATTGCTGCTGCCGCACGCGGCGCTCGCTACCCTGAACTGGGATCCGGGCGACTACGTCGCTATCGACGTCGCACCGATGTATCGATTTGCCAAAACCTTCGGAGCGGGTTTTACGGTGGGCTACTTCACGAAGCAGAGCGACCGCTACACCTACCGGTCGGCGCAGGACTCGATCACCATTGCCACGCGGCTCGGAGCACCAGTCTCAGCCAGCGTGCTCGATGGCGGCAGCGCGGAGCGGCGGACGCGGCTGGGCGTGGCGATCACGTACGTGGCATCGGACATCGAGGGGAGTTTGTCGTTCGAGCAAACGGTCACCGCTGCGGGCGGCCACGTGCCGGCGGCATCGGTGTTTCGGATTGTGATGCGGACGTCCCGCTGGCTGTTTTGAGCAGCTCGACCGCGTGCCGCCGCGCGGTCTCCATGTCGGCGTCGCCGAGCATGCGGGCGATTTCCTTGACGCGAGTTTCGCCCTGCGCGACTGCGACATCGCTCGTCGCGACGCCGGCCTTCTTCCCTTTCGCCACGACGAGGTGTTGATCGGCATGCACCGCGATCTGCGGCAGGTGCGTGATCACCAGCGCCTGGCGACCGCCTTGCGATACCGCGGTCAGCGCTTCTCCCACGCGACCCCCGACCTCGCCGCCGATCCCCTGATCCACTTCGTCGAATACGAGCGTCGGCACGGCATCGTGCTCGGCGAGCACGACTTTCAGCGCGAGCATCAACCGCGATAACTCGCCGCCTGACGCGACGCGCGCGAGCGGCCGCGATCCCAGGCCGGGATTGAGCTCGACCTCAAAAGTCACAGTTTCCGCGCCGGACGACGTGTGAGAAGTGAGAGGTGAGAGGTTTGCGCCAAAGCGCCCTTCAGGCATCCCGAGCCCTGGGAGGATCTTGTTCACCGCTCGCGCAAGTTTCTTGGCGCCTGCGGCACGCTTTTGCGTGAGCGCCGCGCAGGCGTGCGTAAACTCCTCCACGGCCTTGGCTCGCTCATCCGCGAGCCCGCGGAGATCGAGATCGGCGGTATCGAGGAGCTCGAGCTCGCGCGCCGCGGTATCCCGCGAGGCCAGCACGTCGGCGATCGTGGGACCATGCTTCTGCTGGATCCGAAACAGCAGATCGCGCCGCTGCTCCACCGCGCTGAGCCGTTCCGGGTCGGCCTCGATCTCGCTCGCGTACGCGCGCGCCGCCTGAGCGAGCTCCGCCGAGCCGGTGAACGCAGCATCGAGCAGCTCCTGCCATTTGGTCACTGATGGATCGAGCCGGAGCAAGCTGCCGAGGATCTTCTGCGCCTTGGTGAGCCCGGCTGCGTCCATCGCCTCTTCCAGCTCGCGCGCGAGACGACGCAGCTCCTCCGCGTGCGCCAGGCGTTTCGATTCGGTGTCGAGCGCCTCGTCTTCCCCGAGCTTGGGCGCGGCCTTTTCGATCTCCGTCAGTACGTGGCGCAGATAGTCGGCCTTGCGGCGCACCTCGGCCTGGCGCGTCGTGAGGTCAGACTCGCGGTGCTCCAATTCCTTGAGCCGCGCGTGGGCATCGCGCACGGCGACGCGTTCGACGTCCGCATCGGCGTAGGCGTCGAGGATGTCGCGCTGGGCATCGGGGTGGAGTAAGGATTGCGTCTCATGCTGGCCGTGCAAGTCGACCAGCAGCGCGCCGATCTGTGCCAGCACACCGATCGTCGTGGGCGAGCCATTCACCCATGCGCGCGACTTCCCCTCGCGCAGCACCTCGCGCTTCAGCACCAGGCGGCCTTCTTCCAGCTCGATGCCCAGTGCGGCGAACGGCGAAAGGAGGTGGCGATGCACGGCGGATGCGAATTCGAACGCGCCCTCGACGATCGTCTTGTCGGCGCCGGGACGCACGACGTCGGCGGACGCGCGTTCGCCGAGCAGCAACGAGAGGGCATCGACGACCATCGATTTGCCGGCGCCGGTTTCGCCGGTCAGAACGTTGAGGCCGGGCTCGAAAGGAAGGGTGACGTCCGCGATGACGGCCAGATCACGAACGCGAAGCTCGACCAGCACTACTTCCGCACTCGATCGCTGAGGTCGCCCCAATGCAGCTTGCGCCGCAAGCGCTTGAAGAAGCTCTCCGGGCCGAGGCGGATGAGGAGGATGGGATGCTCGGCGCGGCGCACCTGGAGCGTCTCGCCCGGCTGGATCGGCGTCCCCACCTGGCCGTCGAACGACACGAGGACTTCGTCACTCCAGGGCGGAATCGGCTGGATCGTGACCACCGCCGTCGCGGCGAGGACCAGCGGCCGGACCGCGAGAGTGTGCGGGCAGATGGCGGTGACGACAATCGCGTCAACGGTCGGAACGACGATGGGTCCACCCGCTGACATCGAATACGCCGTCGATCCCGTCGGCGTGCTGACGATGATCCCGTCCGCCGAATACTGCGCGACTTCGTCGCCATCGACCGCCACCTTGAGGCGAACGACGCGCGCCACACCGCCCTTGTGCACCACGACGTCGTTGAGCACGAGGGGCTCAACCCTGCCGCCCTTGGCGCCCCTGCCGGTAATTGTTGACTGTAGCGCCAGGCGCGGTTCGATCGTGTAGGCGCGCCGCACCACGGCGTCCAGCGCCCCGTCGAGGTTTTCCGGGCTGGCGCTGGTAAGAAATCCGACGCGTCCGAGGTTGAGGCCCATGATCGGCGTGTTCGAGCCATTGAGGAGGCGCGCGCCGCGCAACAGGGTGCCGTCGCCGCCCAACGTGATGAGACAATCCAGCGTTCCGGACGGCAACTGACTGAGCGGAGGGGCGGACCAGAGCGATTGGATGCGCTCTTCGCTGTACAATGTGAGCCCGAGCCTCGACGCCTTCTGTTGGAGCGTCGCCAGGAGAGCGCCAAGATCCGGATAGTTGGGGTTGCCGACGACCCCGACGTTCATCGCGTGGTGAGCGACTCTTCCGCGGCGAGGGCGCGAATGCGGGCGGCGATGCCGGCGCCCGTCAGACCGACGTCGGCGAGCTGCTGCGCGCGCGGCGCGTGCTCGTAGGTGCGGTCCGGGACGCCGAGCGCAACGACGCGTTGGTCGGGGGCCGTCGTCTGCACCAAGGCGGCCACCGCGGCGCCGAAGCCGTTGACGACGGTTCCATCCTCGACCGTGACGAGCAGCTTGTGATCGCGCGCCAGCGCGTCGAGCGTCTCACGATCCATCGGCTTCAGGAAGCGGGCGTTTACGACGGTCACGTCGAGGCCGTCGGCCGCGAGCGCGTCCGCAGCCTCGAGGGCCGGCTTGCACATCACGCCCACCGCCAGGATCGCGCACTCTTTTCCTTTCCTGAGGATTTGCCACGTGCCGTATGGAATCGCCGGCACTTCGGCGGCGGGCGGCGGTTCTCCCGGCGCTTTGTCACGCGGATAGCGCAGCGAGAAAGGCCCCTCGGTGTGCGCCAGCGCGCAGCGCAGCAGTCCGATCAACTCGGCGCCGTCCTTAGGGGCGGTGACGGTCATGTGCGGCACCGCAAGCATGTACGCGATGTCGTACAGACCCATGTGCGTCTGGCCGTCCTCGCCCACCATGCCCGCGCGGTCCATGCAAAAGATCACGGGCAGCTTCTGGATGGCGACGTCGTGGATGATGCTGTCGTAGGCGCGCTGTAGGAATGTCGAATAGATCGCCACGACGGGCCGGACGCCCTGCGTCGCGAGCCCGGCGGCGAACGTCGTCGCGTGCGCTTCAGCAATGCCGACATCGAAGAACCGCTGCGGCCACTTTTTCTGGAAGATGTTGGTGCCGGTTCCCGAGGGCATGGCTGCGGTGATCGCAACGAAGTTCGAGTTCTCCGCCGCCAGCTGCGTCAGCGCGTCGCCGAAGACTTTCGTCCATTGCGGCGGGCCGGGGTTGACGGGCTTCAGCTTGCCGGTGATGGGATCGTACGGTGCGCGGGCGTGATACTTCTCGAGATCGGGCTCTGACAGCGGGAAGCCCTTTCCCTTCTCCGTGATGACGTGGACAACGCGCGGCCCCTTCAGCGTCTTCACGATGTCGAACGTGTGCAGCATCTGCGCAATGTTGTGCCCGTCGATCGGCCCGAAATACCGGAACCCCAGCTCCTCGAACAGCATGCCGGGCGACCACAGGTTCTTGATGCTCTCTTCGACGTTCTTCGCGAAGTCGACGAGCTTTTTGCCCCCGACGAGGTGTGAGGCGCGCTCGATCACGTGCTTCACGAGCTCGCGCATGCGCACACCGATGGGGCTGGCGATGATCGACCCGAGGTACTTGTTGATCGCGCCGACGTTGGGCGCGATCGACATGCCGTTGTCGTTCAGGACGACGATGATGTCGCGGCCCGAATCGCCGGCGTTGTTCAGAGCCTCGTAGGGCAAGCCGCAGGTCATCGCGCCGTCGCCGACGACGGCGACGACCGCGAATTCCAATCCTTTCAGGTCGCGAGCCGCCGCCATCCCGTACGCCGCCGACAGCGCCGTGCCGGCATGACCGGCGCCGAACTGGTCGTGCTCGCTCTCGCTCCGCCGGAGGAATCCCGACAATCCGCCCTGCTGCCGCAGCGTGGGGAGGCGGTCATTGCGGCCGGTGAGAATCTTCCACGGATAGCCCTGGTGGCCGACGTCCCAGACGATCTTGTCGTGCGGCGAATCGAATGCGGCGCACAGCGCCACCGTCAGCTCGACGACGCCGAGCCCCGCGCCGATGTGGCCGCCGGTATGCGACACCACGTCGATCAGGCGCTGGCGCACCTCGTCGGCCAGCGGCTTGAGCTGGTCGGGGGCGAGGGCCTTCACGTCTGCGGGACTCTTGATCGATTCAAGAAGCGACATCGGTCCTCAATTCGGCCTGGTCACGATGTAATGCGCTAACTCCACTAGTGTGGGGGAAACTAACCCCGCATCCCGCAGATGGTCCACCGCCCGTGCCGCGAGCCGCTCCGCCTCTGCCCGAGCGGCCCCAACGCCGAGCAGCGTGACGAAGGTCGCTTTGGCATGCGCCGCGTCCTTTCCGGCCGTTTTGCCGAGCTGGTCGGACGTGGCAGTCGCATCGAGCACGTCATCAGCGATCTGAAAGGCCAGGCCGATCGCTTCGCCGTACGATCGCAGCGCTTCAATGGATCCACGGCCGATGCCGCCTCCCGCCGACAAACCGCCGATCACGCAGGACGCGGCAATAAGCGCGCCAGTCTTGCGGCGATGTACCTCCTCGAGCGCTTCGATTGGGAGCGTCTTGGCTTCGGCCTCGAGATCGAGCGCCTGCCCGCCGATCATTCCGCCCGCCCCCGCCGCTCGAAACAACTCCAGCGCAATCTCCCGCCCCCGTTCCGCCGGGAGGTTCAGGGTACTGAGCCCGCGCGCCAGCACCCGCGCGGCGAGCGCGACCATTTCGTAGCCCGCCCGCGTCGCTCGCGCAACGTCGAAGGCGCGATGTGCCGTCGGCCGGCCACGCCGCAAGTCGTCATCATCCATGCAGGGCAAGTCGTCGTGCACCAGGGAATAGGCGTGGACGACTTCGACCGCGGCCGCGAGCTCGGCGACGCCCGCCGAGCACGAGCCATTGAGCGCGTCGTGCGCCGCGAAGACGAGCGTGGGTCGGAGCCGCTTTCCCTCGCCGAGCAGGCTGTAGCGGATCACCGGGTCGGCGCGATCCGCCCATGACTGGAGGACGCCGTCTACGCGATCGCGCGCGTAGGCGAGATAGCTAGCTGCTTTCAATCTCGAGGACTTTTTTGACCTTGAGCTCGGCCTGCGTGAGCTGCTCGCGCGCGACCCGCAGGCGTTCGATCCCTTCCTCGAACAACTTCAGCGCTTCGTCGAGGTCGAGGTCTTCGGCCTCGAGCTTGCGCACGATGGCTTCGAGGCGCTCGAGCTGCTCACTGAACGCTGGCATCGACCTCTCCGTCCGTTACTCGCAGCCGGAACTCCTTGCCCGCCGGCAACTGAGCGACGCGTTTCAGAACTCGGCCGTTCTCGTCCCGCGCAACCGCGTAGCCGCGGCCGAGCACGCGCAGCGGACTGAGCGCATCCAGGCGGGCGCTATGCGCGGTGAGCAATGCACGGGACCTGTCGAGCCGGTGATCCATGCATCGATTCAGCCGATCACCGGTCCGATTCACGCGCTCGACGACATGCCGCGCCGCGATTCGTAATGCGCGGCCGAGGCGTTGACCGAGCAGGGCGCAGTGCGCTAGCACTTCGATGCGGTCCGGCGTCGCGGCTTCAGCCGCGGCGGACGGCGTCGGCGCCCGCAGATCGGCGACGAGGTCGCAGAGCGTCACGTCGGTTTCGTGTCCCACGGCCGAGATGACCGGCATCGGCATCGCCGCCACGGCGCGTGCCACTCGCTCACTATTGAAAGCCCAGAGGTCTTCTATCGAGCCACCGCCGCGCCCCACGATCAGCACGTCGACCGGCAGACGGCGGATGCGGTTGAGCGCCGAGCACACCGACGCCTCGGCCTTCGCGCCCTGGACCTGCGCGGGGACGACGATCAGCTCGGCGACGGGCCAGCGCCGTCCGACGACGGCCTGGATGTCGCGCAGCACCGCGCCGTCGGGGCTGGTGACCACGGCGATGCGCCGAGGGAATTTCGGCACGCGGCGCTTGCGGGCGGGATCGAGCAGCCCGTCCTTGATGAGCGCGGCCTTCGCCTTCTCGAACGCGAGCTTCCAGAGCCCACCCTGCTCGGTCGACAGCAGCTCCATCACCGTGAGCTGGAACTCGCCTTTTTCCTCGTACATCGAGGGCCGCGCGAATACGAACACCTGCATGCCATCGACGGGCGGCGTGGGCAACATGTAGTTCTGTTTCGCGAACATCACGCAGCGCATCTGTGCAGTTTTGTCCCGCAGCGAGAAGTACCAGTGACCGCTGCGCCAAGCCTTGAACCCGGCCACTTCGCCCCGCACCCACAACGGCGGCAACCCTGCCTCGATGACGGCGCGGGCCCGGCGGGTCACCTCACCGACGGTCCATGCGCCTTCCGTGGATGCGGCTGCGAAGAGATCTACGGGTGCACCCATTGGCGCGCCGCCTGAACGGTGTTGTAGAGCAGCATGGTGATCGTCATGGGACCGACGCCGCCGGGCACTGGAGTGATGGCGGACGCGACCTGTCTCGCTTCCTGGAATTTCACGTCCCCGACGAGGCGATAGCCCTGTTTGCGCGATGGATCGTCGACGCGGTTCACGCCGACGTCGATGACCACCGCGCCCGGTTTGATCATCGCCCCCGTCACGAATTCCGGCTTCCCGATCGCGACGACGAGGATGTCGGCCTGCCGCGTGTATTGCTCGATGGCGCGCGTACGGGAGTGACATACCGTAACCGTCGCGTTGCCGCCCGGCGCGTCCAGCAGCAGCAACCGCGCCATCGGTCGTCCCACGATGTTGGAGCGGCCGAGCACGACCGCGTGCATCCCGCTCGTTTCGACCCCCGTGCGAATGAGCATCTGCTGGACGCCGTACGGCGTCGCGGGCCGGAATCCGGTGGGATCGCCCAGCGCGACCTTGCCGACATTTTCGGGGTGGAAGCCGTCCACGTCCTTCCGCGGATCGATGCGGTGCAGCGCGCGATTGGTATCGATCTGCGGGGGCAACGGCAACTGTACGAGAATCCCGTGAATGCGCGAATCGGCGTTGAGCCGCTCGATCAAG
Organism: Gemmatimonadales bacterium; assembly: GCA_035299765.1. Taxonomy (GTDB): domain Bacteria; phylum Gemmatimonadota; class Gemmatimonadetes; order Gemmatimonadales; family GWC2-71-9; genus 20CM-2-65-7. Next base: position 8,010 of record DATGVZ010000091.1, read on the forward strand.
GCGATCAGCTCTGCTTCCGACGTCTCCTTGCGGAGCTTGATGGTCTCGTGGTAGAACCCGGCCTCCTCGCAGGCCTTCCCCTTCATGCGCACGTAGACCTGCGAGGCCGGATTGTCGCCCACCAGCACAACGGCGAGCCCGGGCCTCACGCCGCTCTTCTTCAGCGCCGCGATCTCAGCGGCCAGCTCCGTTCGCATCGTGGCGGCGATGGCGTTGCCGTCGATCAATTTCGCGCCGGTCTGCACGGCGGAAGCGGGATTAGCGTGCAACGCCGACCGCCCGCGTCTCGCGAATCACGACCACCTTGATCTGGCCGGGATACTGAAGCTCGCGCTCGATCTTGCGCGCGATCTCGTCGGTGAGACGCGCCGCGGCGGCGTCGTCCACCGAATCGGGTGTGACGACGACCCGCACTTCGCGTCCGGCCTGGATGGCGAACACCTTCTCAACACCCTGAAACTCCGAGGCGAGCTTCTCGAGCTGGGTGAGGCGTTTGACGTACGTCTCGAACGCTTCGCGCCGGGCGCCGGGCCGCGAGCCGGAGACGGCATCCGCGGCCTGTACGATGACGCTGACGGACGACTCGTGGGCAACGTCGTCGTGATGCGCCGCGATGCAGTTGATCACGATCGGCTGCTCGCCGTATTTCGTCGCCACCTCGACACCGAGCTGCACGTGGGTGCCGTCGTGCTCGTGCGTCATCACTTTGCCGACGTCGTGGAGCAGGGCGCCGCGTTTCGCCAGTGCGACGTCGAGCTTCAGCTCCGCCGCCATGATGCCGGCGAGCCAAGCGACTTCTTTGGAATGTTCGAGAATGTTCTGGCCGTAAGAGGTCCGATACTTCATCCGGCCGACCAGCTTCACGAGCTCCGGATGCATCCCGCGAATGCCGGTTTCATAGACCGCCTGCTCGCCCGCCTCGATAATGCCGGCGTCCACATCAGCCTTCGCCTTCTTGACGATCTCTTCGATGCGTCCCGGATGGATCCGGCCGTCGGCGATGAGGCGTTCGAGCGCCAGCCGCCCGATTTCGCGGCGGACCGGCTCGAAGCACGACACTACGACGGTATCGGGGGTGTCGTCGATGATGACGTCCACGCCCGTCGCGGCCTCGAACGCGCGGATGTTGCGGCCCTCGCGGCCGATGATGCGGCCTTTCATCTCGTCGGAGGGTAACGTCACCGCCGACACGCTCGACTCCGCGGTCTGCTCGGCGGCGATGCGCTGGATGGCGAGGGCCACGATCTTCTTCGCTTCGCGGTCGGCGTTCTTCCGGGCCTGCTCCGTGATGTTCCGGACCATGGCTGCGGCCTCGTCGCGCGCTTCGCCTTCGTGACGCTGAATCAGCTCGAGCTTCGCTTCCTGGGCGGTCAGCCCCGCCACCTGCTCGAGCCGCGCGCCGATCTCCTGCTCGCGCTTGGTCAGCGCCCGGCCATGGTCGCCCAGTTGTTGCTCGAGCTGCCGCAAGTCGTGCTCGCGCCGGTCCACCCCGGCGAGTTTTTCATCGAGACTCTTATGGAGGTTTTCGCGGACCGACATGAGCTCTTCTTTAGCCGCCAGCACGAGCCGCTGGCTCGTTTCCGACGCGCGGCGCTCGACGCGCCGGCCCCAGACATAGAATGCAAGTGTTGCAGCAAGCACGCCGCTGAGAACGGCCGCGACATAACTGGGCCAATTCGTCATAGATCTATCTCCAACGCGCATCCCCACTCAATGGGATGCGAGGGTTGTCAGCCTGCGGTCAGCGCCTTTCGTTTAGCCGGCGGCAGCATCTTCGCCAGATCGTCGGCGACTGCCGCCAGGCGCGCCGCCACTTCCCGTTCAGTTTGCTTCGCCTGAAACAGCTCGTTCGTGATATCGAGGGCCGCGAGGATCGCCGCTTTGTGCGTCTCCACCAGCGGACCCTGGCTCAACACCCTTTTCAACGCCTGATCGACGTAGGCGGCGACTTCGCGCGTGTACTCGGGCGAGAGATCGGAGCGGACGGTGTATTCCTCACCGCCGATCATCACGCGGACCGCATGCTTCTTCGCGGTCACTTGTGCCCTCCGTTGTCGCGCGCCTGCTCTTCCAAAAACGTGAGTCGTTGCATCAAATCGTGCACGCGCGTGCGGGCGCCTTCGACCCGCTGCCGCAGCGCCTTATTCTCCGACTCGAGGTCGGCATTCTTGACCGGGCTGCCCCGCACCTTTAGCTCGGCTTCGGCCTTTTGGGCGCGAGAGCGCCAACCCGCCAGCTCCTCGGCCACGTCGCGGACGATGGCCTCGAGCTGATCGATCGCATCGCGAACGTCAGGAGGGGGCCTGTCTCCTGCGTACGTCAAATTCCGCCTCCAGCGCTTTCAGCATGCGGCTGAGTAGCGCATCGACTTCCCGTTCCGTGAGCGTCCGCGTCGTGTCGCGGAATGTGCAGCGCCACGTCACGCCACGCGTCCCAGCAGCTAAGCCCGCTCCACGGTACTCGTCCAAGACTTCGAGCCGCTCGAGCAACCCCCCGCCCTCGCGGCGCAACACACCTTCGATGGCTCCGGCCGTGACCGCGCCTGGTACCACCAACGACAGATCGCGCACGACTGGAGGCTGGGTTGGCAGGGCCTGGTAACGCGCGAACGCCGGCCGCTCGACCACCACCTTCACTTCGAGCCCAAACAGCGACCCCGCCCACTTGGGCGCGTCCGCCTCAATCGGAGCGGCCGAGCCCCAAACTGCTCCCTTTTGCACCGCCTCCCACCCCGCGCCACTCGCGGCTGGTTGAACGTCGCAAGCGGGAGCGGCTAGCCTCGCGGCTAACTCAAAGTGGTGCTTTAGGTCCCATATGTCCATATCAGGTAGTTTCGCACGCTCTTGGCTCGCATCAGACCAGTGACTCGGACGGCGCGCGCCGGTGAGAACGATGGCTAAATGGAGCTCCTCGTCAGGGCGTGGACCGTTGGACTTGTGAAACACGGTCCCGACCTCGAAGAGGCGGACGTCACGGACACCCTGGCTCCAGTTGTGCTCGACCCGGCGCACGAGCCCCGGCAGCAGCCGGCTACGCAGGTGCGCTTCGTCAGCCGACAGGGGGTTCAGGACGGCGACGGCATCGGGAGAGTCCGCGGGCCCCAGAGGAAGCGTGCGCGCCTCGAGCAAGCCACCGCCACCGCGCACCAACGCCTCGCGAGTCCGGTGCAGCGTCAGCTCCGACGGCGCGTCGGGGACGGTACCGGGACGGTAGGCCCTGAGCTCGTCCGGGAATGTGTCGTAGCCGCGGAGCCGTGCGACCTCTTCGATGAGGTCGACCTCGCGCGTGACGTCCGGGCGCCAGCCCGGCACCTGCACCGCCAGCCGGTCGTCCTTCGGCGCGGCGACGAACCCGACT
>DATGVZ010000092.1:0-18434 GCA_035299765.1 Gemmatimonadales bacterium
GTGACAAAATCGATACTGGCGCCGCCCTTGAGCGTGTGTTTCTCGTAGGCGCTATACGTGATATCGTCGCGCAAGCCGATCCGCTTTTGAATGAAGTTCTGTTCGCTCAGATTGCTGCCGATCATCGGATCCTGGCCCGGATAGTGGAACTGCCGCGCGGCAGTGCCGCGAATGTTCGGGGAAGGATCCCGCTGGAAGCGCGAGTAGTCGAGCTTGGCTTCGTTGAGCAGGCTACCCGAAGTACGGGTGTAGCGCAGCTGCCCAATCGTCACGTTCTGACGGAAGTTTACCGCCGTCATCAACGCGTTGGTCCCGCCGAAGTCTCTGACATCCGTCTCGTGGCGATCGTTGATGCTCAACTCGGCCGACGAATGCTCGTCGATCGCATAGGTGAGCTTGCCGAACGCCAGGTGCTCGCGGAATGGAGATGTGAAGTTGCCGTTGTACTGCGCGAGGTTCACGGTATCGAGCGAGGGGAATCCCGAGGGAGGAGTGATCGCCACACGATTCGCGCGGTCCTGGTAGTTCCCTTCATACGATCCAAAGAAGAACAACTTGTCGCGCATCACCGGACCACCGGCGCTTAGGGCGGTCAGCACGCGGGAATAGTCCGGCACTTTGAATGTGGACGGCGTCGCATTCTTTCTCGCGATGCTGTCGGCGATGTGCTTGTCGTGCAGCGAGAAGGTGTCGAGCGCGAGCAGGCCCTTATTCTGATAGCCGACCTGCACGTTGCCGGCCCAACGGGCGCCGCCGGACCGCGTCGTTGCCGTGATGACCGCCGTCGAGGACTTTTGATACTCGGCTTTGAAGTTCTGCGAGATGACACGGTATTCCTGGATCGCATTGCGCGGGAATGGATTCCCGCGGCTGGCATCCTGCCCCGCCACACCACCGGCCGTGAGATCGTTCTTGAGGCTCGAGCCATCGACGAAGACGTTTACCTGGTTCGCGCTACCGCCTCCGCCGGCGAACGTGCGTGACGTACCATTGATGCGGTCTTCGGTCACGCTGATTCCGGGAGCAAGCCCCGCGAGATCGAGGAAGTTGCGGCTCGGCGACGGCAGCTGCTGGATTTGCTGCGGCGTGACGTTCGTCGCGACTTCTGAAGTTCGCAGCTCGATCGCGGGCGCCGCTTCGATCGTCACAGCCTGTAGCTCAACAGCACCTGCCTGGAGCGTAAAGTCGGCGAGCAACGTGGCGCCGATTTGCACGATGACCTGGCGGCGCTGCGGCCCGAATCCGATGTGCCGGACCGAGAGGTCGTAACTGCCGGGCGGGAGCCCAGGCAGAATGTACGAGCCGTCGGCGCGTGACGTCGCCGAGCGTGTTGCTCCGTTCTGAACGTTCCGCGCCGACACCTCCACACCCGGGACCGCGGTGCCATTCTGATCTTTGACGTATCCGCGAACGGTGCCGGTGGTGGTTTGTGCATTGAGCGAGGGAGTGCAAGCGAGAAGGGCACTGCCGACGATCCAGAGAAAACGATGACGCAGCATAGCACGGTCTCCAGGAGATGAGTCAGAGCCGGTAAATTGTCGAAATGATCGGGGGGACCGCTAGGCCTTCGCGGCCTCTCGCTTTAGGCCGTAACTTCCCCTGAAACGCCCTGATCCGGAGAGAGCATTCCTATGTCGCTTCTGCGCCACAGTCTCGTGCTGAGCATCCTGTTCGCGTCTCCCGCAGCTGCACAGAATCTCGATTCTCTCCTTGGCCGCATGACGCTCGAAGAAAAACTGGGCCAGTTGAACCTCCTCTCCGCCGGTGGGCGCGCGTCTCCGGCCCAGATGCAGCTCGCGCGGGAGGGCAAGCTGGGCGGCCTGTTCAACGTGATCGGCGCCGAGAACACTACACCGGTGCAGCGCATCGCGGTGACGGAATCGCGCCTGAAGATCCCGCTGCTGTTCGGGCTCGACGTCATCCACGGCTACCGCACGATCTTTCCGATTCCGCTCGCCGAAGCGGGCAGCTTCGATCCCGACGCCGCCCAGGCGACGGCGCGCGCGGCGGGCCTCGAGGCGGCGGCCGCGGGAATCAGCTGGACGTATGCCCCGATGGTGGACATCGCGCGCGACCCGCGCTGGGGCCGGATTGCCGAAGGCTCAGGCGAAGATCCCTATCTGGGTTCGTTGATGGCCGCAGCGAGGGTGAAAGGTTTTCAGGAAACGATCTTCGCCACCGCCAAGCACTTCGCCGGCTACGGCGCGGCGGAAGCGGGCCGCGAATACAACACGACCGAGATCACCGAGCGCACAATGCGCGAGATCTATCTGCCGCCATTCAAGGCCGCAGTGGATGCCGGGGTCGCGAGCCTGATGTCGGCCTTCAACGACATCGCGGGTGTGCCGAGCTCGGGGAACGCCTGGCTCACCGACACGGTGCTGCGGCGTGAATGGGGCTTCAACGGGTTCGTCGTCAGCGATTGGACGTCCGTCGCCGAGCTGATTCAGCACGGCGTTGCGGCGGGGCCGTCCGAAGCGGGACGGCGAGCACTCACGTCTGGCGTGGATATGGACATGCAGAGCAGCATCTACGTGGACTCGTTGCCGGCGCTGGTGCGCGCCAATCGGATTCCAATGGCCGTCGTCGATTCCGCCGTGATGCGTGTGCTGCGCGCCAAAATGCGACTCGGCCTGTTTCGTGATCCCTATCGTGCGCGGACCACACCGCCGGTCGCGGAGACGCGCGCGCTCGCCCGCCGCGTGGCGCGCGAGTCGATCGTGCTCTTGAAGAATGACCGCAATGTCCTGCCGCTCGGCCGCAACACGCCGACGATCGCGGTGATTGGACCGCTCGCCGACAGTAAGGTCGACCCGCTCGGTCCCTGGCATACGCTGGGACAACCGGAAGATGTCGTGACGGTCCTCCAGGGGATCCGGTCACACGCGTCGGCCACGCAGGTGCTGTACGCGCGCGGTGCGGGCATCGACGACAGCTCCACGGCCGGGTTCGCCGAGGCGGTCGCCGCCGCGAAGCGAGCGAGCGTCGCCGTCCTGGTGCTCGGCGAGCGCGAGGACATGAGCGGCGAAGCGGCGAGTCGCTCGATGCTGGGCCTCCCGGGCGTGCAGGAGCAGCTGCTCGAGGCGGTCGCGGCCACGGGAACGCCGGTCGTGCTCGTGCTGATGAACGGGCATCCACTGATTCTGGAATGGGCCGCCGACCACGTGCCGGCGATCGCGGAGACGTGGTTCCTGGGTGTCGAAGCGGGGAACGCGATCGCGGATGTGCTGTTCGGCGACGCGAATCCCAGCGGCAAGCTGCCCGTCACGATTCCGCGCTCGCTCGGCCAGATACCGTTGTACTACAATCATCGCAACACCGGCCGACCATTCGAAGCGAACAATAAGTTCACGTCGAAATACCTGGACGTTCCGGTGACGCCGCGCTACCCGTTTGGATTTGGGCTGTCGTACACCACCTTCGCATACAGCAACCTGAAGCTCAGTACCGCGCGTGCCCGCACGAGCGACACGGTTACCGCCACCGTCACGGTGGCGAACACGGGAAGCCGGGAAGGCACTGAAGTCGTGCAGTTGTACGTCCATGATGAGGTGGCGAGTGTCGCACGACCCGTGCGCGAGCTCAAGGGATTCCAGCGCGTGACGCTGAAACCTGGAGAGTCGCGCGCCGTGGACATTCGCGTTGCTGTCCGCGACCTCGCGTTCTACGGGCTCGACATGAAGCGGGTCGTCGAGCCGGGAACGTTCCGCGTGTACGCCGGCCCCAGCTCCGCCGAAGGGCAGGAAGCTCGTTTTGAAGTGATCCGGTAACGTGTTGCTCTTACTCGCCTTACTCGTTCAGGCCCCGCAGCGTCCGAACGTCTGCTACGAGGTGTTCGTTCGTTCGTTTTACGACAGCAACGGCGACGGCATCGGCGACCTGCGCGGTCTCACCCAGAAGCTCGACTACATCGCAGGGCTCGGCGCCGACTGTGTGTGGCTGATGCCTGTCGCCGAGTCGCCGAGCTATCACGGATACGACGTCACGGATTACTACAAGATCGAGCCGGATTACGGCACGAACGACGACTTCAAGGCGTTTGTCGCCGCGGCGCACACGCATCACATCCGCGTGCTCGTGGACTTGGTGCTGAACCACACCTCGAGCCAGCACCCCTGGTTCCAAGAAGCGCTGAAGGATACGGCCGCGCCGCACCGAACCTGGTACCGGTGGTCGACCGCGCCGGCGAACAACTGGCACCACTCGCCCGTGCGTGATGAGTACTACTTCGGCTTGTTTTGGAGCGGCATGCCGGATCTGAACTACGAGACGCCGGCCGTATTAGAGGAAATGAAACGCGTCGCGCAGTTCTGGCTGAAGGATATGGGGGTGGATGGCTTCCGGCTCGACGCGGTGCGGCACCTCGTAGAACAAGGCGATCAGGTCTCGAACACGCCGGGGACGCATGCCGTGTTGCGCGACTACGGCGCCTACGTGCGCAGCATCGCGCCGCAGTCCTACACGATCGGCGAAGTGTGGGACAGCACGGGGACGATCCTGTCGTACTATCCCGATCAGCTCGATGCCTACTTCGCGTTCCCCGTATCGGAAGCATTGATGGATGCGGTAAAGAATGGAAAGGCGGGACGACTGTTGGCCGAGGTCCTGCGCTTCCAGGCCGCGGTGCCGGCGTATCGTTGGGCCCCATTTCAGAGAAACCACGATCAAACCCGCACGATGACGGTGCTCGGCAACGACGTCGCCGGCGCCAAGCTCGCCGCCACGATTCTGCTCACGCTGCCCGGCGTGCCGTTCGTGTATTACGGCGAAGAGATCGGTATGACCGGTGACAAACCGGACGAGCGCCTGCGGACTCCGATGCAATGGGAACGGGCGCCGGCCGCTGGATTCACGCGTGGCAAGCCGTGGGAGGCGCTGCAACCGGATTCGTTCACGGCCAACGTGGCTGTTGAGAGCCGTGACACGGCGTCGCTGCTGAGTCTCTACCGCCGGTTGATGCACCTGCGGGCGGCGAATGCGGCGCTAAGAGACGGCGAGTTGGCAGCCGTAGAGACCGGCAAGGAATCAGTATTGGCATACGTCCGGCGGGACAGTACGCGCGCAGTGTTGGTGGCAGCGAACCTCGGCACTACACCCGCCGGTGGAATCGCGGTGCCGCACGGCTATCGCGTGCGCGCGCGAACGGGGGAGGCGGGGGGGGCGCTCCCCGCGCTCGCTCCCCGACGTGCTTACATCTTCGAGCTTGGGAGGTCCCCATGAAATGGTCCATCGCTCTCATCGCCACACTCGTCGTTGGATGCGCACACTCAGGCGCGAGCCGCACTGAGCCGGCGCCGAATCCCCCGCCGCCACCGGCGCCCCCACTGCCCACGCCTTCAGCCTCGATCGTGCGATCCGACGATCCGGCGCGTGAGAACTCCAAGACACTCGAACAGATGCTGGCGGGCCGGATCGCGGGAGTGATCGTGTCGCGCGCGCCGAACGGCGGCATCACAGTGCGCATGCAAGGCGCAACCTCGTTTTTCTCGGGGCAGGCGCCGCTCATTGTGGTGGACGGCGTCCCCGTTGAGGGAGTGAGCGGCACGTTGAGCTGGCTCAATCCGCAGGACATCGAGTCCATCGAGGCGCTCAAGGATCCCTCGCAAACGGCGATCTGGGGCGTGCGCGGCGCAAATGGAGTGATCGTCATCAAGACCAAGGGCTCGCACTAAGTCGTGCAGCACATCCAGCTCGGCACGATCGACTACACGATTCTCATCATCTATTTCGTGTTCGTGCTGGGCATCGGATGGGCGCTGCGGCGGGTCATCAGAAGTAGCGACGACTTCTTCCTGTCGGGACGGTCGATTCCGGCGTGGATCGCGGGGCTGGCGTTTATCTCCGCCAACCTGGGCGCCCAGGAAGTCATCGGGATGGCCGCGTCGGGTGCCAAGTACGGCATCATGACGAGCCACTTCTATTGGGTCGGCGCGATGCCCGCCATGGTGTTCGTCGGGCTGTTCATGATGCCGTTCTACTACGGCTCGCGGGCGCGCTCCGTCCCCGAGTATCTCAAGCTGCGCTTCGACGAGAAGACGCGCGGACTGAACGCGATCACGTTCGCGATCATGACGATCTTTTCGTCCGGCATTTCGATGTACGCGCTCGCCAAGCTGTTCGAGCTCGTGATCGGCTGGAGCTTCCACGCGAGCATCATGCTCTCGGCGGTGATCGTCCTCGTCTACATCTTCCTCGGCGGTCTCACGTCGGCGATCTACAACGAGGTGCTGCAGTTCTTCCTCATCGTGCTCGGTTTTCTGCCGCTGGTGTTGCTGGGCCTCAAGGACGTCGGTGGGTGGAGTGGCTTGACGGCCCGACTCGCCACGGTCGCGACGAACGCGGGCTTCGCGCCGGGGGCGTGGTCACACTCCTGGCGCTACATGGATGCGCCGAGTCACAATCCGATGGGGATCGAGTGGTTTGGCCTGGTGATGGGCCTGGGGTTCGCGCTGTCGTTCGGCTACTGGTGCACGGACTTCCTGGTCGTGCAGCGTGCGATGGCTGTCGGCTCGATGACGGCCGCGCGCCGGACGCCGCTCATCGCGGCGATTCCGAAGATGTTCATGCCGCTGCTCGTGATTCTGCCGGGCATGCTGGCGATCGGCCTGCACGCGTCGCGTGGGGGATTCCTGCCAATCGGCAGCGATGGCCAGCCGAACTACAACCTCGCTATCCCGATGATGCTCGCGCATTACATGCCGTCCGGCGTGCTCGGATTGGGACTCACCGCGCTGATGGCGTCCTTCATGTCAGGCATGGCCGGCAACGTGACGGCGTTCAACACGGTCTGGACGTACGACATCTATCAGTCCTACATCCGTCCCGGTCAATCCGACGGGCATTATCTGCGTGTCGGTCACGCGGCCACCGTGTTCGGCATCCTCGCCAGCGTGCTGGCGGCCTACGGCGCCACGCGCTTCAACAACATCCTCGACATGCTGCAACTCGTGTTCTCATTCGTGAACGGACCGCTGTTCGCGACGTTCCTGCTGGGGATGTTCTGGAAGCGGACGACCGGACACGGCGCGTTCTATGGCCTGCTGACGGGGACCGTGACCGCTGCGCTGCACTACGGACTCACCATATCCCGCGGCGCAGTGCCCGGGATCAAGGGCGGCTTCCTCGGCGCGGTGCTGCACACTTATCCGAGCGAGATGGCGCTGAATTTCTGGACCGCGCTGTTCGCCTGGACCGGCTGTTTCGTAGCGACGCTGGTGATTTCGTTGCTCACGACCCGCAACAAGACGGACGAGGAGTTGGTTGGCCTGGTGCACTCCCTGACGCCGCGCCTGAAGGAAGATTATTTGCCGTGGTACAAGCGACCCGTAATTCTGGCCGTACTCGTGTTGGTTGTTTCCACGATCCTCAACGTGATTTTCTGGTGATGCGATGAGACTGGATGTGCGGTTCCCGATCGGCGGGATGTTCACAATCGTTGGGGCGCTGCTCACATTGTACGGGCTCGCGTCAGATCAGGCGATTTACGAGCGATCGCTCGGAATCAATGTAAACCTCTGGTGGGGCCTCGTGCTCTTGGTGTTCGGAGCGGTGATGCTCGGCCTGGCCGTGAAATCGGTGAGGCGCCGAGCGAATGATTCCACCTAGAATTAAGAGGAAAAGATCGTAATCATCGGGCGCTCATGACGGCAATGGCCTGAAGCGCGTTTCCCGTCGAGTCGAAGAGCGCCAGAGACCCGCCGGCCCAGACGTACAACCCCGCTACTGGGATCGCCTCGGGATACCACCATACCACGCCCGCACCGCGTCCATTAGGTGTCCCCACGACCGCGGCCCGGACGTCGCCCATGAACATCGCCTGACCCGCGCGCGAGATTGGCCAAGTCATCGGAGCGGTGTTGGTCGCAAAGCCTTCCCACCCGCCTGTCCGCCATGGATATGCCGTCTCGACGACCATGATGTCCACGCCATATCTCGCGGCTGTGGCGGCGAGGTTCGCACGTAGGTCCCCCAGAGTGCCATGCCACCACGGATAGTAGCTCAGGCCAATCAGGTCGTAGGGCACGCCGTGTCGATTCATGTGATCGAAGAACCATCGCGTCCCGGCGGCATTCCCGCCGCCGGAGTAGTGGAGCATGATGCGGACGGAGTCGCCCGGCGCAAGCGTGGCCCGCACGCCGCGGATGCCGGCCTTGAGCAATCCCGTGAAGTGCTCCCATTCAAGCAGTGTATCTGTGCCCGCAACGCCGATCGCTCCCGTGGGCCACAGCATGCCGTGGTCGATCTCGTTCCCCACCTGGACGATATCGGGCAGCGCTCCCTCCTGTTTCAGCTGCGCGATAACGTCCGCCGTGTAGGTCTCGACCGCTCGTGCGAGCGAGTCGAACCCCAGCTTCGCCCAGGCCGCCGGCGTAGTCTGGCGGCCTGGATCGGCCCACGTGTCCGAGTAGTGGAAGTCGAGCAGAAGCTTTGCGCCGGCAGTCTTGACGCGCTTCGCCATATGCAAGGTGTAGGCGAGGTCGTTCACCTGAACCTCGGAGCCGTTCGGATGCACGAATATCCGCAGGCGAAATCCGTTGGCGCCGTGCGTGCGGAGGATCGCGATGGCATCACCCGGCTGGCTGCTGTCTCGGAACACGCCGCCCGCCTGCTCGATCCGCTCCAGCGCTGAGATGTCGCCGCCCACGAACAGTTGCGCCCTGCCAGTACTTTTGGGCGCGGACGGGCCACCCAGGCATGCGGCGAGCAAGGCGAGCGACGCTCTACTGACGTGTCGCGGCATCAATGGCAATCGCCGACCTGGCGGTAAGGGTGACGTGGATGGCGCCGCTAGGATCTATGAGCATGAGATTGCCGCTCAAGAGGTCACGATAGGTTCCAGCCGCCATTCCTGTAGGCACCGTGGTGTCGAGCGTGTTCGAACCGCCGTTGATGGCGACGAAGCCTTTGTCGCCGCGGGAAAACGCGATCGCGTTCGCGCCGTCGTCCCACCACTGATTGATGTCGGTCCCTGCGACCACATGACGAAAGCTCACCATCTTGAGGATCGACGGGTCGCGGTGCTCGCAGACCCACTGGCCGATCGTCGCCGTCTCGAGGCTCGACGCGCAGGTGACGTTGACCGTCCATCCGTTCATATCGGACGGTGGGCCCATCGAATTCCCTGCCGGACAGTCGAACGCGTAGCTCGACAGGATGGAGGGATAGCCGTATGGCTGGGCGAGCATCCAGACGTTGGCGATGCGAAAGACGTTACCGTCGCGATAGCTGATGCCGCAGTTGTGCTGCGTGTCATGGTTCTGAAGAAATACGACGGCCTTGTCGGACGGCATGAGACCCCACGCGGCCGCGGAGAATTGATTGCCGGGCGTGCCGTTGGGATTGAGCTGGGAGATGTGCTCGCCGTTCAGCTGCCGGAATTTGTTGCCGACGCCGACGAACGTGAACTCGGTGATGTCGGCCGCGCCCCCTGAGCTGTAACCCTCGCCAAAGTAATCGGGCGGTGATAGCGCCTCGCCGGCACCCCCCGCGACTTCCAGGAAAAAGTACGGTCGCGGTTTGCCTTCGCCGACAAGTGTGTTATTGACCAGGCTCAGGATGTCGTCGAGCTGGACCTGCTGAATGTGCTTCGCGGCGTCGATACGAAATCCCGCGACACCGACGCGCGCGAGCATGAGAAGATAGTCGGCGATCTTCTGGCGCACGGTGGCGAGCCCCGTATTCAAATCGGGCAGCGAGAACAGCTCGCAGTCCTGCACATTGGCCGCGTCCTGATAGTTGTTCACCGTACACGGCGGATGGAAATCGCTCGGCGCGTAGAGGCCCGGATAGTCGTACTTCGTGTAGGCGGTGCCGTTGCTGCCGACACCGGGGCTCGGGTAGTTGGTCATGTGATTGATCACGGCATCGACGATGATGTCGACGCCCGCCGTCTTGCAGCGATTGACCATGTCGGTGAATTCGGTCCCCGTCCCCGAGCGGCTCCGCGCGACGCTGTAGCTGACCGGCTGGTAGCGTTCGCTCCAGTCGTGGGCCGGGACGATGCTGTGCTCCTCGGGGGGCGAGACCTGCACCGCTTTGAATCCGGCGGGGCCGAGGACGGTCTCGCACTCGGTGGCGATATCGGTCCACTTCCACTCGAAGAGGTGCACGAACACGTCGCCCGCGGCCATGTACCCGCTCGGCCGGTACGTCGGGGCAAGCGAGGGACGCGGCGGTGGGGGATTGCCGCCGGGAGGCGACGGGAGCGAATTGCCGCACGCCGCAACCGCGAGAACGACGAACGCGGTTGCGGCGTGACGATGTCCTGCAAACATCTTGCGCTCCGAGCTTAGTAGCCCGGATTCTGCTTCAGCTTCGGGTTGGCGATGAGCTCGTTGCTCGGGATCGGATACAGATCCAAATACGAATTTGTTGCCGTCCCCGCCTGGACGCCGCCCTTCCACGCCCAGAGGTACGAGCCGCCGGTGAACTTCCCGAAGCGAATGAGATCGGTGCGACGGTGGCCTTCCCACAACAGCTCGCGGCCGCGTTCATCCAGGATGAAATCCAACGTCAGCTGCGGCGCCGTGATCCGTCCGGTCGTGTCGCCATAGGCGCGAACCCGAAGAGCATTCACATAATTCAGCGCCGTCAGTTGCGACCCGCCGCCGCCGCGCAGGAACGCCTCGGCGTAGATCAAGTACGCGTCACCGAGGCGGAGCATCGGGAAGTCGGTATCGACGTGCGTCGGGTTCGAGCCCGGCGCGCCACTCGAAGTCTTGTTCTGGAACTTGGGTGCGGCGATACCGTCGGTGAACGTGCCAACGCTGGCGATCGTATCCCGCTGCCCGCTGGTGTAAAAAGTCCCTGAACGCGTATCCCCGGCCGCGTAGCGATTAAAGGCCTCAGGTTTGAGACGCAGACCCCACCAGCAGCCGCTAATCCCGTATGTCGTGTCGCGCATACTGCCGCCGCAGGACGCATGCACGAGGAACGTCACGCCGCCCCACGTCTGCGTGTGTACGCCATCCTGGATAACGGGAAAGATGATCTCGGGCGACGTGTTGTTGTCGGCGAGGAACAAGTGCTTATAGCTCGGGTCGAGGCTGTATGGACCAGCGATCACCGCCTGCGCCGCGGTCGACGCCTCGGTGTAATGGGGCGTGCCCGTGTAAACACCGGCGTTCAGATACACATGCGCCAGGAGCATCTGCGCGGCCGGCGCGCTGGCTCGACCATAGTTGCCCGGCCCTGCGGGCGGCAGGTCCGGAAGAATCGCGTTCAGCTCGCTGACGATGAAGTCGTAGACGTTGGTGCGCGTGCTGGGCTGCGGCACCACGCCGACCAGGTCGGTTTCAGTGATCAGCGGTATGCTCCCGAACATGTCGATGCCGTGCCAATAGCTCAGCGCACGCAGGAACCGCGCTTCGGCGCGGTACTGCTTGATGTCTGCCCTCAGCGCCGCGCCGACGTTGCCGCGCGAGGCGAGCTTGGCATCGGTCGTCTGGCGCAGGAACTCATTCGCCATCCCGATCTGGAAGTAGATGCGATAGTACATCGCGCCGACGAAGCCGTTACTCACGGCCCACTGCTGGGTGTTCATCTCCGGCAGGCCGATGTCGCCCCAGCCAATGATCGCCTCGTCGGTCGGCAGCTCCTCATGCTCCCAAAACAGCCGCAGGTACTGCGAGAATCCTTCGTCGATGCCCTGAATGTCGGCGTTGCCGGCCGGGCCTTGCTGCCCGCTGACGGCGAGTCCCGCATACACGCGTGCGATGAACGCCTCATATGCGCCGGGATCGCTGAAGACATTGGCGTCGGTCGCGGTGCTCTTTGGCTCCAGCGTCAGGTTCGTGCACGCGGCGACGGTGCAAGCCAGGAGAGCGGCGGCGACGGACAACGCCTGGTGAATTCGGTGGTTCATGGTTCGGTCCCTTCTCCAGTAGTCAGTGTGCGTAGCCGCTAGAACTTGACGCTCAGCCCGCCCGTGAACGTGCGGGAGCGCGGATAAATGTTGTTGTCCAACCCGTTCAGGCCGGCGGTCGGATCGACGCCGCTGTAGCCGGTGATGGTGAAGACGTTCTGCACCGTCCCGGCGATGCGCATCGGTTGGCCGCGATACATGAACGAGTAACCGGCCGTGATGTTGTCCAGACGCAGGAAGGAGGCGTCCTCAACATAGTAGTCCGAGAGGTACTGAGGCGTCGTGAAACCCGTCTTCAATACCGACGCGTGTAGGTTATACGGCGACGCGCGCGTCACTTCGGAGTAGGTCCCGAGGTTCGATGCGACGTTGTTATAGACCCAGTTGCCGAGGTAGGCCCGCAGGGTGAAGCTGACGTCGAAGTTCCGGTAGGTCAGGTACGAGGAGTGACCGAGGATCCACTTCGGCGCGGGGTCGTGGAAGGGCCGGCGGTCGTCCTGATTGATGACCCCATCCGGCCGATAGAGGCGACCAGGCCCGCCGCACGTGGGGCTGGCGGGGCACGCGACGGTGTCTTTCACAGTCGGCTGGTCGACGTACGCTCCCTGGATCGGTTTCCCGGCCGAGTCGTACTTCTGCTGGAGTACGTAGAACGAATTGATCGGTTGGCCGGGCTGCAGCACCTGAATGAACGTGCCCACACCACCCGCAACGAGTCCGGTGAGCACTCGCGTCACACCCTGCGACGCGTAGATCTGCAGCATTTCATTCTTGTTGTGCGCGGCGGTAAAGGCAGCGTTCCAGCTCAGGCCGCTGGTCTTCCGTTGATCCAGTACGTCGGCGTTCAGGCTGAGCTCGATGCCACGATTGCGCATCTTGCCGATGTTCTCTTGGTTGAAATTCGACAGGCCGCAGCCGGCGCAGACAGGTACCGTGAAAATCAATCCGGCTGTTTGCTTGTTATACCAATCGATTGTACCGGTCACACGCTGGCCGCCAAAGCCGTAGTCGAGGCCGACGTCAAACGCGTTCGTCGCTTCCCATTGAATGAACGGATTGTAGGCGCCGGGGCGGACCGTGGTGACGAAGGTGTTGCCGAACTGCATTTGCGTCTGTGCGTCGCCCAGCACGTATTTCGCAAACTGCTCGTAATTCCCGAACGACTGGTTGCCGGTCTTGCCGTAGCCCACACGCAGCTTCAGATCGGACAGGGCGTGGAGACCCTGCATGAACGATTCCTGCGAAAGGCGCCAGCCCAGCGAAAACGCGGGGAACATGCCCCACTGATTGGCCGGTCCAAAGCGCGAGGAGCCGTCGCGGCGGACGCTTACCGACGCGAGGTAGCGATCGTTGAGGTTGTAATTCGCGCGCCCGAAGAAGGAGATGAGCCGGTTCTCTTGGACATCCTGGAAATTCTGCACGATCCGCGCGGTGGTGATGCCATTGGGGCCGAGGATGTCGGTCGTCAGACCCGATGCGAAAAACGCGGGATACTCGGCGTGCGATTGCGCAAAGGAATAACCGCCGGTGATATCGATCGTGCCGGGCAGCGCATGGATCGGCGCCAGATAACTCAGGTATGTCTCGAGCGTCGTATTCGACTGCGTGAAGTCCGAACGGTAGTCTGTGCCACCGGTGCCGGTCTTCTGTTGGCTGTGCAGCATGCTCGGGTTGAACGTCTGCCGCGTCGCCTGAGCGATGTCATAACCAAGATTGATGTTCGCCTTCAGGCCGTCGACATAGGGCAACTGGTAGCTGGCCTGGAGATTCCCAATGCTGCGGTAGGTGCGGCCCTGGTCTTTGGCCATCGCAAGAATCGCAACCGGATTATCGGCCGATGTCAGGGTGTTTCCGGGCCAATCGTAGTAGCCCGTGCTCGCTGACGAGTCGAAGACTGGCTGCGTCGGACCCATCTGCGCGGCATTGGAGAGCACGCCGCCGGGGGTGAACTGATCGTCGGCACGCGAACCGCGCAGGCTCGTGCGGATGTCGAGCTTATTGTCGAACAGCAGCTGATTGAAATTCAGCCCCAGCGACAGACGCTCGGTCGTCGTCCCGCGAATCACGCCGTTCTGATTCAGATAACCCGCCGAGATGCGCCAATCCTGCGTCTCACCCCTGCCCGAGACCGCGACGTTGTGCTCCTGCCCGTACGCCGTCTGGTCGACGAGGTTGAACCAGTTCGTGCTGGCGGCGCCGAGCTGGCTGATCTGTGACGGGGTCGCGTACGTCTGGACGGCTGTGCGGAATTGCGCCGCGTTCAACATGTCGGGAAGCCGAGTCACCTGTGACGCGGACGTGCTACCGTTGTACTCGAACTGCGGACCCGTATGGCCGCGCTTCGTCTGAATGAGAACGACACCGTTCGCCGCGTTCGCGCCGTAAATCGCCGCCGCCGACGCGTCGCGGAGTACCGTTATGGTTTCAATGTCGTTCGGATTGATGAAGTTCAGTGGGTTGCGACCCGCGGAGAGTCCGCCTCCCGGTCCACTCGCGATTCCCAGCGGCACTCCGTCGATCACGTAGAGCGGTTCGCTGCTCGCATCGAGTGAGGTGGCGCCGCGGATGCGGATCGACATTCCCCCGCCCGGCTCGTTGTTGTCCACAACTTGCACGCCGGGGATCTTGCTCTGAATGAGCTGCTCGGGACTGATCAGGCGACCACGGTTGAACGCCGCCGAATCCATTTGCGTCACGGCTCCGGTGATGTTGCCGGCGCGCTGCTCTCCGTAGCCGACCACGACGACCTCGGACAAGCCAATCGCCTGAGGTGCCATCGTAAAATCGACGTCGACTATCTGTCCTTCAGTCACAGTCACATCGCGCGAGACGGGAGCGTACCCGATAATTCGCGTTCGCACGGCATGCGCGCCGGAGGGGACGCCGGCGATCACGAAGCGACCGTCCGGCTGCGTCAGCGTGCTGCGGCCGTCGACCGTGATGGTCACGCCGGAAATTGGTTGTCTTGTAGTGGAGTCGGTGATGCGTCCGCGAATGGTGCTGGTGGGTGTTTGTTGCGCATGCAACGGTGCGATCAATAGCGGCAACATCGCCAGGAGCGCACTGGCAAAATGAGTTGAACGCCTCATGTGCATCCTCTCGGGCTTAAGCCTTACGGTGAGGGGTGAACGCCGTCCAAAAGGCACGCCGGGACAGGGGGTGTCAAGAACCCGGCGACGAATAGATTATCGGCATGCGTTACGACGATTTTCGCAAACGACTCACGGCCGCCGTCCTCGACACACCCGGTGAAACGCCGGCGTCGCTGCGTCGTGCCGCTATGCAACGCGGTACCCTTCCCGGGCCGCTGGCGGCATACGTCGACAAGGTTGCGCGCCACGCGTACAACGTGACCGACACAGATGTCGCGGAATTAGAGCGCGCCGGTCACTCCGACGACGCCCTGTTCGAGATCACCGTCGCTGCCGCACTCGGCGCCGCACTGTATCGACTGGATAAAGGAATGGCTGCGTTGCGCGGCGAGGAGCCGGACTGATGCGCCTGCGCGCCGTCGAGCACCGCCACCGCTTCCCCGAGAAGCTGAAGCTCCTGCTCATCCGCCTGGTGAGCGGCCGGCGCGTTCCAGACGTCGTCAAGACGATCCTGCACCGGCCGGAATTGTGGGGCCGGCCGATGTGCGACTGGACGCAGGCCGTCATGCGTGGGCCGTCGCAATGGAGCGTTGGCGAACGGGAGCTGTTCGCGGCGTTCACCTCGCGACTCAATCAATGCGTCTTCTGAACGGGCGCGCACGGCGCGGTCGCGTCGCTGGCCCTGAAGGACGATAGGGTGGTCGAAGCGGTGCTGCACGATTGGCGCACCGCGCCTATCGACGCCAAGCTGCGGGCCGCCCTCGGCTTCCTCGAGAAACTCACGTTGCAGCCCGATTCCGTGCGCCCAACAGACGTCGCCCCGCTGCGCGCGGCCGGTATATCAGATGAAGGGATAGAGGACGCGATTCAGGTCTGCACGCTGTTCAACGTGTACGACCGGCTCGCCGATGCGATGGGATGGCACTTGCCTGACCAGGCCGGCTATGCCGCCTCCGGCCACAACCTGATGAAGCGGGGCTATCTCATCTAGTGTCTAGAATCACAAGCTGAAGCGCACCCTTCAGGGTAGGAATAACGCCGCGGCCGGATTACCTGTAATCGATCGTTGTTGCGCGCTACGAGAATTAGCGTCTCGCCAGTCGCTCGCTTGAGCAGGGCCATGTGCCGCGCCTGCCCGTCGATCTCGAGACCGCTGCGGTCCATGTCCACCGCTGCGAAGTTGCCGTTGCCATCGCCATGCAACAGCAGGCCGTAGCTCGCGTCGTAGCGGCCGTCGACGGGGGCGACACCGTACAGGTTGCCCGCCACGATAAGATCCGGATGCCCATCGCCGTCGAAATCGGCGACCGCCGACGCGTAGATCGGCGCGAACTGCGCTTCCGTTGGGAGAGACCGCAATTCGAAGTGTCCCCCCCCACGGTTCAGCGCCACGGCGCTGGCGAACGTGTGCGACTCGAGCCGCAACGCCTTCTTCAGCTCCGCGGCGCTGAAAATGTCTTCGACTCGGGCTCCGCCGAACGACGCGTAGGTGGGATAGCGGCTGCGCAGCTGTGGCAGCAATTCCAGCAGCTCATCGCGTCCGGCGAGCGGATAGCTGACACCGTGTTTGTACGAGGTCAGAATCTGCTCGAGGGCGCCGTTCTGGAAAAAGTCCCCGACGTAGAGATGCGCGGGTTCGTCCGCCGACGCGCGAAGGCCCGAGTTGAGGCCGAGGTTGCCGAGGACGAGGTCGGGCCGGCCGTCACCGTTCAGGTCGGCGACTTGAATGGTGTTCCACCAGCCCTCGGTGCCCGCAAGCCCTACGTCGGAAGTCCGGTCCACGAAGTGGCCGTTTTCCTGATGAAAGACACGGATCGGCATCCACTCGCCTACGACGATCAAGTCGAGCTTGCCGTCGTGATCGTAGTCCACCCAGGCGGCTGACGTGACCATGCCCACGTTCACGAGTCCGGGAGCGAGCTCGCGGGTGACGTCGCGGAAATGCCCAGTGCCGTCGTTCTCGAGCAGATAGCTGCGAGGAGGAAGGCCGTAGCCGCGGGCCAACGCGCGCCTGCCGACGAACAGATCGACGTGGCCATCGCCGTTGAAGTCGCCCGGCACGACGCAGGAGCCGCTTTCCGCGAACCGGGGCAGGGCGCCAGGATCGCGGTGGAAATTGCCTTTTCCGTCGTTCCGATAGAGCCGGTCCTGTAACGCGTCGTCGTCGCCCCAAAACTCGTTGCCGCCACTCACAACATAGAGATCGGGATGGCCGTCGCCGTCCGCGTCGAAAAACACCGCATCGACGTCTTCGGCGAGACTATCCGCCGCGATCGCGGGCTGATTACTCGCGCGGAAGGTGCCGTCTCGATTCTGAATGAGGAGACGTCCCGCCTGCCATTTGGCGCCGCCGGCGTAGATGTCATCGAGGCCGTCGCCGTTCACGTCACCCACGGCCAGCGCTGGCCCCTCAGTCGAGAGGAGATGGGGGATCAGCGGTTGCCGGTGGTAGTCGTAGAACGCGTCCTCGTGGTGCCTGAAATCGAGCGCGACGCGATCGGTCATGTCCGCGAGGAGCGGCGGCGTCAGCGGCTCGCGCGGATAGTGATATCGACCCTTTGCATCATTCTGCGACAACGTCAGCGTCCGGTCGGCCGGCACATTCGTGAGGACTTGATAGCGCCGGTCGGGCCAGATCACGGTGAGCGAGTCAATCTCCGTCGAGCGACCGAGCCCGAAGTGCAGGCGTGTATCAACTGAGGATTCGAATCCGCGTGTGGGGAATTGCTCCAGCATCTGCACTTTGCCGCCGCTGCCGCCTTTGCCGCCTTCTTTGATTATGACCTTGGCACCGATGCCCGCCGTATTCTTTCCCGCGCCGCGCAGCACCACCTGCAGGTAGTGATTGCCGTTGATTGAGCGGGCCCGGTTCCGATAGATCGCGGCGGGCGCGTCGATCTTGTTCACGACGAGATCCAGGGCGCCGCTGTTATTCAAGTCGACATACGCTGCGCCGTTCGAAAATCCTTGCTGTCCCAGGCCCCACGCGTCCGCCATGTTCGTGAAGGTCAGGTTGCCGTTGTTGCGGAAGGCGTAGTTGGCGATGGGGACGTGCGGCATCTTCCTGATCAATGCCTGACTCACCGCACCCATGTCCTTGGCGAGGGCCGCTTGCATTGCCGGCGTGCCAACATAGGCGAGGTAGTCGAGGTCATTGGGGCGACGATAGATCCCGGTGGTGACGAAGAGGTCTTTGTAGCCGTCGTTGTCGAGATCGGCGAAGAGCGGCGCCCAGCTCCAGTCGGTTGCGTACACGCCCGCCAGGTAGCCGATCTCGCTGAAACGGTTGCGGCCCCGATTCAATTGGAGCGTATTGCGGGCGTACTGCGGATGGTAGCCGGCCTCCAGCTTCAGGTTGTAGATGTCCCAGCTTTCGGAGTTCTCGGACGTCTTGAGGATTCTCTCCTGGTCGGGAAGCATGTCGGCGACGATCACGTCGGGCCGGCCGTCGTTGTTGAAATCGGCGGCGTCGACGCCCA
>DATGVZ010000093.1:0-3173 GCA_035299765.1 Gemmatimonadales bacterium
AAGATCTGATGGCGGCCTGGCCGAGAACTGTCAACAACTTGGCTGCCGTTTGTTTCCCTCGGAGTGCGGTGGCATTTCCCTTCAAGTGCGGTGTATTTCCCTCGGAGCGCGGTTTCTCTTCCCTTGAAGTGCGGTGCCATTGTCGGTTTTCAGAAGGATGGGACCCTAGTTTTTCAAAACCTTTCCCCCCTGAGTTGTTCCCCTCGCCTGAACGCGCCGCTAGCGTGTCCTACTCGCCGATCGAAAGTCTAGCCCTTCCTTGAGAGACGTGCCACGGGGCGTATCGCGGTCCGTGTCTGTTGTCTTGGTTCTTCGTGATCGAATACGAGAGGCGGCTGTGGGAATGTGGAAATCTCGCGTGCTGTGCGAGATTTCCAAGCGGCTGTGGAAATCGTTCTTTGATTTCCATAGGCGCGGCATTTCCATAGCCGTCTTCGGCACATGAGCCGACCGCGTGTTGGCGTGGGCGAGCTCGACCGTACCAGTGGCCGCAGGACGCGCGATCGGATCCGCGGCCATAGGAGCGGTGCCCCCTCGATGACCGCGATCGGCGCGACGGCATCGACGACGGGTCATCGCGCACGCTCTGTGCGCTCGGGCGCGAGGCGCGGTTTCAGACGCGGCCGATACGATTCGCCTTCGATGATCAGATCATAGGCATTGCTGGTGAAGCGATCGATGGCACTCTGGGCGCGAATCGGGTCGGCGAAGGTGGCGAGCCATTCGTCCGGCCCGCGGTTCGACGTCACCACGATCGACCCGGTCCGATACCGCTCGAGCAAAATGTCATAGAGGTCGCGGCTCTCGGTCGCGTCGAGGACATCAATGGCAAAATCGTCGAGCAGCAACAGGTCCACGCTGATGATTTTGCGGAGCTCGATCTCATAGCTGCGATCGAGCCGCGCCTGCTTGAGCGTTTTGAGCATCTGTTCCGTTCGCACCGCGAGCACATTGGCGCCGCGGCGACAAGCGATGTGTCCGAGGGCGTGGGCGAGAAACGTTTTGCCGACGCCGACCGGCCCGACGATCGCGACATGGGCGTGGCTGTCCAGAAACCGCAGGGACGTCAGTTCATTCAGGAGCGTGCGGTCGAACGTGACCTTGGCGCTGGGATCCCACGCTTCCAAATGCATCGTGGGATCCAAGGAGGCTTTCTGCACGCGCAGCGTGACCGCCAGGCTGTCGCGGCGGGTGGCTTCATCGCTGAGGATGAGCAGCAGCCAATCCTGATGCGGCATCTTCTGCTGCCGCGCCAGCACGAGGCGCTCGGGCAGGGTGTCCAGGATCCGCGAGAGGCGGAGCCGGCGCAGGATGGTTTTCAAGTCGGGACTGATGATGTCGGTGGTCATTCGGACTCGCCTCCTTCAGACGAGGGCGCGGCCGGACGGAGCGGCAGCGCATATTGAGTTGCGGGTCGTAGGTAGCGCCCGAGCGGAATGACCCGCGCCGAGGGGCTGGACGCGGGCGTGGTCGTCGACGCGAGTTCCAGCATGCGTTGCAGCCGTCGGACATCCACCAGGTCGGCCGCCAGCGCCGCCGTGCAGACCTCGGTGACGCGAGCGGCGCCGTAGCGCCGGACGAGCCCGAGCAGCGCATAGACGCGTCGCATGCGCGTCCAGGGCAGCGGACTGTCGAGGAGCGCGGCGGCGTAGCGGCCGATGGCCTCGCCATGACTGGTGGCTTGGCGCTGGAGGGCGGCGACGTCGCGCATCGCGTAGACGCTGCGCTCGACGGGATAGTCGGCCGGATCAATCGATCGGCCCCCCGGCGATTGCCGCGGGTGCGTTTTGATCAAGACGTCGTGATGGTAGAAGCGGACGATCTGCTGATCGGCGCGGGCGGTCACGTACGCCCGCACGTACCGATACGGCACCGAATAGAGCGCCTTCGCGACGGCCACCAACTGATCGCGGCCGACCTTGGGCTCACTCCACAGCGGGACGTCATAGGGGGTGGTCGGCGCGGGCCGCAGCGCGGCCTGTTCCTCGGCCTCGAAGTGTTCGCGCGGCCGCCGCTGCGTGCGACTGTGCGGCCGCCAGCCGTAGTCGTCGCGACACCACTGGAGCGCGTGGGCGCGCGCGTCCTCGAGCGTCGTGAGGATCTCGCCGGCGAAGCAATCGTCGCGGACGCCGGGTACGGCGCGTTCGACCCGAGCTTTGTCCCGGGGATGTCTCACTCTCGCCGCATCGATGTGCAGGTCGCGCGCCTGGGCGTACTCGAGAAACGCGGGCGTGATGCGCGGGGCGAGCGGATCGGCCTCGAGAATGATCGCTTTCGTATTGTCGGGAATCAGCACGTGGAATCGGCCGCCGAAGAAGGCCCACGCGGCCTCACACGCTTCAATCGCGCGGGCGGTCGTTTCTTCGAACGTCGGATAGACGAAGCGATAGCGGGACCGCACGGCGGTGAAGATCCACGCGCGAAAGCGCCGGCGCTTGCGGGGGTCGATCAGCGGCAGCGTGAGCCACCCCACCCAGCCCGTATCGACTTGCAGTTCCTGGCCGGGGTCGCCGTCGAGCACGGGAATCGTCGGCGAGGTCCGGCCAAACTGCAGCTCCAGCACCGCGAAGCGGTGGAGCGTGGGGTACGCGATCCGCACGCCCTGGCGGGCGAGCAGCTTGCGAATCTTGGTGAGGCGGACGCCTCCCGCCAACCACCGCCGGATCGCCTCGCGCTGCTCGGCACACACGGTCCAGCCATCCCCGCGCGGGCGCCCCCCGGCAGGATGGAGCGCCAGCAGCACGTCGCGCACCTGCTCGTCACTGATCGGGTCACGGTCCGCGTGCAGGCCGGCCGCCGTCGCCGCCTTCAGATATCGCCGGACCGTCTTCGGATCCAACCCGAGTTGGGCGGCCACCCGTTTCTTCGGGAGGCCCTTGCCCCAGAGTCGGAGTACTTCCTTGAGTTCGATCATCGTGACCTCGCGAAACATCGATGCCTCCTGGTCTGGGACGCTGCCCAGCACAGGAGACCTCTATCGCGCGGTCAGGCGAGGGGGGAAAGGTTTTGCAAAACCCGGCCCCGAAGGGGGGAAAGGTTTTGCAAAACTTCACTCCAGAGGGGGGAAAGGTTTTGCAAAAGTCGTCAGGAAAGGGTCCCTAGGTTTTGAGAACCGACAGGATGCCGTCCAGATGACTCCGCAGCATCCGCACGAATCGCTTGAAGGGTTCCAG
>DATGVZ010000094.1:0-6906 GCA_035299765.1 Gemmatimonadales bacterium
GATCATCGCCCTCACGGAAAAGACGGTCGGCTCCTGATCGACGAGCTGATCGCCGCCCTGCGTGAACTCGATGATGTCGCTCGCCACCGACGACAGTCCCAGCGCCGCGGTATAGATGAGACCGAGCTGGCGACGTTGGACCTCGCTCACGGGACCACTCTGGCCGCGCTGCAGCGTTTCGGCGAGCACGAGGATCGACGTGAGCGGCGAACGCAGATCGTGCGCGACGTCCATCAACAGCGCCAGCCCGTCCGACCCCGAGAGATTCTGCGCAAACGTCTGGGCCCAGCTCGGCTCGATCGCGACGCGCACGCGCTCCATCGCGACCATCAGTGGCAACAGCTCCGCGTCGGGAACGCCGCCGTCACGCCACCCCTCGACGACTTGACCGCGCAGCTGCTCGAGCAGCCGCCTGCCGAGGGACGATTTGACGCGCGGATCGACTTCGGGCGTCGGCGCATCCGCTTTTTCGCTGTCGAACCACGCCTCGTGTGTCGCGGCGTCGATCAGGCCGAGGACTTGTGCGACTTCGTCGGGTCCGGTCGAGCGTGGCCGCCGGGTCCAACGCGACAGCACCGCTCGCGACGCGGCCTTGAGAACTTTGCAAGGGACGCAGCGCGCGTCCCCTCCATATGCATGTGGGGAATGAGACGTGGAGTTTGTCGATCCGCCCCCGCTCCTCTGCTGCAGCGGGATCGGAGTCATCCGTTGTAGAGGCATCCGCCCGGGCGTATGGGTGTAGGGGGCGAAGACTGTTACCCTGGGAATTTTACTAGGTTTCGAGACGTTGGGTCAGGGGGCGATCCAGCCCTCGCGGATCGCGTAGCGGACGAGGTTCGCCGTGTCGTGCACGTTCAGCTTTTTCATTAGGCGGCCACGATGGAATTCGGCGGTTTTCACGCTGATATGCAGCACTTCGGCGATCTGCTTGGTCGATCTCCCTTCGCCGACGAGCTGCAGTACCTGGCGTTCCCGGGGGGTGAGATGAGAGCCGTGGTCGCCGTGATCGTCTGGCGCAGCACAGGCGTCCACGATGGCCTGGGAGGCTCCGGGGCTGACGTAGAGCCGCCCGCCCCGAACCTCTTCAATCGCACGAACTAAGTCGTCGGCCCCCTGGCTCTTTTGGACGAATCCCTTCACGCCGACCTTCAGGGCTTCCTTTACGAAACGCGCGTCGTCCACGCCGGAGAGCAGGATAACGGGGCAGCCGGGAGCAATCCGGGCGATCTCACGGGCGGCGTCCACCCCGTTCAGCACCGGCATGGCGACATCCAATACTGCAACGTCGGGAGCGAGACGCTGGACGGCGTCCACCGCCGCCCGGCCATCCGCCTCATCGGCAACGACTTCGAGCCCCCGGCGCTCGAGAAGGGCTTTGAGCGCCTGCCGTAAAACCAGATGGTCATCCGCGAGCACCAACCGCAACGCCATCCGGATTCCCCCCTCATCCTTAAGATCAGTCGAAGCGGGCGCTATCACATAATACAGTCGCGATCCGGCGAGCGGTGAATCCGTCCCACCGCTCGATCGTGGGCGGAGCGGTCCGCCGGGTCACCTGCCGTGCCGCCTGGAGTAGCGGCTCCCGCTTGGACGCCACCAGGCGATTCGTCCCTTCGGTGCACGTGATCGGACGCTCGGTATTGGGTCGCACCGTCAGGCAGGGGACGCCCAGGAACGACGTTTCCTCCTGAAGACCGCCTGAGTCCGTGATCACCATGTCGCTTCCCAAGACCAGACTCAACATCTCCTCATATGGCACGGGGTCAAGTAGGACAACCCCTACTCCGTTATCGCTCCGCGCTCCATTCCAACCGAGCTCTCGCATCCGAGCCCGCGTCCGCGGGTGCACCGGGAAGAGAATCTGGCGTTCTTGTCCCAGCTCAGCGAGGGTCTCGAGCAGCTCGCGCAGGGTGTCGGGGTCGTCGACGTTGGCGGGCCGGTGCAGCGTGACGAGTGCATACGGCTGGTGTCTGTGACCGTTCATTTTCCGCGCTCGCGGCAACAACGCCACGAGCGAGTCGATCATGATATTGCCGACGAAGTGAATGCGGTCAGCCGGAAGGCCCTCCGCTCGCAGATTCTCACCCGCATCACGCGAGGGGATGAAGAGGTAGTGTGATAAACGATCAGTGACGACCCGATTGATTTCTTCCGGCATCGTCCAATCGCGGCTCCGCAGGCCCGCTTCGACGTGTCCGACCGGGATTCCAACCTTCGCTGCAACCAACGCCGCCGCGACCGTCGAGTTCACGTCGCCGTAGACGAGGACGACATCGGGTTTGACGTCGAGACAGACGGGCTCGAAGCGCTGCATGATGGCGGCCGTCTGCTGCGCGTGCGTGCCCGAGCCGACCGCGAGATTGTAATCGGGCTTGGGGATGCCAAGACTTTGGATGAAGGATTCCGACATGTCCGCATCGTAGTGCTGCCCGGTGTGGACGATGACGTGCGGCATCTCTCGGCGCATCAACTCGTGGGCGAGCGGCGCCAACTTCATGAAGTTCGGCCGCGCCCCCACCACCGAGAGCACGCGCAAGTCAGTGCGCAAACGCTCTCGTCACCGCGAGTATCGTCAGCGGCAGCGCGGCCACGAGGCTCATGAGTTGCAGCGTTCTTGCCGAGTCTCCGTGCCCGGGGACGAAGACGCGATCACCGGCGCGGAGATTGAGCCGGTCGAGCGAGTAGCCGCGGCCCATCGCCTCTTGCAGGGACGTCCCGGCCCAAATCTTCGTTGGGCCGCGCTCGACCCGCACGTCCTTGACCTTGGCCCCCTGCGCGAAGCCACCCGCGGCCGTGATCACGTCCGTGAGCGGATGCTCGGGGGCGACGCCGTAATAGCCCGGCCGCACCACCTGCCCTTCGACCAGCAGTCGCATCAACGGATGCGCTTCGATGACCGGATCGCGGATGTAGTGCGACACATGCGTCTTCACTGTCTCGGTGAGCTCCGAACGCAGCACGCCCCGCAGGGGAATCGTGCCGACTTGCGGGAGCGTGAGGTCGAGATTGTCGCTCACGGTGAATGTGTCGGTGAGCTGCGGCTCGCTGTCGACGCGCAGCACGATGCGATCGCCGGCCTGGAAATCGCCGTTGTCGAGCCGCCCGCGAATGAGTGCCGCGGCCTCTTGCTGTTTCGGGTCGCGCTGGAGACGGGCGAGCTCGTCCTGGAGACCCGAACGCGTCGTGAGCGAGTTGCCGTCTTGCGCAGCGAGTGCCGTCGCACAGCAACCCAGAATCCAAAGCCAGCCAATCAGTATTCGCATGGCTACTCCACCGTAACGCTCTTGGCGAGGTTGCGCGGCCGATCCACGTCGCAGCCCCTCAGGACGGCGGTATGGTAGGCAAGCAGCTGTAGGGGAAGGACCGTCACGACCGGCGACAGCAGCGGCATCGTCGCCGGCACGCGTAGCACGTGATCGACGAGGCCGTGCAGTTCTCCATTTCCCTGCGTCGTCACCGCGAGAATCCGTCCCCCGCGGGCGCGCACCTCATGCATGTTGGACACGACTTTGTGATACACCGCATCATGCGGAGCGACGAAGACCACGGGCATCTCGTCATCGATAAGAGCGATCGGCCCGTGCTTCATCTCGGCAGCGGGATACCCCTCCGCATGGACGTAGCTGATTTCCTTGAGCTTCAGCGCCCCTTCGAGCGCCACCGGCAGGTTCACGCCGCGACCGAGATACAGGGCGTTGTGTGCCTCCGCGAACCGCCCGGCGAGCTCCTGGACTTCGGGTTCGAGCTCCAGCGTCTGCGCGACCAGATCGGGGAGTCGGCTCAGGCCGCAGACCAGCTCGTCCGCGACCGCGGAGGGCATCCCGCGTTGCGCGCCGAGATAGCCGCCCAGCAGCGCCAGTGCGACGATCTGGGATGTGAAGGCCTTCGTGGACGCCACACCGATCTCGGGCCCCGCGTGCAGATAGATGCCGCCGTCCGCTTCCCGCGCGATCGTGCTGCCGACCACGTTTACGAGCCCGACGACCCGCGACCCCGTGGCTCGGGCGGCACGCATCGCCTCGAGCGTGTCGGCGGTCTCGCCCGACTGTGAGATCGCGATCGTCAGCGTTGATCCATTGCCGTCGCCCGAGTGCGGCACGGGTTTCCGGTAGCGGTATTCCGATGCGTATTCGACCGCCACCGGGATCTGCGCCAGATCCTCGATGATCTGCCGGCCGACGAGTCCCGCGTGCCAGGAGGTGCCGCACGCGACGATCGTAATGCGCCGCAGCTCGGCGCACTCGCTGGGTGAGAGGTTCAAACCGTTGAGTCGCGCGACGCTGCCGTCGCCCATCAGCCGTCCGCGCAGCGTGCTCCGAATCGTCTCGGGCTGCTCCGCGATCTCCTTGTGCATGAAGTGCGCGTGACCGCCCAGCTCGATGGCTTCGAGATCCCACGCCAGCGCGTCGACGGCACGCTCTTGCACCTGCGCCGAGCGATCGATCACCTGATAGCCATCAGGTGTCAGGACGGCGATGTCGCCGTCGTCCAGGTACACGACCGAGCGTGTATGCTCGAGAATGGCGGACGCATCCGACGCAACCAGGTATTCGTCTTTTCCGATCCCGAGGAGAACCGGCGAGCCCTGTCGCGCGACGACGATCTTGCCGGGCTCGTCCGTCGAGAGGACGGCCAGTCCATACGTGCCGACGACATGTCCGAGCGCGATGATGACACGCTCCTCGAGCGTATCGCCACTCGCTTCCTCGATCAGGTGGGCGAGCACTTCCGTATCCGTGTCGCTCGCGAAGCAGTGACCGGACTGCGTGAGCGCCGCTCGCAAGACTTCGGCGTTTTCGACGATGCCGTTATGGACCAGCGCGATGCGATCGTGACAATCGGAATGCGGGTGCGCGTTACGCGCGGTGGGAGCGCCGTGGGTGGCCCAGCGTGTGTGGGCGATGCCGCTCGACCCGTGCGCCGGCAACCGCTCGCAGAGCTCGCGCAACGCGCCGACCCGGCCCGCGAGCTTGCGCGTGACGAGTCCGCGGCCGGGCCCCAACGCGACGCTCAGTCCGGCGGAATCGTAGCCGCGATATTCCAGCCGGCTCAGTCCGCGCAGCAATATCGGAGCTGCTTCGTGATCTCCCCTCCCCGTGTATCCGATAATGCCGCACATCCGGAGACTTACGTCCTTTCGTTGGGCTTCAGCAGCGGCGGAGCGGGCCAATCCAGGCCGAACTTCGCGAGCTGCGAGCGCTTCTGGTTGGCCTGCTGCTGCAACTCCTCAACGCCAAGGAGATGCCCGCAGCGATCGCACCATTGATCCGCCTGGCGGCGTCTCCGCTCGGGTTTCTGCTCCGCCCCGTCGCACGCTCGACACAGCATTCCCCCAACCCCTGACTCTCGTTCTCACCGGCCAGTCTCAATTTCTGGGCCGGGGAATCCTCCTCCTTACAAGGGGCGCGCTCGCCGCGAGCGAGCGATTTTGTGGTCGCGATGCATCATTGCTGTTGCCGCACCATCGCGACTCCCGCGCCGGCAGGAGCCGGCTCAGTCTCAGCCGCCTCACCGTTGTAGCCCGCGAGGTAGTAATAGCCGTAGTAGCCGTACATCCCCTCGGGACGTACGTCGTTCACCACGCAGCCGAGTATGCGAATTGGCAGGTGGCGGACCATCGTGAGATGCGTGCGCGCGACGTCACGGTCTGTCGCGCCAGTCCGCAGCACGAGGATCATGTTGCCCGTCAGCGTGCCCAGCGTGCACGGATCGACACCGGCGCCCAGCGGCGGGCTGTCCACCACGATCACATCGAACTCGGGGTGCACCCGCTCCATGAGGTGTGCCATCGCCGGCGAGCCCAGCAGCTCAGGTGACTCGCGTAGGCGTTTCCCGGCAGGAATGAATTGCAGGTATGGATACCGCGACGGCAGCATGATCGCCTCGAACGCCGCGCGACCCGCCAGGAAATCGGTGAGGCCGGGCAACCGGGGCACCCCGATGCCGCGATGCAGGTTGCCGCGGCGGGAATCGCCGTCGATCAGCAACGTGCGTTGCCCAAACTGCGCGCAGGCGAGCGCGAGATTCGTCGAGACGAACGACTTGCCGTCGCCGGGACCCGGACTCGTCACCGTGATGACGAGCGGCCGGCTGGGGCCGTAGGCGTGCATCAGGTTCAACCGCACGCTGCGCATCGCTTCGATCAGCTGGGCGACTTGCAAATCGTCGGGTCCCGCGTCGCGGTTCTTCACGTGCGGCAGCATGCCGAGGATCCGCAACCCCATCTCGCCCGTCACCTGATCGGCGTCGCGCACGCGCGGGTCGAGCCGGCTCGCGACGACCGCGCCGGCGACACCGAGCCCCAATCCGACGAGCACGCCGAGGAAGATCAGTCGCGAATCGGGCGCCTTCACGGGTGCGCGCGGGGCGACGGCGGCGTCGAGCATCCGCACGTCCGGCGTGCTGCTCGCCTCGGCGAGCTGCGCTTCGCTCTGGCGCGCCTGGACGTTCGTGTAGATCGCGGCGGCGATGTCTGCGTCGCGACGCAAGCGGGCTTCCTCGACCGCACGCTGCGGGATCGCCTTGAGCTGGTGCCCGCCGGCTGCGATTTCCGGAGCCAACGCGTTTTCACGCGCGGTCAAATCGGCGAGAAGCACCTGTGCGAGGCTCGGGATCGTGTGATGCTCGAGTTCCGCGATGTCGCCGAGGACCTTCCGAACCGACGGATGCTCATCGGTATAGCGATAGCGGAGCGCGCGCAGCTCCGCGCGCTTCGTGACCAGCTCTTTTAGCGCCTGCTGCAGATCGGGGGATTGCTGGACCGCCCCGATGTATGCCAAGGCATCGATCGACGCTGAGTCCCCCGACAGCGCCAGCACGCGCGTGATCGCCGCGCGCTGACGGTGCAGCTGATCGGCGTCCATCTTGAGGTTGAAGTAATCCGCCGCCGTTCCCGTCCCGCCCCCC
>DATGVZ010000095.1:0-96468 GCA_035299765.1 Gemmatimonadales bacterium
GGCTATCGACGAGCATTTTACGAACGGTTCTGGCAGCAGCGCGACCCGAACTTGCTGACACCGGAGAACGAGCGTCTCGAAGAGCATTACGCGCGGCAGGCAGAGGCGCGGCGCACCTATCGACTCTCGCACCCCCAGCGCTCGATCTACTATTCGAAGTGGGCCCGCGCCCTGAAGTCCTACGAGGACGGTCAGGAGCTCAACGCGCTCGTTGCGACGCTCCGCGTCGAAGCGCTTCAGGACACCGCGCTGCGGCTCGCGGCGCGCGCGGGGCTGACCGCACAGGGGTTGATCTACCTCCGCCATGGCGCTCCGGATCGCCGAGCCAATTGTGTGACGGACTTGGCGCGGTCCGGATTCGCGATACCCACGTGCAGCAGTTGCCTCGATGCTGAATCGTGGATGTACTTCACACCTGATGGTCCGCTCAACATCCTGTTCGGCAAAGGAGAGTACTTCCAACCGGTAACAACCGACCAGGTTCGCAACGCGCGACTCCTGATCCACACCGACCGCACTACGCTCCCCGCTCCGCTCGTCGCCCATGCCTGGAGCGCCTATTTCAAGAGTGCGGCGGCCGGATTGACCGATGCGTACTACAAAGCGCGTGGCGATTCCGCGGCGGTCGTGTTGTGGGACGCGAATGGCACGCCGACGCGCGCCACGGGGCGGGGCCTGCTGCAATTGACCGTGCCGCCCGGCGGGTACGATCTCGGACTCGACGTCGATTCGGCGGGCGTGCTCGGCCGCATTCGTCGCGCCATGACGGTACCATGGTTCTCGCCGCTCCGTCTCGAGTTGTCGAGTCTCGCGCTCGCGCCCATAGACCGGAACACGGCGCTTCCAGACCGCGAGACGGCGCTGCGCGGCATGCCGGCCGACCTCACCTATCCAGCCGGGACGCCCCTCGCCGCGTATATGGAGATCTACGGACTCGCAACCGATCCGACGGGCCGATCGCATTACCATCTGCGGTACAGCTTCGAGCCAATGTTCGGCGCCGCCGCACGACCCATCGTCTTTGAATTCGACCGTGACGCGATTGGCGCCACGGCGATACAGCAGCTCGTCATCGAGCCCGACCGGCTGCCGCCCGGCCGCTATCGCGTCACTGTCGCGGTGACCGACCTGTCGCGAAATGTCAAGTCGGAGTCGGTAGCGCTCGAGATTGCCATCCGCTGACGGGCTCCCCAGATTGGGTCGGCGCGCGCGCGCGCTAACGCTCCATGCTCGTCAATCTCATTCCGGAGTTTCTCTCCACGCTGTCTGCCGCGGATCGCTCAGCGGCCTACCACGAGTACCTCGATCGGCATCGCCCCATACTGGGCGCGTATTGGCAGAACTACGTGCTCGACCCCGAGTCGCCGCACGCCGAGCCCATCATCGAAAACGCGCTCCGGGCCGATCGATCGGACTTGAAGCGCTTGCTCGAAGACGTGGACGTCGTGGCCATCGCGGAGGATGCGCTCCGCCGGGCGACAGAGATCCTGGAAGCCGACTGTCCCGTCGATCTCTATCTGATGGTCGGCGTCGGCGCGGCGAATGCCGGCGAGCTCGTCGTCGGCGGCCGGGGCGTCGCGTTCGTCTGCCTCGAGCATTTCACGGGACGCGCGAATGCGCAGACCTATGGCATGGGACTCGAGCCGCAGCTGCTGCCGCTGTGGATCGCGCACGAGGTGGCGCATGCGTTGCGCTACACCTCGCCGTCGAGCCGCGCGGCGCTCCGCCGGCTGGTGGACGAGTTAGGCGGCTACTATGACGGCTGGGAGCTGGGATCGCGCGCCACGCTGCGCGAGCTCATCGTCAACGAGGGCGTCGCGATCGCGGCCTCGCAGGTCATCGCGCCGGGGTTCGACCCGTGGGAGTACTTCGGCTACAATCGCCGCCAGTATCGGCGGCTGCGCGAGCTCGACGTCTTCCTGCGGCGCGCTGCGACGAATGACCTCGACAGCTCCGGGCTCGGACTCAGGCTCCGCTATCTCTCGGGCGGTACGAGCCCGGCTGCACGACTGGTGGCCGGCAAAGTGCTTCCCGAGCGCTCGGGCTACTATCTCGGCTCGCGGCTGGTTGAGAACTATCTGGGGGAACACGGCGCCGCATCGACGGTGAGGGCGGCGGCGGAGGAGCTGCGGCAGGCGGACGACCGTGCCTCGGGAATCCAAACGGCCTAAGCCGGCAACAGGCGAAGGGGCCCCGGAGCGCCGCCGCAACCGGCCGCTGCGGGAGGTTCTGGACGAGCTCCTGAGCCACGCCCGCGAAATCGCCCGCCGCGCCAAGGCCATGACGCCAGCGGAGCTCGACTACGCCCAACAGCGGCTTGAATGGCTGGCCGACGAGGTCTGGCGGGTGGCAACCGGCGAGGCGCCTCCACCCGAGTAGATTCCGTGCATGGGTACTCGCGGCGATTTCAAGGTCGCCATCACCAAAGAAGATCTCGTCTTCGCGGCCGCGCACTTCATCACGTTCGCCGGTCACCGCTGCGAGAAGCTGCACGGCCACAACTATCGGGCCAGTGTGGTGGTCGAAGGCGGGCTCGAAAAGGACAGCTGGTTTGTCGTAGACTTCTCGGCCATCAAGAAGCTGATGCGGAGTCTCACCGCCGAGCTGGATCATCGCGTCCTGCTGCCGCGCGACAACCCGCAGCTCGCGATCTCCGAAGAGAACGGCAGCGTGCGCGTGGCCTTTGCCGGTCAGCCGCGCTACGTCTTTCCGGCCGGCGATTGCGTCATTCTGCCGATTCCCAACACCACGGTCGAAATGCTGGCGCAGTATCTCGCCGGTCGCGTGCGCGCCGAGCTCGGCGTGGTGCATCTCAAGGCGCTCGAAGTCGAGGTGGAAGAGAATTTCGGACAGTCGGCCAGCTACCGTGAGATCCTGGACTGAGCATGGCACAACCTGCTTCCCTCTCCCCATCTGAAATCCAGCAGCGCTTAAAGGCGCTCCCGCATTGGCGACTCGAGAACGGCGCGATCGTCCGTGAGTATCAGACCGACGGTTGGCCGACCACGCTGATGCTCGTCAACGCGATAGGCTTCGTCGCCGAAGCGGCGGATCATCACCCGGATCTCGCCGTGAGCTGGGGCAAGGTCGGGGTAAAACTGTGGACACATAGCGCCGGTGGTGTCACGGCGAGCGACGTGGAGTTGGCGCAGTTGATCGAGCAGACGGCGCTGTGGCGGCCATCGGGAAACAGCGCCCTGCGCGGTACGAAAAAGAAATTCGTCGTTTCGTGACGCTCGCCGTCCCCCTCGTTCCAGCGCCCGATCCGTTCAGCACGTGCGTCCGGCTCAGCGGACTTCCCCACCTCGTTTTTCTCGATAGTTCGGCCCAGGGAGCGCTGGGCCGTTTTTCGTTTTTGTGCGCCGATCCGGTGGCGGTCGTGCGGACGCCGGGGACAGCGGATCCCCTCGGGGCGGCGCGCGCGCTACTGGCACCGTACCGATCCGAGCCGCTGCCGGGTCTCCCCCCGTTCCAAGGCGGGATCGCGGGTTACCTCGGCTACGACTGGGGTGCGGAGCTCGAACGCGTCCGCCGTCCGCCTGGGGACCGGGGGGGGCTCTCGCGTTCGATTCCAGACGCAGTGCTTGGCCTCTACGACTGGGTGATCGCCTGGGATCACCTGGAAGACAAGGCGTGGATTATCTCGACCGGCATCAGCGAAGCCTCGGCGGCGCGACTCGCGTGGGTACAAGAACGATTGGCTGCATCCGGCCACGCCGTCGCCGACAGTCCCAGACCCACACCCGCGCCGCCGCAATCCAACTTCACGCGCGCCGACTTCGAGTCGCGCGTCAGCCGGATCCGCGATTACATCGCCGCCGGCGATGTCTATCAGGTCAATCTGGCGCAGCGATTTCAGGCCACGTTCACGGGGTCACCGCTGGCGCTGTACCGGCGGCTGCGGGCGCGCAATCCGGCGCCCTTCGGAGCATATCTCGATTACGACGGCATGGCGATCGCGAGCCTTTCGCCCGAGCGATTCCTGCGGATCGATGCAGGCTCGCGTCTGGTCGAAGCGCGTCCGATCAAGGGCACCCGGCCGCGCGGAGCAACGCCCGCGAAGGATGCCGAGCTCGCGCGCGAGCTCCAGACGAGCGCGAAGGATCGTGCCGAGAACGTGATGATCGTCGATCTGCTGCGGAACGATCTGGGGAAGGTCTGCCGCACCGGATCGGTGAGCGTGCCGCGATTGCTCGCGCTCGAGTCGCACCCGACCGTGCACCATCTGGTTTCGACCGTCACCGGCGTGTTGCGGGACGGGGCCGATGCGTTCGATCTCGTGCGAGCCGCCTTTCCCGGCGGATCGATCACCGGCGCACCGAAGATCCGCGCAATGGAAATCATCGCGGAGCTCGAGCGTGCCCCGCGTGGCGTCTACTGTGGCGCGATCGGCTACGTCTCGGTGACCGGTGCGATGGATCTCAACATACCGATTCGCACCATCGTGATCCGGGAGGGTGAGGGGGGGGCGACGTTCCACGCGGGTGCGGGCATCGTCTGGGATTCCGAGCCCGCCGCGGAATATCAGGAGACGCTCGCCAAGGCGCGTACGCTGATCGAGGCGCTTACTTCCCCACGCAGAATGCCGCGAACACGCGGTCCAATACATCCTCAGGCGTAATCGCGCCGATGAGGTCGTCGAGCGCCGCGACAGCCGCGCGCAGATGCGTGGCAGCTGCGGCCGCGTCGACACCCGACTGTCGCGCGGTCGAGAATCCTTCCAGTTCGACCAGCGCGCGCTCGAGCGCGGTGCGGTGACGAGCCCGCGTCACGACGGGCTCCACGTCGCCTAACGCCAGCAGCGTTCCGAAGGCTACTTCAGCGAGACGACGGCGCAGCTGCGGGATGCCGATGCCCGTCACGACCGAGACTCCGACCCCGCCCGACAGATCGACCTTGGTACGGACCGTGACGACGGGCGCCTGAACCTGCGCGAGAAACGCGTCGCGCGCGGGATCGTCGCGCTCTTCACAGAACAGCACGAGGTCGGCAGCCGCGAGATACTTGCGGCTCACCTCGATGCCGAGTCGTTCGATGCGCTCGTCGCTGTCGCGCAGGCCCGCGGTGTCGACGAGCCGAAACGGAAAGCCTTCGATCACGGCGTGCGCTTCGATGGCATCGCGCGTCGTCCCCGGAATCTCCGTCACGATCGCGCGCTCGGTGCCGAGCAGCGCGTTGAAGAGCGACGACTTGCCGGCGTTCGGACGGCCGGCGATGACGAGCAAGGCGCCTTCGCGTAGCCGTTCGCCTTCCGGCGCGGTTTGTAAGAGGGCAGCAACACGATCACGCACCACGCACCACGCACCACGCACGCGCTCGGGCGAGACCGGGCCCTCATCTTCTTCCGGAAAGTCGATGTCGTACGCGATCAACGCTTCGAGCTCCAAGATCTCAGCGCGCAGCGCGGCCAAGCGGTTCGACAAGCCGCGGTCGAGCTGCTGGAGCGCGCGGCGCCGCTGCACAGGAGAACCGGCATCGATCAGATCGGCCGTCGCCTCGGCTTGCAGTAGATCCATCTTCCCGTTCAAGACGGCGCGGCGCGTGAACTCACCGGGCTGCGCTGGGCGTGCTCCCGCGGCGACCAGCGCGGCGACGGCCGCGGCCGGCACGACGAGACCGCCATGCGTCGAGATCTCGACGACGTTCTCGCCCGTGTAGGAGTGCGGCTCCGGGAAGCAGGCGGCCAGCACGTCGTCAACCGGTTCCCGGGAGTCGGGATGCAGGAGTCGCGCGCGAAACACGGTGCGCGGCGGACTGGGATGGAATGGCTCGAGGCAGCGAGCGGCGAGCGAAAAGGCTCGGGCACCCGAGAGACGAATCAGCGCAAGCGCGCTGCGACCGGGCGGTGTCGCGAGCGCGACAATCGGGTCGGAGAGCAGCTACGTCTTGACCGGAGTCGGCGCGCGTGCTCCACCACCGGCCACCGGAGCCTCTCGCAGGCGACGCTTCGCGATCATGTACTGCTGCGGAATGCTGAACAGGTTTTGCGAGGCGTAATACAGATTCAGCCCCGACGCAAAGTTCAGGAACAGCACGGTCATGAAGACCGGCATGAAGTACAACATCATCTTGGACTGCGGATTCGCCGGGACGCCGATCTGCCCGATCTTCGAGAGCGCGAACATCGACAGCCCCATCATCACGGGGATGATGCGATAGGGATCGGCCCGCGAGAGATCCGGGAGCCATAGGAACGGCACCCCCCGAAATGCGATCGTGTTCGCGAATACGAAGAAGAGCGCGAGCAGCACGGGCATCGGTAGCAGCATCGGCAGACAACCGCCGAACGGATTCACTTTGTTCTCTTTGTAAATGCGCATCATCTCGCGCTGCAGCCGCTCGGGATCGTTCTTGTGGCGGTCCTGCGTCTCCTTGAGCAACGGCGCGACCGCCTGCATGCGGATGCCGGACTCCATCGCCTTCTGGTTCAACGGCCACAGCAGCAGGCGCACGATCACGCCGAACAGAATCAGCACCCACCCGTAGGCGAGGTTCAGGCGTTCGTGCATCCAGAGCAGGATGTTGACGACGAACACCGAGACCGGCTGAATGATGGGACGGAAGATGCCGCCGTAGGGGTTGGCATCATCGAGATCGTGGCCGAGCCGGGATAGCTGGCGATAGTCGAGCGGACCCGCGTACACCTGGTAGTGGAAACCGCCCGCGGGCGCGACGGGCATCGTGATCGAGACGGATGCGCGTGAGGCGGCACGACCGCTGCGCGCTCCGCCGACGGCGATCGCGCCACCGAACGTTTGCTGACCCTCTTCGAGCGCGAGTGCCGCCGTGAAAAAGTACTTGGACTTCACGCCGACCCATTCGAAGGGCCCGTCGAGCACGACGCGCTGATCGGGGCGCAGCTTGGAGAAATCGGTGCGCTCGGCCTTCGATGCTTTCGTCACGACGGCATAGTGGCGGTAATCGTCGAGCGAGTCTTTTTCGGCGGAGCGCAAACCGTTCGACAGTCCAAGGAGCAGCACGGCGCCGCCGCTACTCAGCCCCGTGACGTTGCCACGCACCTCGAAGCGGTACTCATCGGGCGCAAATCGATACTCGAGCGTTACGCGCGATCCGCCACGCTCGGCTTCGAGATGGAGTGACTGCGCTGCCTGCCCCGCGTGCACCACGAGTCCGGGCGCGTCGGGAGTGGGTTTGAAATCCCAATCGTCGAGCGACACGGTATCGCCGCTGGGCACAATGAGGCGATGACGCAGAAAGGCATCGTCGGTGGGCACGAGCTGCACCGGACGCGCCGAATCGCCAGGGGCAAATGATTGATAATTCAGTAGTTCCGCTGACACGAGCCGGCCGCCGCGGGTCGAGAATCCGAGACGGTACAGCGGCGAGGTGACCCAGACGATCCGGCCCGTGTCGGCGGTTTGTGTCGGCCGGACGACCGGACGGCCGGACGGCCCAGCAGCGGTGACATTGGAATCCGCGGCTTTCGACACCACGTGACTCGAATCGGCCGTCCGACCGTTCGGCCGTCGGGCCGTCGGTTTCGGCGGCCAGATGAGCGACGGCGCGATCGCCACGATGATCATCAGCGCGATCGCGAGCAGTATTCTGCGCTCCGTGCTCACTTAGGGAACCGGATCGTAGCCGCCCGCATGAAACGGATGACAGCGAAGTATGCGACGCACACCCAGCCAGCTGCCTTTCAGCGCGCCGTAGCGTTCCACCGCTTCGTACGTGTAGCGCGAACACGATGGCTCGAAGCGACACTGCGTAAACACCAGATGCGACAGCGTGAGCTGATAACCACGGATGAGTGCCATCACCGTCAAGCGTGGCAGGTGGCGCAGCGTCATATCAGCGTCTCCAGCACTCCAGCCAATTCGGCGCGCAGGACTGCAAACGGGGCGGCGTAGGCGGAGCGCTTCGCACGAATCACGAGATCCACGGCTGGAAGGTTTCGCAGCAAGTCGCGGCGCAGAATCTCTCGCAGCCGTCGCCGCAAGCGGTTGCGCGCAACCGCTGAGGACTGATGGCGTGGCACGATGAGTCCCAGACGCGCATGACCCGAGTCACTGTGACGCCAGGCGAGATCGAGATGCTGAGTGCGCCGTCGCTGGCTCCCCGCTGCGTCCCAGCAGGCGGTGAGTTCCGCGCCGCGCGTGATGCGCACGCGGCGCGGGTACCGCTCGCTCGTTTACCGGCTCCGGTGTTTGGATGGAATACTGACGACGAGACGCTTGCGACCTTTTTTACGGCGGCGGGACAGCGTAGCGCGGCCCCAGACGTTTTTCATCCGCGCGCGGAAACCATGTTTATTTATGCGCCGCCGGTTTCGCGGCCGATATGTCGGACCCATAAATTCCTCGTGTAAGGCCGGGAAAGTTACCCGACTCGTAACACGACGGTCAAGGTTGACTTTTCCACAGAGCGCCCGTACTTTCGGGCCGCCCTTGCTCGACGTCCTTCCTCAAATTCGAATCGTAATGGAGCAATCGGTCAACGAAGCTTGGAAGCGTCTCCTCGAGGAAGCGCGACGCGAACTCCCCGAGGCGACGGTGCGAACCTGGCTCGAGCCATCGGAGCCGATCGCACTCGATGAGGGACGCCTGATCCTGGGCGCGCCCGATCAGTTCGCCGCTGAGTGGAACGAATCGAAGCACGCCTCGCTGCTCGCGCGCGCGGCCGAACGCGTGCTCGGCCGTCCGACCGCGGTCGTGTTTCGCGTGCAGGAAGACCGACAGCGGCGACCACAAATGGATTTCTTCGTCGCGCCGCCGAGCAGTAGTGGCGGAGGCGGCACGGCGACGGCGTCGTCCGTTGCCACGACGCCGCTCAACGAACGCTATCTGTTCCAAACGTTCGTCATCGGAAAATCGAACGAGCTCGCGGCCGCGGCCGCGCATGGGGTCGCCGAAGCGCCCGGCAAGACATACAACCCGCTCTTCATCTACGGTGCGACGGGGCTCGGCAAGACGCACCTGATGCAGGCGATCGCGCACGCGGTGCTCGAGAAAAACCCCGAGACCCGCCTGCAGTATTTCGGCGCCGAGCAGTTCATCAACGACGTGATCGAGTCGATTCACGCCCGCACGATGTCCGAGTTCCGCCGCCGCTACCGCAACGACGTGGATCTCCTCCTGGTGGACGACGTCCATTTCCTGGAAGGGAAGGAAATGACGCAGGAGGAATTCTTCCACACGTTCAATGCGCTGTTCGAGGCGCACAAACAGATCGTGCTCACCTCGGACCGCCCGCCCAAGGAGATTCCCGGCCTCGAAGACCGGCTGATCTCGCGGTTCGAATGGGGGATGGTCGCCGACATCGGCCATCCCGATCTCGAGCATCGCATCGCGATTCTCCGGAAGAAGGCGGAGCAGGATCATCTCGAGCTCACGATTCCGGACGACGTGCTGCGCTTCATCGCCGAGCACATCCGCTCGAGCGTGCGCGAGCTGGAGGGGTGCATCATCAAGCTGCTCCTCTTCGCCTCGCTCAAGAACCGCGAGGTCACGATCGAGCTGGCCCGTGAAGCGCTGTCGGACAAGATCCGGCAGGGCGAAGAGGGGTCGGGCTATGGCAGCAGTCAATCGGCACCGAGCATCGATCGCGTGCAGGAAGTGGTGGCGCGGCGCTGGGGCGTGACGCCCGAAGGACTACGCTCGAAGGCGCGGACCAAGACGCTCACAATTCCGCGCCAGGTCGCGATGTACCTCGCCCGCGACATGCTGGGCATGCAGCTCGTCGAGATCGGCCAGGCGTTCGGCGGCCGCGATCACTCCACGGTCATCCACAGCGTGGACAAAGTCGAGCGGCAGATGATGCGTGACCGGACGTTCAAAGAGCGCGTCGAAATGGCACGCCAGGAATTGTCCGCACTGTAGCCAACAAAGTGGCGTGGGAAACAGCGAGGGATGTGGGCTGTGGGGAAAGGTGCCGCGCTATCCGCAAAGCGCCAACAGTCCCAACAACGCACCAACATCAGGTGATGAACGACAGGTGATGTGCTGGTTGCGCTTTAGCAGCATCACCCACATATCCCCGTTGTCTACTACTACTACTAGTAGTTCTATATAGAAGAGCAGTAGTAAGACTTACCCCCATTTCTGGAGACGTCGCAGCTCGCATGAAGTTTACGATCACGAGGGAACAGCTTCAGCAAGGCCTCGCCGCCGTGGCGGCGGCAATTCCCGCGAAGACCACACTGCCGGTGTTGGCCAACGTCCTCGTCGAAGCCTCGAAACAGGCCGGCGGACTGCGACTCTCCGGCACGGACCTCGACATCGCCGTGAGCACGACGGTCCCCGCGGAAGTCGATGCGGACGGAGCGGTCACGCTACCGGCCAAGAAGCTGGTGGACATCGCCCGCGAGCTGCCATCCGGCCCTGTGCGCGTCACGGCCGCCGGCGAAGCGCGCGTCTCGATCGAATCGGGCCGGTCGAAGTTCAAGTTGCTGGGACTGCCGCGCGAAGAGTTTCCCTCCTTCCCGGTGGTCAAGTTCGAGAAGGCTTGGAAGGCGGCGGCCGGCGTCGTGCATAAGCTCGTTGGACACGTCGCGTTCGCCGCATCGACCGAAGAGAGCCGCCCGATCCTCAACGGTGTCCTCTGGGAGCTCCGCCCCGATCGTATGCGCATGGTGGCGACGAACGGCCATCGCCTTGCCAAGATGGACGTGCCGGCGACCGGTGGGTCCACCGCCGACCTCATCGTCCCGCCCAAAGCGCTCGAGCAGATCCGCCGGCTCTACCCCGGCGATGCCGAGATCGAGCTCGCCAAGAGCGACAACCACATCGGCTTCCGCGCCGGCGGCACCCTGGTGTTCTCGCGTCTCATCGAAGGGCCGTATCCCAATTACGAGCAGGTGATCCCGCGCGAGAACGACAAGCAGGCGACCGTCGACAAGCTCGCCATGGCCGCCGCGTTGCGGCGCATGAGCGTCGTCGCGAGCGACCAGACGCACCGCATTCGTCTCGCGTTTTCGGGCGGCAATGTGAAGTTCTCGGTGCAGACACCCGATCTCGGAGAAGCGCAGGACGAGCTCTCGGTCACCTACGAAGGCGAGCCGCTGGAGATTGGCTTCAACGCGACGTATTTGCTCGAGATTCTGAAGTTCATGCCGACCGACGAGGTCCGCTTCACGTTCAAGGCACCGGAGCGCGCCGCGACGATCGAACCGGTGGGATGGAACGATCCCGCTTCCTACATGGCCCTCGTGATGCCGCTACGGTTGGTGGATTAGCGAATCCAGCGGAATCACCGGCGGCTCAATCGGTGGGATAACAGGAATCGAATCGTCGTCGGGCGGGACCGGCGGGACCGGCGTCTTGCCGCCGTAGTAGCGCGCCAGGATCAAGTCGCGGCGCGCGAGCATTCGCTCCGGCCGAAACGCCGGATTGGACGCCCGCGGCTGCGGCAGCGTCGCCGCGAGTGCCGCCGCCTGAGCCTCCGTGAGTCGTGACGGCGGCTCGCCGTAATAGGCTTCGCTCGCCGACTTCGCTCCCCACACGCCGGGCCCCCACTCCGCGACACTCAGATACAGCGCCATGATACGGTCTTTGCTCAACGCGAGCTCGAGCCGCACGGCGGTCACCGCTTCCTTGAGTTTGCGCGGCAGCGAGCGCGACGGAGAGAGATAGAGGTTTTTCGCCAGTTGCTGCGTGATCGTACTCGCGCCGCGACGACTGCCGGCGGCCCACGCGTCACGCAACTCGACAAAGTCGATGCCGTGATGCGTCTTGAATCGCGAGTCTTCCGCGATGATCACCATGCGTTCCAGCACCGCCGATCGGATCGCAGGCGATTGACGTACCGTCCTTCCGTCCTTCCGACAGTCCGTCCGTAAGCGCATCATCGCGGTACACCGCGGCTCATGATCGCGCCACCACACCGGTGGCGGCCATACGCCGAGCAACCAGACGACGCAAAACGCGCCGGTCCCTAGCACAACCCGTCGTGCAATCCTAGCTTTTTGCACCGCCATGGATCTCGAAGCCCTCCAGCAGCGCCTGCAACAAGCGCTTGGACAGGAATTTACCGTTGGCCCGCTGCTGGGTGAGGGGGGCTTCGCCAGTGTGTTTCGCGCGCGCGACAACGTCTTGAATCGCGATGTCGCGGTGAAGGTGCTGGACGTGGAGCTCGCGCCATCGCCCGTGGTCGCCGAACGGTTCTTGCGCGAAGCGCAGACGGTCGCACGGCTGGAGCATCCGCACATCGTGCCGATCTACAAGGTCGGCCGCCAGGACGAGATCTTCTACATCATCATGCGGTGCATCGACGGTCCGTCGCTGCGCCAACTCCTCGAGACGCAAAAGAAGCTGTCCGTAGGCGACGCTG
The DNA here is from genome assembly GCA_035299765.1 of Gemmatimonadales bacterium. GTDB lineage: Bacteria > Gemmatimonadota > Gemmatimonadetes > Gemmatimonadales > GWC2-71-9 > 20CM-2-65-7. The sequence continues at coordinate 12,289 of DATGVZ010000095.1, forward strand.
CCCGCATCGCCCGGCAAGTCGCCGACGCGCTCGCCTACGCGCACAGCCACGACATCGTCCACCGCGACATCAAGCCGGACAACATCCTGCTCGACAAGAGCGGCCACGTCCTGGTGACCGATTTCGGGATCGCCAAAGCGGCGCAGGCGGCTCAGGCGAAGACCCCCAGCTCGACCCAGCTCACCAGCGAAGGGATGATTGTCGGGACACCCGAGTACATGAGTCCCGAACAGGCATCGGGCGACAAGCTCGACGGCCGCTCCGACATCTACTCGCTCGGCGTTGTGCTCTACCATGTGCTCGCCGGATCGCCGCCGTTCGAAGGTCCTTCCTCGGCGGCCATTCTCGCCCAGCAACTGACCGAGCCGCCGGAGCCGATTCGCCGCCACCGCCCCGATGTGCCGGAAGAGATGGCCGTGGTGCTGGAGCGGATGATGGAGAAGGATCGCGCCAAGCGGTTTCAGACCGCGGCCGAAGTCAGCCGCGCCCTGGTGGGCGCGCTGCCGACTGCGGCGCGAGACCAAGTGCGCGTGCCGCTGCGCCGCCGGCTGCGGTTGATGTTCTATCGATCGCTGGTGGGCCTGAGCGTTGCCGGATGTCTGCTCTTCATCGCTTTCGCCGGCGGCGCGGCGGCCGTGGCGTACTACGTCTTCAGCAAGCCGCCGCGCATCGCGGCGCGCGCGCCGCTCCCGGACAGCCTGACGCGCATGCTGCGCGCGCGTCGTGCGCTCCTCGTGGGTGACGTCGCGCTGTCCGCGTATGAGCCTGCCGGCCAGGAAGACTCGACGCTGCTGCTGCTCACCCGGCGACGGACGGTGGTCGTCACACCACACGAGGTGCGGTCCTATGCGCGCGACAGCGTCCGTACGCAAATGGGGTTGGATGTGCATGGAGGGCTGGCATTCCGGCTGGTGATCCACGGGACCCGCTCGAAGGAGCTGGCGGACACGGTGTTTCGCAGTCTGTCGTTCCGCGACATGGTCCAGCTCGACAAGCAGCTCAATCGCCGTGACGCGGAGGATTCGGTGCGCCCCGCTAGTGCCTCCCCCCGGCGGGTTCCCGCGAAGAAGCCCCGTAAAGGCTCGCCTCGTCCACGCGTGAGACGTCGCCCGGCGTAGTCGCGACGATGCCCACCCGGTCCTGACTCCCGATCGATAGCCCGAACGCAAATTCGCCGCGACGCAGTTTTCTATCCGTGTCGAGCCGGGCGATGACTTCGATCGGCCAGCGGTGAACCATTCCCATCGCCGTCCGCGGAGTATGCCAGCTCAGACCGAACGCGTAGGCGGCGATCGAATCGGGCGTGATGCGAGCATACGTCGATAACGCCAGCGCCGGCAGCGGAGCCGGATGCCAGGTGGCACCCGGAACATAGGTGAGTCGCTGGAGAAGACCGCGAACGATCGGCTGGCCGATGTTCGCGGTGACGAGTCCAACCGTGAGTCCCGAGGGCAGCGTGTAGCTCAGACCGGCATCCCAACCGGTGGAATGGGCGCCGTCACCGCGATAACGCGCGACCGCCGCTCCTGCGGCGAGACCACCTGACCCCCCGGCCAGTCCGATCCGGTAGGTGTTTCCGCGCACTTTGTTATCGAAGATGTCGCGCTGATAGGCGAATGCGAGACCGCGAGAGTTGAAGCCGGCGTCGATCTGGCGCAGACGCCCCCGCGCGCCGGGATTACCGACTCCTATTTCGGCGTAGATCGACGCTTCGCGCAGTGTGCCAAGGCCGGCAGGATTGATCCAGATGGCGCGGGCGTCATGGACGTCGGTTGGAAAGAGGTAGGCGGCGGAGCGGTTGGAAGCGACCTGTGCGGCTAGCAGGTTAAGCGATTGGGCGGTTAGCGCAGCGAGTAGCACCGCCAAACCGCGCATTACGGCAGCACCGTCACCGTCGATCGCGATACCTGCGTGCGAGGGATCGTAGTCGCTTGCACGGGCAGCGTAATCGTCATCGACGTGGAGTCGTGTGCTTCGCCCCCCATGTAACGGCCATCGACGGCAATGTAGTCCACGCCGCTGCGCAGTCCCGATCCAGAAATGTCGAACGGTTGGCCGATCTGCTCACCCGAGCCTTGAATCGTGAACGTGGACGTCACGTCGACGTGGAGGCAGCGCACGCCGTTGTGCTGTTCCCACGCGGCCGCGTGCGCGTGACTGATGTTGGTGACCGTTACGCTTCCTGCCGTGCGTTCGGTCGATGTAACGGTGTCGGTCCAGGTCGCGCCGAGTGTGGCGCCATTCGCCGGGAGCCGCGGGAAGAAGTTCCGGAACGAGCCGATGATCTGCGCCAGTAACTGGGCCGGTGCGGTGGTGTCGGACGCTACGGCATTGCGGAACTCTCCGGTAGGGCGCAGCCGCCCCATGAACGACAGACCCTTGGCCCCCGACAAATTGAGCCCCATCGGCACCGTGGAGCCGGAGTCGGGGACGATCGAATCGACGGTGACGGTCGTGGCATAACCGGCGCTGTCTGCGGGACCGGCGATCGTCACCCGGAAGAACGAGCGCAGCCCAAAGTCAGACGGCTGCCGCATGCCCTGGAATTCCTGGTCGATGTGAACGACCTGATGCGACACGTAGCGCAGCGCGCTCGGTCCCAGCCGCACGACTTCCGAACTCACCTTTGGGGGTGCAGCTGGAGGTGGTGGCGCGGGCGGCGGGGGAGCTGCCGGCGGCGTTGCAGGCCCAGGCGTTGAGGGGCGGCTATGCGATGCGCAGGCCGTGGCGAGCACCGCCAGGGCAAATAGGAGGCGAGGCATCTTAGTCCTTGGTTTTGGTGCGTCCGAAAATGGCCACGACCTCGGCGCCTTCGCTCGTGATCTTGAGCAGCTTCCATCCCCGCTTGCGCATGTCCGTGCGCCAGCCGATGAGCTTTTCCCACTCTTCAGCGCTCGTGCGAAAGACACGGAGGTCGGCGACGTTCTCCCAGTGCGGAGGATATGGCGTGGCGGGCGCAGCGGGCGCGGCGGGCGCGGCGGCAGGCTTCGTGGTCACAAAAGAGGAAGTGGTGGGACCATAAGCCGAGTTCTGTTTACTCGTTGGTACGAGCAGATGGTCATCTCTCTGGGATGACTGTCGCCAGCCATCTCGTGCGGCCTACCCGCAGCTCGAGCGACCCGGGCCGGGTCTCGCTGCTTATTTGGCCTTGCTCCGACCGGGGGTTGCCGTGCCACGCCTGTTGCCAGGCGCGCGGTGGGCTCTTACCCCACCGTTTCACCCTTACCCTTTGGATACAAGGGCGGTCTGTTCTCTGTGGCCCTGTTCCGTCGCCTCGCGGCGCCCAGGTGTTACCTGGCGGTCTGCCCTGTGGAGCTCGGACTTTCCTCGATAGACCCCTTCAGCCAGCCTACCGCGACCATCGGCCCCACCACTTCCAACGGCAGGAAAACTACCGGTCGCCCGGGGCCCTGGGCAAGGCTCATCTTGCAAAGCGGCGAATGACACGCGCTAAGCTGTCTGAAGCCGTGCCGTCCAGCCAGAAGCCGGCTTGCTCTCCGAACACCATTGGTCGCAGCCGCGCCCAATCAGCGGGCGAGAGCCGTTCCCGCTCAGGCACTAACTCGAAGGCGGACAGCGCCACAATGCCGCGCCCGTTGTAGCGCTGCAGCAGCTCGCGGGCATTGCGCTCGCGGATCAACAACAGCGCCGGCGACTCCCGGCTGGAAAGGCCGCGGAGTAAGCCGATCGAGAACCAGTCGGCCGGCAAGGTCGTCGCGCGGAACGCAAATCGCACATCGGCGTGCAGACGTCGCACCTCGGTGCGCATCGCGGTGGCGCGCTCGGCGACCGCGTTCTCCAGCGTCGTGAAATAGCGCGCCAGGAACCCGCGCTCGAGCAGCGTGTCGTACCGGACGACAGGAGGCAGCGCCGTCAGCCGGTCGAGCTCCGCGCGCTCGAGTCCGAGCCCAGCGAGCCCGACTCGGTAGTCGGCGTCGCAGAAACCCGCGCCGGCATAGAAGGTCATCGCGCTGTCGAGATCGAGCGCGACACCGGCGAGCACATCGGGACGCGCGCCGCCGAGCTGAGCGAGTGTGCGGTACGCCGGTCGCAACGAGCTGCGCCACAATAGCGAATCGAGTCCGCAGGGAACTGGTGTGAGATCGCCATGTCGATCGACTTCGTCGGCGCCCGCCGAGGGGAGCTCGATCAACGCCACACCGGGGAACCAGCGGAAGCTGGTCGTCTGCAATTCCTCCGCGGTTGATCGCCAGATGTTGCGCGTGCCAATCGTGTCGGCAAGCGCCGCTGCTGGGACCATCGTCGCCAGACCGTTCAACGCAGCCGTCTCGGCGAAGTCCAAGGAAGACTCGAACGACTGCGGGTTGTAGCGGGTCCACAGCACACGCAGTCCCTGGCGCGCGATCCAGGGCGGGATCACGGGCTTGTCCTCCCGATCGAGAGGCTGGACCGGTTCGGGCAGCAACATGGCGTCGGCACCCAGCGGCGGAGCCAGGAGTGGAGCGTGCACGAGGATTTGTTTGGGCGCGTTGGCCAGCCGTAGCGGCGCCGGCCACACGGCGGCATCGACGGTCGCCCACTCGGCGGGGCGGCGCGTCCAGCGCGCGAGCGCGACGAGAAAGTCACGAGTGCGCGGATCTTCCCGAGCCGCGGCGAGGAGGTTTCGACCGGCGACGACGATCAAGCCGTCGCCGACCCGGCTCGCGGCAACGAGCGCGTACGAAGTTCCCCGCGCGAGCATCTGACTGCGATTGCGAACCGAGAGCGGATGGTTGCGGCCCGCCGGGAACGGGGCAAAGCCCGCGTTGTCGAGCGAAGAACTTGGAAGCGGCACGGCAGGGACATCGACTGGATCCTCTCCGATCTCGATCCCTGCGCCCTGGGCTGCGAGCCAGCGGTTCATGATCCAGCGATCGAGTGTCCCGGCCTCTCGTGTTGCGCTCAGATCGGGTTCGTAGGCGAGAACCACGACACCATCACGCCGGATCCATTCGGTGAGGATCGCGAGGTCGCCGATCGTCAGCGCGTCCGACGTGCGCTCCGGCTCGCGTCCGGCCAGGACGACGACCGTGCGGTAGCGTGCGAGATCCGCGCGGGTGAGATGGGGATAAAAGCGGCGATACTCGACGCGGTATCCGGCGTCGTGCCAGGGCGCGGCCGTCGTCTCGAGCGTGAGCGGATCGGCCAGGGTGAAATCCACGAGCAGCAGCCGGTGCGCCTCCGGTTGGCAGGCCGCGGCGAGCATCAGGGTCCCTAACCAGCTCCGTTTCATGTAGCTCCGTCACGTAAATCAGCGATGAGGCGTGTTACCCGCGGATCGGGAGGAAGGCCGAGCTCCATCCGCAACGCCTCCTCATAGTGCTGGGCGCAGCGCACCGCGGCCCCTCGATCGCCGAGCGCAACCCACGCTCCCGCGAGGTGCAGCACGGTCTCCGTGTCGAACGGGTTCAACTCGGCGGCCCGGCGCCACCAATCGAGGGCCTGGCGCTGATCGCCTCGCGCCGCCGCGGCCGCGGCGAGTTGCCCAGCTGCCAGCGCGCACTGGGATTCAAACCGGCGCCGTTGCTCGGAGACCCACTGCTCGAACTCCGGTGATCCCTTGAGAAAGAAGCCGTCCAAGAACGGGCCAACGTACAGGCGCACCGCCACTTCCGGGTTGCCGGCATCGAGCGCGTCCTGAAACTCCCAGACGTCGCTGGTCAGGAGCTTGGGATTGAGGCGCAGCGTCTTGCGCCCGAGAAACACGCCCTGGCCACCGAGCTGGCGTCGCTGGAAGTAGACGACCTGGTTCAGCCCTTGCCGCGCGCGTTTCGCATCGCTGTCGGGCCAGAGGTACAGCTGGATTTTGTCACGATTGAGGCCGCGGTCACGGGCGACAGCCAGCAGCGCCAGCAGCGCCAGCCGTTGGCGGCTGGTCACCGGACCTGTCGTAGAGCTGCCGCCCACGAACAGGGCCAGGCCTCCAAACGTCAGCAAGCGCAGCTGCTCCATCGCGATGATTTTCCGATGACGCTTGGATGATCGAGCGTTAAGCGACCGTGCCTAACATGCTCCGCGAGATCAGACGCAGCAACCCACTCACGTTCCTCACGGAGGTGGATTATGAAAACGCGAATCGCAGTCGCTTTCCTCAGTAGCGTCCTGGCGTGTGTCCCGGTCATCGCGCTCGGCCAGTCGGGATCGACCGACCGGGATCAGATCAGTTCAGGCATTCCCGCGTCGGAAGGCGAGCTTACCCCGGCGGTGCGGGCGCGCATCGAACGCGGCGACGGCCGCACCGGCACGGTCACTTTCGCGCAGGCCGCGGATCAGTATCAGGCGGCCGCCGAGATTGCGCGCCAAGAAGGCCATTTGCCGAGTCTCTCGATGTGGCGGCTGGCGAACACGTTCTTCCACGACGGTCAGTTGAATCGTGCGTCGCGCGTGCTCGATCAGTTGGCCGGCGAGGCCGCGCGCGCTGGCGATCTTCCGGTGCAGGTGCTGGCGCTCTATTACTCCGCCTGGGTCAACGGCCAGGCTGGGCGCGGCGCCGATATGTCTGACCGTCTCCAGCAGGTCCAAACGCTGCTGCGGTCACCCTATATGCCGGTGGGAATTCGTACCCATGTCGGTGATCTGCTCAGCGCGCCCAGCAGCGTTGCGCGGAAGCCCTGAACGCTAGGACATGGCCGCCGCATACGGCAGCAACGCCTGTCGCATGTCGAACGCAGTTTGCCAGCGTGCCTCGCGTGCTTTGGAGAGCGACTTCATGACGGTGTCGCTCAGCGCGCGAGGCACGTCGCGTCTCAGCTTGCGGAGGTCTGGTGGCGGCGCGTGCTGCTGCATGTCGAGCACCGCCGCCGCACTGGCCGCCGAAAAGGGCGGCCGGCCCACCAACGCCTCGAAGAGCACCACGCCCAGCGAATAGAGATCGGTTCGGCCGTCGATGTCGGGCGAGCCGCTTGCCTGCTCGGGACTCATGTACTCCTCGGTTCCGACGACGAAACCGCTGCGCGTCACACGGTCCTCGCCTGAGCTCGCAATCGCGCGCGCGATCCCGAAATCCACGAGCACGGCACCCACCCCAGACGCCGAACACACGATGTTGTCCGGTTTGATGTCGCGATGTGCCAGGCCACGCTCGTGCGCGTGGCCCAATGCATCGAGCACCTCGGTCGCGAGGCGGACGGCTCGGTCGATGGGCAGCATTCGCTCGCGGCGGAGCACCTGCCGGAGCGTCTCGCCCGCGACGTAGGGCATGACGAACCACAGCAGGTAATCGCTCTCGCCCGAATCGATCAGCGGCGCGATGTGAGGATGATGCAGCTGCGAGGCGTAGCGAATCTCGCGCAGAAAGCGATCGGCGGCTACAGAGACCGCGAGCTCCGGATGGAGCACCTTGATCGCCACCTGCTGGCCCTGCTGATCGTAGGCGCCGAACAGCGTAGCGTTGCCGCCGCGCGCGACCGCGGTGATCGCAGTGTAGCGCGTGCCCAACAACTCCCGCACACGGCCGACGAGATCGCGAGCCAGGTCCGCTCCTCGCTGCTTCCCCGCGACAATAGGCGCGGCGCGGCAGCAAAGCGGAAGGGCTAAGGGCTGATCGCGATTCTCGAGAAGGAGAGGTTGTCGAAGATGGCGGGCATCGTCGCCGCGCCCGCGAACTGCACGACGGCGATGTCGCCTTGGTTCGCGGCGTTCGTGTGCTGCACGCAGATCGTTTGCGTCACTTGAGAAACGCTGGCAGCGAGCCGGCTCAACGCGAGGCCGTTCGAATCAAACGCCTGCAGGTAGGCGCCCTCGAGCACCCCGACAACTGGCACCGCTGGAAGGATTGGTGTCGCGTCGATGCATACCTGCGCGACTGGCACGGTAAACTGCGCCGCGATTGCTCCGGACGTGAGCTCGCTGAAGGCGGACGGACTGCCCTGCGGACAAACACTCACATTGTTGTTGGGCTGCGCTACTCCGAGCGGACCGTTGTCAGAGTTCGCGTAGACATCGGTACCCGGACAGTCACCGATCGCGCTGGTGCGGCTGAAGGTGACACCGAGGTGCGAATAGGCTGAGTTAACGACCGATCCTGCCGCGATAGGGGTGAGACTATCGGAAAGGAGATCGAAATTGATAAAGCCCGATATCGGGAATGCCCACGTAAAGCGACTGAAGCCATCCGCGCTGCCGCCGGCGCCGAGATCGAACATGATGCTCCGGCTGCTCGCATACAGAGGGCGCGGGCCGATCAGACGAGCGAGAGCGTTGGCGACATCTCCAAACACCGATCGCCGCGATCCAAACGAAGGCGAGAAATGTGGATCGCACCGCAAGAACGGCGCTGGTACGTTGTCGAGCGCTCTGATGACCTGTTGTGCGTTCACGACGTCGGCCTGGAAGATTTGCAGCAGGTCCAGCGTGGGGTGATCCAACGCAAACGCCCGGGTGTCGGGGCAGATCCCGATCGTCACGAGGCTGGCAAACTTCCCCGGCGTGTCTTTGTGATAGTCGTAACAGGCATTGTCCGACCCGCCAGGTGTCCCCGGGAATTGCTGCAGCAACGTGGGAATGCATTGAACATCAAAGTTGTCGACGGATTGGATGCTGATCGTTGTTTCTTCGGTCACGGCGCCGTTCGGAACAAATATTCCCGCACGCCCGCTCGTGGTGACGATCGTGGTGTTCTGGCCGGGCCGCGCCGTCCCCTCACCGCAGTCGGACACGCCGGCAGTGCATTGCGATCCGACGCCGATGAAAAATTTGATCGGTAACGTGCGATCATCGAGCAGCGGGATGTCCTGATCGGTGTTGACGTTCTTCAGTTGGCTGCCGCTGCTCACGACGTTCACATCAGCAAAACCGAGTGCCGTCCCCGCGGTCTTGACCGTGATGCGGTACCTGCAATCGGGATTGAGGTTGTCCTGAGCCGTGTGCCAGTTCACGTGGTAGGCTGCGTCGCTCACGGTGATATCGGATCCGGAAAACGTCCGTATCACGGTGCCGGGCGGATTGCACACGGCCAGAATGGACGTCGCCGGCCCCTCGTCCGTAATGATCACGAAGGGACTCAGTTGCTGGGAGAATACCTGTGACGCGGGCGCCGACTGATTGACTATCGGCGGCAGCCAGAAAAAGAACTGGTTGGTGTTCGTTCCGTGATTGGCGTCGGAGAGATCGGTACTGATTCGTGGATGGAGCGGCCGATCGCTGTGACAGGAAACAACGCCAATCACCAGCAGTGAGAGGATAGCCGGATACTTCATACGCCTCTGGAGAATGATGATCTAGTGTTACACGCAGATTTTGGACGAACCCAACGCTGTTGGATATAAACGCGGAGTGGGGTCAGTCGATCGCTCAAGCGATTTACGTGAAACCGAACGGAGGAATTAATCCGGTGGGATGAGTGAGCCTCTCACGATCGCGGGCGGGACAAGGCTTGGAAACCGGGGTGTTTTTGCAGGTCCCACCACCACCAGAAGATGTCGCCCCCAACGCGAAATGAGTGCTCGGGGTTGGCGGCTACGTACCGCTGGAGCAAGTGGATCGCCTCATCCTGCTCGCCGAGCAGCGTGCGGACAAAGGCTTCCATGGCAACGAGATCGTGGTCGGGGTCGAGCTCCGGTGTGCCGCGGGAGCGCTCGATCACCTGGTGCGCGCTGTCCTTGAGGCCAGCGCGCGCGATGGTAGCGGCCACGAGCATCTGCTCCCGGAGGTGGATGACCTGGCGGCGTTGTGCGGGCACCAGCGAATCGATCCCGGCGAGCAGTCGCCAGGCTCGGGGAATATTCGGGTCTTCCAGCCTGGTCATCATGTACAGCTGGCACTCGAGAAAACGAAAGTCTCGGGGGAAACGCCGCACGCCCTCCTGGCACCAGCGCTGCGCCTGGCGCTGCTGGTCGAGGTCATATGAGGTGAAGAAGAGCCGACCCAGGATGTCCGCGGCATTGGTGAGGTAGGCATCCTCTTCGTAAGCCCGCCGCGCCGCCAACGCCGCCCCCTGAAGATCCTTGGTCTGGTAATACAGGCTGCTGAGCGTGGCATAGGCGCTCGCGAGGGTAGGTTGCATGTTGGTCGCTCGCTCGAGGTCTTTCCGAGCGTCATCCAGCAGCGCCGCAGCCTGCTGCGGATTGGGCGGACGGGCCAACTGCCACCGCCGATAGCGCAAGGTCCCTCGCAGCTCGATGGCACCGGGATCTTCAGTGGCGATGGCGAGTGCTCGCGCCGCGTGTGCGAGTCCTTCGTCTATGAGAGCCGGGTTGCGCGTGAGCCGAACGCGACGTTCGACGAGCTGGCCTCGCAGCACGATCGGGTCGATCCACTTTGGATCGGCGCGCTCCGCCGAAGCCAGCGTCGAATCGGTGCGGGCGAACAGCGCCATCGCGCTGTCCATCTTCCCCGCCTGCACGAGCGCTTCCCCATCCCTGCGAATCGCCTCGGCCTGCTGCACGCGCGTCCATGCTTCGGTGCTTCTCGTCCCTGCGCGCTCTTCGCGCAGCCGCACCTCTTCACCGAGCCGCTCGCGCAACACGCGGGCGACTTCGCCGGCGAGCGAATCGCGAATCTGAAGCAGATTCGCCGACGGCTGCTCGAAGGTCGCGCGCCGCAACAGATCCGCACCGCTGTAACCGTCCACGAGGCGTACCGTGACGCGCACCCGATCGCGTACCGGTTCCACCGTGCCCTCGACCAACGTCCCCGCGCCGAGTGCCCGCGCGATACTGTCGCGCGGGAGATCGACGTTGCGATACGGCAGCACGCCGTTGCGCGACACGACGTCGAGAGAGCGGACCTGGGAGAGCTGATTGATCAGTCCTTCGGTGAGACCGGCGGCGAGAAAGCGCAGCGAGCTGTCGGGACTCTGGTCCTGAAAGTACAGCACGGCGACACGACGCACGTCCATGCCCGTACCGGATGGTCGGGCCGTGCCACGGCGACTGACGACGAGCCAGGTGAGCGCTGCGAGGAGCAACAGGCCGCCGGCCACGGGGATGGGCCGGCGCCAGCGTAGACGCCCCGGCGGCGTCGGCCGTCGTCCCGCTGCAACCCTCGAGATCCTTCCGGTGCTGGCGGTCGTGAGTGCGTTGGAAAACTGCTCGGCCGTCTGATAGCGATCGGCCGGCACCTTCTCGAGGGCGCGCTCGATCACCGTCTCGAGTTCGTCGGGGATCGCCTCGCGTACGATTTTTAGCCTGGGCACCGAGTCCAACGAATGCCGTGCCATGATGGCTTGCGCGGTGGGGCCCGTGAACGGAGGCTGGCCTGCGAGTGTCTCGTACAGTACGCAGGCGAGACTATAGATGTCGCTGCGGCGATCGACCTGCCCTGTCCCAGCGGCTTGCTCGGGCGGCATGTAGGCGGGCGTGCCGATCGCGAGCCCCGTCTCCGTGAGTTTCTCGCCGCCCGCCGCGCTCACCGCCCGCGCGATCCCGAAGTCGGTGACGATGGCATGGCCGCCGGACAGCATGATGTTCTCCGGCTTGATGTCGCGGTGCACAACGTCATGGCTGTGCGCATACGACAGCGCGTCGGCCACCTCGCGCGCGATTTGGAGGGCGTCATCGAGCGGCAGTTGCGGCTCGCGCTCCAGCCGCTCGCGTAGGGATTCGCCTTCCACGAACGGCATGACGTAGAAGAGGAGGCCGTCCGCCGCACCTGAGTCGTAAACCGGAAGAATGTTGGGATGTTGCAGGCGGGCGGCGAGCTTGATCTCCCGCAGGAAACGCTCACGGCCGAGCGCCATCGCGATCTCTGGGCGCAGCGTTTTGAGGGCCACGAAACGCTCATGGCGCACGTCGCGCGCGAGATAGACGAGCGCCATCCCGCCCCGACCCAGCTCTCTATCGATGATGTAGTGGCCGGCGAGTGCCGCGTTCAATTCTGCAAACGGATCGGTCACGACAAATAACGTACGGCGGGGACCTCGCCGAGGCTATATCAGCGCACGCGTTGCGCGAGCGCGCGCGGCAGATTCTCGAGATCGGCGATCGGCCAAGGGCCGTCGAACACGAGCTGCACGCGGCCCGTGCCGGCGTCGATGACGATCGTCTGCACGCGGACAGAATCGCGCGCTTCCGCCATGGGATCGAGGCGACCGTAGACTGCGCGAGTGGCGCTGGTGCTTCGCGCAAGGTCGAGGGCAGCGATTTCGGGACGCGCCTGAGCGTGCCACCGCTCCCGCACGACGTCCTGCGACACGGCGGCGAGCGGCGCGCTGATAGCGGCGGTGAGGCCGACCGCGAGACGCACGCGCCACCGCTCGAGACCCGGGACGAAGATGTCGAATGGCGCGACGGCGACGAGTCGTGGGTCGGGCGCGTGGCTGCGTGTGTAGCGCACGAAGCTGATCGCGCCGGCGATCATCAGGAGCGCGATCATCGTGGACATCGCGATCAAAAGCCGTCGGTTGGTCATTGGCGTCCCGTCAGAGGCGCGGGTAGGTTCGCACCCAGCCTATTCGATCACAAGGAGTCGCGCATGTCCCTGCGTACGGCGTTCCGTTCCCTGCTGGCCATGACTCTTTCCTGCCCGGTTCCCGTTCTTGCGCAGCAGCCAGTGGCTCCCCCGGACAGCGTCCGCCTGCACCAGCTCATCGCCCAGAACTGGGCATACACGATGCACGAGTATCCCGAGTACGCGACGGCGGTGGGATATCCAGGGCAAAACGCGCGCTGGACCGATTACTCGGTCGAGGCGATCGCCCGGCGCAAGCGGGAGCTGAACGATCCGCTGACGGCGCTGCGAGCTATCGACCGAAATAAGCTTGGCTCCACCGATCAACTCAACTACGATCTCTTCGCCCGCAACGCCACCGATGCGCTCGATGAAACTCGCTTCCCCGGCGAGTTGATGCCCGTCACCCAGCTTGACGGCGTGCAGCAGGACGTGCCGCGCATTTTCGCGCAGATGCCGAGCGGCACCGTGCGGGAAGATGAGGACATCATCGCGCGGCTGCGCGCCGTGCCCGTACTCGTGAACCAAACGATCACGCTGCTCGAGCGCGGGCTCGCCAGCGGAGTCACGCCTCCGCAGATCACGTTGCGCGACGTGCCGGCGCAGGCGCAAAGCCTCGTGGTCGCAGACCCGCTGACCAGTCCGATGCTCGCAGCGTTCGTGCACTTCCCGGCCGAGATCGGTAGTGCCGATCAACAGCGCCTGCGCGCGGCCGCTGTGGCCGCCTATCGTGATTCCGTCGCGCCGGCGTTTCAGAAGCTGAGCGCCTTCCTGCGCGACAAGTACGTCCCCGGTGCGCGTAGGACCATCGGCATGCGCGATCTTCCCAACGGGCTCGATTGGTATCGCGTTCGGGCGCGCGCGAGCACGACGACCGATCTCACCCCTGAGCAGATTCACGCCCTGGGGCTCGCGGAGGTGAAACGCATCCGCGGCCTGATGGACAGTGTGATTGCAGCGACTGGCTTCAAGGGCACGTTCGCGGACTTCGCGCAGTTTTTGCGCACCGATCCGCGGTTTTTCTTCACGACGCGTGAGGATCTGCTCCGTGCATCACGCGATCTCGCGAAACGGATTGACCCGGAGCTCGTGCGTCTGTTCGGCACTCTGCCCCGCCTGACGTACGGCGTGAGCCCGGTTCCCCCGTATGCGGAGCGCTCGCAAACGACGGCGTACTATCAGGGCGGCAGTCCTGAGGCGCATCGCGCCGGCACCTATTTCGTCAACACCTACAATCTCCCCGCGCGTCCCAAGTGGGAGATGGAGGCGCTGACGCTGCATGAGGCGGTGCCGGGGCATCACCTCCAGATCTCGTTGGCTGAGGAGCTACAGGGAGTGCCGGAGTTCCGGCGGTACGGTGGCTACACGGCGTTCATCGAGGGTTGGGGACTCTACAGCGAGAGTCTCGGCGACGAGCTCGGTCTCTACAAAGATGCGTACAGCAAATTCGGGCAACTCACCTACGAGATGTGGCGTGCCATCCGCCTCGTCCTCGACACCGGCATCCATACGATGGGGTGGACGCGCGAGCAGGCCATCGACTACTTCAAGGCCAATGCCGGGAAGGCGGAGCATGACATCACCGTGGAAGTCGATCGTTACATCGTGTGGCCGGGCCAGGCACTGGCCTACAAGATCGGCGAGCTGAAGATCAAAGAGCTGCGCTCGTACGCGTCATCGACGCTCGGCAGCAAATTCGATATTCGCGCGTTCCACGATCAGGTGCTCGGCGCGGGGGCGTTGCCGCTGGACGCGCTCGACGCGCGGATTCACGCGTGGGTCGCGTCGGTGCAGGCGCGGTGAACGAGGTTTGATAGCCGGGCGTTAGCGTGACGCTGCATGGTCACCGTCTGCACTGTTCTTCCCGCGACCGAACGCTCGCGCATCGACGCCGCGGGCGACGGCTGCTTTCATACACTGCACGCCGAATCGCTGCGTGAAGCCCTCCACGTAGCCCGGCGCCGGCGCGTCGACGCCGTCGTGATTTCGGTGCATCGCTGCCACGGCGAGGCGCTCCCCGCGGTCGCGCGGTTCGTACGTGAATTTCCCACGATCCCCGCCGTCGCGCTGGTCTCGCGCCACGACCGCGAATCCACCGAGACACTGTTGCGGCTCGGCGCCACGGGCGTCCGAACCGCTGTTGATTGTACCGAGCCCGACGGATGGCGGCGATTGCGGGACCTCGTTGGTCATCCGGCGTCGCCGGTTGCCACGCGGATCCTCGCACGGCTGGTCCCTGCCCTCGGCGAGCCATCCGAAGAGGCGCGGCTCTTCTTCGAAGCGATCGCGCGGCTCGCGCCGGCGCTCAGCACCGTCCGTGGTCTGGCCCGACATCTCCGAGTACGACCGAGCACGTTGATGTCGCGCTTTCATCGAGCGTCAATTCCGTCACCCAAGAGTTACCTCGCGGGCATGCGTCTGCTGCACGCCTCCTTTCTGTTTCAGAATCCGGGGTTGTCGGTCTCGGACGTCGCGTATCGGATGGACTACTCGTCACCCCAGAGCTTTGGGCGACACCTCCGCGCCGTGCTGGGCGTGACCGCGGGGGAATTTCGCCGCCGCTTTCCTTTTGATGTCGCGCTGGCGCGCTACATCGACCTGCTCATCACCCCGTACCGGGAGGCCCTGCGCGCGTTTCACCCCTTCAACGCGGGGTCGTGGGACCAAGGCCCGAACGCCACAGCGGTCTTCCGGGCGGGGTGATTGCGGCGCTAGTCGGCGGCGGGCCGGATCTGATGCTCGACCGTGCGCTGATCGCGTCGCAACACGGAGAAATGGGCCATCCCGGCGCGCAACCGCTCGGCCAGCTGCGCGAGCTGCTGCGACGTGGTCGTGAGCTCGCCCATCGACGTGATCTGAGCCTCCGTCGCGGCGGCCGTGTTGTTGGCGCTTTCAGAGGAAGCTGTCGAGATACTGGCGACTTGCTGTAGCGATTGTGCCAGCGCCGCCAGCCGGGCGGCTTGGCTTCTCGAGACTTCCGCTGTCGCGTCGACCAGGTCGCCCATGAGCTGCACGCCCTGATGCAGCTCTTGGAGAGCGCCATCCGCCTCCGCCGCGACGCCACCGATGTCGCGTACCTTGGTCTCACCGGATTGCATCGCGCGCGCGGCCGCTTCGATCCCGGTTCGCAGATCGCTGACCAGCTCGGCGACCTCGCGAGCCGACTTCCCTGCCTCGGCGGCCAGCGTCCGCACCTCGTCCGCGACCACCGCGAACCCTTCCCCATGCTCCTCCGCGCGGGCGGCTTCGATGGCCGCGTTGAGCGCGAGCAGATGCGTCTGCCGCGCAATCCGCGCGATTGTCTGGGCGAACACACCGATCCGCTCCGACATTCCGGATAGCCCGGCGACGGTCGACGCGGTCGCCCGCACTTCTTCACCGACGGCGCGCAGCGTCGCGCTCGCCCGCGCGACGCGCTCGCGTCCGCGTTCAGCGGCGCCGACGAGCCGTGACGCATCGACCTGCATCAACTCCGCGCGCACCCGCAGCGACTCCGCCTGGTCGGCGGCCTTGGCGCTTTCGCCCCGGGCGTCATCGGCGAGCCCGCGCTGACGGCCGAGATCGCCAGCGAGGCGCTGCGAGGTCTGCGTGAGGGATTCCGTGGTGGCGTGCAATTGCTCGGCTGCCGCCGCGAGCTCTTCGGCGAACGCCGCGACCTCATCGGCTTCTCGCTGCACCGAGGAGATCGTCGCGGCGATTTCTTCGAGCATCCGGTTGAAACTCTTCTCCAGGAAGCCGAGCTCGTCTGCCTCGGCAGCCGCGGCCCGGACGGCAAGGAATCCCTGCTCCGCTTCTCCCATCACGCTGCGCGCGCGGCGAATGCGCTGGATGAGGGTCGCCGGAATTCGCTTGAGCGTCATCGCGACGACTATGAAGACTCCCGTCTCGAGGTACGCGCTCGTATCGAGGCCCCCCCCGTCGTGCAACCAGCTCGCGAGCAGATAGGCGACGGAGGTCACGAGCACGAGGAAGTCGCCGACGGTCTGTCCCTGATCGAAGGCGTACGGCAAGACCGCGATGAACAGCGCGGCGATCACGCCGCCGTGCCCGAACCAGAGCACGAGCACATTGACCAGAACGACGTCGAGCAGCGCCAGCATATAGATGAACCACCAGCGATACCACCCGCGCTCGTTGATCATGCCCACCAGCGCGTTGATCACGGCCGCCCCACCCGCGACGAGCACGATGGTGCCGAGTTGCGTGTCGATTGTGCCGCTCAACCTGCCGAGTACGCCCAGCACGAGCAGTCCGGCCGCGATCGCCCAGCGGCGACGGTGACTCCGCTCGAACGTCTCGAGGTCTTTGAACCGCTGCTCGAGTGCGGTGGCTTCGTCGTGCCAGCCCCGCACGCGCTCGGCAAAGGAAGGACGACGCGAAGGCGACGTCATGGAGACAGCCCGAGATCGGTGGCGGTGAGAAAGGCTTCGACCAGGTAGCCGGCGCGTTCGATCGCCTCGCGTCCACCCTCCTGCCGATCGACCACGGCCATTACGCCGAGCACGTGGCCGCCTTCGGTTTCGACGGCGCTGATGGCGTCGCGAGCGGAGCGGCCGGTCGTGAGCACATCCTCGACGATGACGACGGGGAAGCCGGGGAGCAAGCAACCTTCGATCCGCTTTCCGGTGCCGTGATCCTTGGGCTGCTTGCGGACGGTGAAGGCATCGAGGAGTTGGCCGCGCCGGCGCGCGGTGAGGGCGAGCGCATAGGCGACCGGATCCGCGCCCAGCGTAAGGCCTCCAACCGCACGGGGCGTCCAGCCCCGGACTGCCAGGCGATCGAGGCCCAAGCCTCCAATCAAGGCGAGGCCGTCGCCGGACATCGTCGTGAGACGGGCATCGATATAGAAAGAAGAGCGACGGCCGGACGCGAGGACGAAGTCCCCGCGGCGCACGGAGCGCGCGAGCAGCAGATCCTTGAGAGTATCTCTAAGGTAGTAGTAGTCGCTACTACTATTCACTGCGCTTGCCAACAATGTGCTTCAGCGCGCCCAGCAAGCCTCGCGGCCGAGGTCCACCTTTGCTGTCCGCCAGGCCCGCCTCCAGGTCGTCCGCGAATGCGGTGACCGCAGGCTGCCGGTCAGCGGGATTGCGGGACAGCCCTTTCATCACCGCGGCTTCCAGCGCCGGCGGGAAGGTGAGGCCCTTGGCGGCATCGGAGAGCGGCTTGGGCTGCTGACTCAGCAGCTGCTGAAACAACTCGCGCGGGCTGCGGCCATCATGCGGATGGCGGCCGGTGAGCATGTAATACGTGATTTTCGCGAGACTGTAGATGTCGGCCCGGCCGTCGACGAGCTCCCCTGAGAGCGCTTCGGGCGCCACGTATTGGAGCGTGCCGACAAAAAAACCGGTGCGCGTGAGCCGTTCTTCTGCCGGCTCCTCCGCGTCACGCGCGATCCCGAAGTCCAGCAGTTTGACGGTCCCGGAGGCGCGATCGTACATGATGTTTTCGGGCTTCAGGTCGCGATGAATGATGCCTGCCTGGTGCGCAGCGGCGAGCGCATCCGCAAGTTGCCGCGCGAGCGCGACTGCGTCCGAGGGAGCGAGGCGGCCGTTGCGGTGTAGGAAATCGGCGAGCGGCTCCCCCTTCGCCCATTCCAGGGCGAGGTAATAGAGCCCGTCCGCTTCGCCGAAGTCGTAGGTCCGGACCACACCCGGATGCTTGACGCGCGAGCCGTACCCCGCTTCACGCAAGAATCGCTTGACGACCGTGGGGTCGCCCCTGAGCCGCTCGCGCAATACCTTGAACGCACAGGCGCCGCGTTCGGCATGCTCAGCGCGGTACACTTCCGCCGTCCCTCCCTCGCCCACGCGCTCGAGGAGGCGGTAGCCGGCGATCGACCGACCGGCGAGGTTTTCGTTGGCCATGGGGAGTTCTCGCGAAACTAACGTCCGGATTTGAGGCTCGGCAAGTGATGCGACGTGCGGCGCCGCTCTGCGCGGCCGTTTTCTTCGCTGGCGCGTGTGGGTCGTGGCAGCGCGTCGGCCGGCCCGACCAGCCCCAGCCCGGCGCCAGCTTGCCGCGGCTGTTCGACGCGACGGCGATCTACCGCTCGATGGGATCGCTCGTCGGCGGCGGGGCGCTGCCGTTCGTCGCATCGGTCCGCTATCTCGCGGGTCCGACGCCCGATTCGACGCTCGCCCTGTTCTCTGCCTCTCTGACGAATCAGGCGCTCAGCTTCCAGCGTCGCGGTGGCGAGTTCGTGGCGGAGTATCGGGTCGAAGCGGCGTTTTTCGCAGACAGCGGCGTCGTCCCGGTGCGGCAGATCGGCAGCGACCAGCGAGTCCGCGTGCGCAATTTCCAGGAGACGTTGCGCAACGATGAGACCATCATTTTCCAGCAGTTCGTCACGTTGCCGCCCGGCACGTACCGCGTGTCGGTCACGGTACGAGACCGCAATGGTCCAGCGGTGGCGCGCGCCGAACGCGTCGACACGGCGCCACGCTTTGCTGCGCCCAAGCCGCTCATGACGCCGCCGGTCGCGGTCTACACCGCCGAGGGCCGGCACCAGCGCGCGGATCTTCCAAAGCTGGTCGCGAACCCGCGCGCGACGCTGCCCTATGGCTCCGACTCGATGCACTTCTACATCGAGCGCTACGGGGCCGGAGCCGGGTTGCTCATGGCGCGCGTGGTGGATGGCGCCGACAAGGAGCTGTGGCGCGATTCGGTCCGGCTTGCGGCCGGAACGGACCTCGCGTACGGCACGATTGTCGTGGCTCCCGGCCAACTTCCGGTTGGTCAGGCCGAGCTGCAAGCCGTTCCTGCGGGTGGTGGCGACACGACCCGCGCCCGCTTTCTCGTCAGTTTTTCGAATCAGTGGGTGATCACCAACTTCGACGAAATGGCGAGCCTGCTGCGCTATTTCGATCGTCAGGATTGGGTGGATTCGCTGCGTCGCGCTTCGCCGGACCGGCGCCCTGAGGTCTGGCGTGAATTCTGGAAGGCGACTGATCCCATTCCATTCACGCCCGAGAATGAAGCGCTCGACGATTATTTTCGCCGCGTGCAGGCGGCGAACGTCCGGTTCCAGGACGAGGGCGAGCCGGGTTGGCTCACCGAGCGCGGGGAAGTCTTCATCACCCTCGGCGAGCCGGATGAAATGCTCGATATGTCGAACGGCATGGATCGCAGCGGACTGCGGGTGATTCGCTGGACCTACAACACGCAGCGGCTCGTTCTCTATTTTCAGGACCAAACCGGTTTCAGCCGCTTCCGCCTGACGCCGGCGTCGCGTGCAGAGTATCAGCGTGTGCTGGCGCGCGTGAGGCGATCCGGATCGTGACGCTTCGCGCCGCTCTCCGGATTGCGGCGCTCGCGGGGCAGGGGATCCTTGCGGCGACGGCGCGAGCGCAGGACGTCGTTCGCACACCTGCCGACCGTACGGCGACGTATCACGCGGATTCCCTGCGTCTGTCCGGTAGGCCCTGGCATTTAGCTGAGAGCTTGCTCGCCGCAGCCAAACGCGATCCCAATCCCAACGCACTCCTGATCGTCGAAGGCGCGAAGGCCGAAGTTCAGACGCGCCGCTTCGAGCACGCGCGCGCCTTGCTCATCGGTGCGCCATGGCTGAACGACTACGCCGACGGTGAGGCGCTCGCCGTGCTCGCACAGGCGGAGTACGGGCTCGGCCGGTACGCGGATGCGGCGGCGCATTTCGAGCTCGCGCGCTCCCGCGCGTCCGCCGCACGCGTGGCCATCCTCGCGGTGCGCGCCGGCCTCGCGTATGAGGGCGCCGGTCAGCCGGACAGCGCGGCCGCGGCATTTGCCGCAGGGCGTGCCGGCGGAAGCCTGGCGTCCATCGACATCTGGTTGCGACTTCGGCAGGCACGTGTCACGCGCGACACGGTCCTGGCGAGCGCGTTGCTCGACGGTCTCCCAGCCCCCGCCGCGCGCGACGTCCCGCTCGCTCGGGCCCGTTCAGTGCTGCTTTCGGGCGACACGACGCGCGCGCTGGACGCGCTCCGAGCGGCAGGGAAGGGTCTCGACGTGGCGCGCCTGGCGCTCGCAGTCGGAGACACCGCTCGCAGCCGCGCGGCGCTCTACGACTTGTTCGCGCGCGACCCTTTGAGCGACGATGCCGCCGCCGGCGTCGCGCTTGCGCTCGGTCCCCTGCCGCCGCACGCGGCTGCCGAGCATGTCGCGCTCGCGCGCGCGGTGAACCGCCGCACCACCGCACGGGACGCGCGGATTCACGTGGAGCGAGCGTTGCGGGCCGGTGATTCCAGCGCCGCGACGATGCTGCTCTACGGCGAGCTGTTGCTGGCAACCGGCCGCCTGCGCGACGCACTCCGCGCCTACGGGGCCGCAACTCGCGATTCAGAATTGGGCAAACTGGCGATCTATCGTCGAGCGCGAGTGCTCGTGCGCTTGGGCGACGCCGGCGCAATCGCGGCGCTGGCGGGATTCGCGCGCGACTTCCCTTCCGATACCGCGGCGCCGAGCGCGTTGTACGTGCTCGCCGACATGCTCGACAGCAGGGATGACTGGCCGGGTGCCTCGCGCTGGTACGGCGATCTGATCGGACGCTACGCCGCCGATCAGCGCGCCTCGCTGGCGCGTTTCCGTCTGGCCGCGCACGCGGAAACGATCGGACGCCTGGACAGCGCGTCAGCGCTGTACCAGGCTGAGATCGAGGCACCAGGAGGCGGCGCGCAGCGCACCGCGGCGAGATTTTGGCTGGGTAAGATGGCGCTGGCGCGCGGCGATTCAGCCGCGGCGCGTAACATCTGGTTGGCCCTCGCGCGCGAGGACTCGCTGGGCTACTACGGCATGCGGGCGCGCCGCGAAACCGGACTCCCGCCGCTCTCGTTCGCCGCACCGCTCTTGTCACTGACATTGCCGCCAATCGCTGCCGCCGCGGGACTTGCCCGCATCGATACGTTGTTGCTCGCTGGACTCGACAGCGAGGCGCTAGCGGAAGTGCGGGTCGTGCTCGCGCGCCCACCCCAGCAACTCGACGCGTTGCTCGCGTGGAGTGAGGGACTCGCTATGCGTGGCTACGGATCGGCCGGCGTGCGGCTCGGCTGGCAAGCCGCGCTCCTGGCCCCGGGCGATGTGCGGGTGTTGCGTGCAATCTTTCCCTGGCCGAATCGCGCAGCCGTCGAGGCGGAGGCGGACGAGTTCGGCGTCGACCCGTTGTTACTCACCGGCATTGTGCGCCAGGAGAGCGTGTTTGACGTCGCAGCGGTGTCGCCCGCGGGCGCGCGCGGCCTCGCGCAGCTGCTGCCCAGTACCGCGGCCCTGATGGCGCGTGGTCTGGACGTCTCCTTCTATCCGGACTGGATCACCGTCCCCGATCTCAACCTTCATCTCGGAGCGGCGCATCTCGCCGAGCTGCTTAGACGCTTCGGTCGCGCGGACGCCGCGATCGCCGCGTACAACGCGGGCCCGAGTCCGGTGCGACGCTGGCTCGACCGTGAAGGGGCGAACGATCCCGACAGATTTATCGAGTTGATCCCGTACCCGGAAACGCGCGGCTACGTCCGCAGCGTGTTGCGCAATCGCGAGTTGTATCGCGCGTTGTACGAACCGCCGTGAACGTCTTGACAGGTCGCAAATCGCCGGTCATTTCTAACCGCGCTCGGCACCACGGCCGGGCAGGCATCCCAGATGGGCGCCCAGTGTGTGTGACTCTGCAGGAGGCGGATCGTGATCAAGGGAAAGGTGAAGTGGTTCAATGACGCCAAGGGATACGGCTTCATTGAGCAGGAAGGCGGCGAAGACGTGTTCGTGCATTTCTCGTCGATTCAGATGGACGGCTTCAAGACGCTCGCCGAAGGTCAGGTGGTGGAGTTCGAAGTGAAGCAGGGGGACAAGGGGCTCCACGCCACGAACGTCGTGCGCGTCTAGCGCGCGCTTCACCCGACCACTTTACCCCGCCCGCGACGCTACGGGCGGGGTCGTTGTTTCAACCCCGGGGCATGGCTCCGGGGTTTACTTTTCCCGCCATGCCGCCGCGCCCAGCGCCTCCGGTTCCCCCCACATCCGCCGGCCGTACCCGCGTCTTCCTGGTCGACGGCTATGCGCTGATCTATCGCGCCTTCTTCGCGATGATCGCGCGGCCGCTCACGACCGCGCGCGGCGAGAACACGTCGGCGGTCTGGGGCATCACCAACTTCTTGCTGCGGCTCTACGAGAATTATCACCCCGAGTACATCGGCTGGGTGCACGATCGCGGGGTGTCGTTCCGGCAGGAGCAGTATCCGGAATACAAAGCCACGCGCGAGAAGCTCGGCGAAGAATTGCAGCAGGACTTCGACCGTTCCCTGGAGCGCGTCTGTCAGATCCTCGATGCGTTCCGGATTCCGGTGCTCGCGATCGACGGTTACGAAGCGGACGACGTGGTCGCCACCTTGGCGGAGCGCGCGGCCAACAGCGGGATGCAGGCCGTGATCGTCTCGGGAGACAAGGACTTCTATCAGCTCATCCGCCCCGGGGTGGCGCTCCTCAATCCGGGCCGTGGAGGGCAGGCCGCCGTCGAAGAACAGTGGGTCGATCAGGCGAATGCGAGTGAGCGCCTCGGCGTCCCCCCGGAGCGCGTCGTCGACTACCTCGCGCTCGTGGGCGACAGCTCCGACAACATCCCCGGCGTGAGAGGGATCGGCGACAAGACGGCCATTCAGCTGCTCGAGGCGTATGGCGATCTCGATGCGATCCTCACCCGAGCGGCGGACATTCCGGGCAAGCGCCCGCGGGAAGCCCTGCTGTCCCAGGCGGACAACGCGCGGCTGTCGCGCCAACTCGTGACGCTGCTGCGCAACGTGCCGGTCGAGCTGGACCTGGAGCAGCTACGCGTTCGCACACCGGACGCGGCTCGCCTGACTTCGCTTTTCAACGAGCTCGAGTTCCGCACGCTCATTCCCAAGCTTGCGGATCTCGAAAAGGTCAGTGCGGCGCCAGCGACTGACTCGGCGGTAAGTCCAGCGGCTGCAGTCCGGCCGCCGGAGTTGGCGGATCCGCACGCCGTCGAGGATGCCGCCGAGCTTCCCGCTATGCTCGCAGAGCTGCGTCGCGCGCGTCTTGTTTCCATCAGGGCCGAGCCCGGCCTGGCAGGGATGTCGTTCGCATCGGCGCCTGGACAGTCCTGGTATCTGCCATTGCGTCACCGCGCGCGCGACGGCGATTTCGATGGCGCAAGTCCGCCGGTCAATCTGCCGGCCCTGGGCGATCCGAAGATGACGGGCCTGCGAGAATTCCTCGCCGATCCCACGATCCATAAAGCGGGCCACGACATCAAGGCAACATGGGTCGCGCTCGCGCGCAGTCGGGAGGGGGTGACGCTCGGCGGCGTGGTCTACGACTCCATGATCGCGAGCTTCGTGCTGGATCCCGGCAATCGCTCGCACGCCCTCGTCGATCTGGCGCGCGAGCGGCTGGGCCTCAACCTGATGGCGTCACAGCAAGTGGCGGGGAAGGGAACGTTCGCGGAGGTGTCTGTGGCCGAGGCGGCGCGCGTGTCGGCGGCGCAGGCCGAGACGGTGTTGCGGCTCGAGGAGGCGTTCCGGCCCGAAATCGAAGAGCATCACCTGGTGCGCCTGCTCGAAGAGATCGAAGTCCCGCTCATTCCGGTGCTTGTCGACATGGAGTCAACCGGCGTGCTCGTGGATCGAGCGCTCCTGGGCGAGATCGCGCGCGGGTTCAACAAGGAACTGACCGGTCTCGAGCTCGACATTTACCGTGCCGCGGGCGGGGAGTTCAACATCAACTCGACGCCACAATTACGCACGATACTGTTCGAAAAGCTCAAGCTGCCGGTGCAGAAGCGCACCAAGACCGGTGCGTCGACGGACGTCGAGGTGCTCGAGCAGCTTGCCGCCATGGGTCATGAGGTCCCGCGCCTGCTCATCGAGTACCGCGAGCTGTCGAAACTGACGTCGACCTACGTCGACGCCTTGCCCGGCTACGTCAGCGCCGATACCGGTCGCGTGCACACGAGTTTCAACCAGACCGGTGCGGCGACCGGGCGGTTGTCATCGTCCGACCCCAACCTCCAGAACATCCCCGTCCGCACGCGTCGCGGCGGCGAGATTCGGCGTGCGTTCGTCGCACCACCAGGCCACTTACTGCTCACCGCCGATTACTCGCAGGTCGAGCTCCGATTGCTGGCGCACCTTTCCGATGACCCGGCGTTTGTAGCGGCATTTCAGCGCGGCGGCGACATCCATCGCCAGACCGCTGCCGTGATCTTCGGTATTCCCGAAGCCGACGTGACGACCGAGATGCGCGCGCGAGCGAAGACCATCAATTTCGCGACGATTTACGGGCAGGGGGCGCTGGCGCTGTCGCGACAGCTGGGCATCACGCTCGCCGAAGCGAAGGCATTCATTCAGCACTATTTCGAGCGGTTTTCCGGTGTTCGAGCCTGGCTGGATCGCACCATCGAGGAAGCGCGCCACAAAGGATTTGTCGAGACGCTCTTCGGCCGGCGACGTTATATCCCCGAGCTGCGTGACCGGAACTTCAGCATCCGCGCGTTCGGCGAGCGGACCGCGACCAATTCTCCATTGCAAGGGTCCGCCGCGGATCTCATTAAAATCGCGATGATCCGCATTCACGCCGCGCTCCAGCAGGCACAACTCCGTGCGAAGATGGTGCTCCAGGTGCACGATGAGCTCGTGTTCGAGATCCCCGAGAACGAGCGGACCGATGCCGGGGCTCTTGTAAAACGCGAGATGGAGGGGGTTGCGATTTTGCGCGTGCCGCTGCTCGTAACTATCGGTGCTGGAAAGAATTGGATCGACGCGAAGGGTTAAGCACGCCTCTTGCAGGAACGGAGTGCAGTGCCCACAATAGGGGCGTCG
Organism: Gemmatimonadales bacterium; assembly: GCA_035299765.1. Lineage (GTDB taxonomy): Bacteria > Gemmatimonadota > Gemmatimonadetes > Gemmatimonadales > GWC2-71-9 > 20CM-2-65-7. The sequence continues at coordinate 37,476 of DATGVZ010000095.1, forward strand.
ATTCGGGGCTTGCCGGATCGGCGCCCTTTCGCGCCCGGAGGGTAACGCTGTGAAGGCACGCGGTTTTACACTGATCGAGCTGCTGATCGTGGTAGTGATCATCGGGATCCTGGCGGCAATCGCGATCCCGAAGTTCGCTAACACGAAGCAGAAGGCCTACGTCGCCCAGATGAAGTCGGACCTCAAGAATCTGGCGACGGCGGAGGAGGCCTTCTTCTATGACAGCACGTACTATACGAGCAGCCTCGCCCAGCTCAATAATTTCAGCGCATCGACTGGCGTGACGCTGACCGTGATGCAGGCAAGCCCTATGGGGTGGTCCGCCCAGACCGTTCACTCGCAGACCGCGAGGATGTGCACCCTCTTCGAGGGGAATGCGACGCCGATACCGCCCGCCACTGTCGAGGGCCGGATTACCTGCACCTAGAGCCGCCGTATCGGGAATTCCAACGCCGCCGTGAGGGGATGCGCTTCGCCCTGAACGGCGGCGTTTGGCTTCATCGGCATAAGATCGACGATGAGCCGATGGTGCATCTGGTGAGCTCTGATAAGGAGAAGCTCCTGGCCTTAGGGCGCATGTTGGGCTTCCACTCGCGCTGGCTGCAGTACAAACCGCTCAAGGACCCTGATACGGGAATCCGCGTTCCAGCCTGGCACTGGGATGTGCTGGGGGAGAAGCTGCGGCTCTTGGACCCTAAGTAACGTCTTCGACTTCGCGCCGGGGCGCCCTGACTCCCGGCCACCAATTCCATCGGCCGGCGATGTGCATGATCGCGGGCACGAGGACCATCCGGATCAACGTGGCGTCCAGCAGCACCGCGATTGCCAGGCCGAATCCGATGAACTGCACGGCGAGCACGCGCGCAAACGCGAACACGCCGAAGACCGCGATCATGATCGCGGCTGCGAACGTGATAGTAGAAGCGGTCGCCGATAGCCCTTCCATCGTCGCGTGATCGTTCCGCCCGGTCTTGTCGAACACCTCCTTGATCCGGGTCAGCAGGAACACCTCATAATCCATCGACAAGCCGAATACGGTGGCAAACACGAGCACCGGTACCACGACGAAGATCGCCTCCGTGGGTCCCTCGAGCCCGAAAAAACTGGCGCCGTAGCCGTGCTGAAATACGAGGACCGTGATGCCGAACGCCGCGCTGACCGACACACAGTTCAGGACGACGGCCTTGAGCGGCACGAGCACGGAGCGAAAGGCGAGGAACAACATGATCGCGGTCACGCCGAGGATCATCGCGACGATACCGGGAAAGCGCCGCAGCAAGTGCTGCTGGAGATCGAGACTCGATGCCGCGAAGCCGCCGACGTCGATTTCCGCTCCTTTGAGTCGCACACCTCGCGCGATGACGGCGCGCACGTGTCTCGTCAGGTCCATCATTCCCATGAGCGAGACGGTGTCGACCGCGATGACGTCCATCAGCGTGGTGCGGCGGTCAGCACTCAGGTACGCGTTGAAGAACTCGGGGTAGCGATCGCGCACGGAATCGGGGTCGCTGTAGAAGATCGCGAGCTGCAGCGTGGACATCTCGGGGCGCAGCGTCGCGACGCCGCGCACCTCGCGCACACGCGGATCCTTGCGAATCGAATCGCTCAGCGCTTTGAGTCCGGGCAGCCGTCGGCCCGACAACGCCGATTCTCCCGGCGGGAGCTGCACGACGACCCGCAGCGGTTGAATCACGCCGCTCGCCCCCATGTCACGCAGGGCGGCGAGCGCCTGCCCGGACTCCGCTTCCGGTGGAAACCAGTTGCGGGCCGGCAGGCCAATCCTGATCTGTGTCATAGGAAAGGTGAGGACCGCGACGGCGAGGCCGCCGCCCAGAATCGCGCGCCAGGGACGGTGACCGAGGGTTCGCGCCCATCGCTCCCACCCGGTCGGAGTGTGAATGCGCGCGAGTGGCCGGGCGAGCCACTTGGGCCGGTCGATGTTACGACCCAATATCGCCAACGCGGCCGGCAAGAACGTCGTCGCGAGCAGCACCGCCACGCCGACGACGACCAACCCTCCCACGCCCACCGAGCGCGTCTCGGTGAGCGGTGTCAGGATCAGCGCCGCAAAACCGACGACGACCGTCACGCCTGACGTGACGACGGCCGAACCCGCGGTCTGAATCGTTCGCACGGCTGCATCGACGGGTGCGAGGCCGCGGTTCAGCTCCTCGCGAAAGCGTGTCACGATGAGCAGCGAGTAATCGATTCCGACGCCGAGGCCCACCATCGTCGTGATGTTGAGCACGAAGACGGACATCGTCTGGAACTGCGCCGCCACCGCGACGATGCCGAGTGCGATCGTGATCGCCAGCACGCCGACGATGATGGGCAGCGCGGCGGCGACGAGCGCGCCGAACGCGAGCACCAAGACGGCGAGCGTGAGTGGCAGGACGCGCTCCTCGCCGCGCCGCGTGTCCTCCGCGCTGATCGTCCGCACGTCGTAGTCGAGGGCGGGGTTGCCGGTGACTTTGACGTCGAAGCCATCGGCGTGCGGCAACCGCGCGAGCGTGCTGCTGATGGCTTCGCGCAGGTCTGGCACGACGGTGTGGCTGACGTCGCTCGTGCTCGCCGGCGTCAGGGCGGCGATGAGAAAGGTCGTGTGCCGATCGTGGCTGACGAAGGTCGATTCGCCGATCGTGCGCACGGATACGACCTGGCTGATGTATGGCTTGCGCGACAGCGCGGCGGAGATCGAATCGAGCACCACCGCGAAGCGCGGATTCGTGTACCGCACCGGCCCGTGCACCACCACGGCGACGTACTCCGCGATGGGGTTCGGAAATGCCTGGCGGATGCGCTGCGAAGCGCGAGCCGATTCGCTTCGCTCGACGGCTGTGCCGCGTACGGCAAGGACGCGCTGCACGTGAGCTGCTTTCGGGACGAAGAGCAGCGCGAGAAGCGCCCACGCTGCGATCACCCAGCCGCGCCAGCGTATGAGCGTTCTCGCAGGTAACGCGATCACCTATGATCCAAATACATGCGGGCCACAATCATAGAGACGCGCAGAGTGCAAAGCTAGCGTCGGGCCCTGAGATTTTCGCATATTCCGCGCATGGTAGAGCGTCGACTCACGGGAATGATCGCAGCCGCCGGGGTGCTGATCGTCCTCTTCATTTTCTGGGACGTGTTCCGGCCCGCGCCTCGCGTCGTCGACAGCTCCGCAACGCCTGCCGTCGACTCGATTGCTCGACCGATCGCGCCGCCCCCGCCGCCCCCGCCGCCCCCACAGCCGCCCGCTGCACCACAGCCGGTCGCGCCGGCGACGACGACCTCCGAGGGCACCGCGGGCCCGACAGTTCCAGCGGGGCGTCAACCGACGTACTTCGATCTCCTCGCCCGTTCGGAAACGCGACGCCGCATTCGCCTGACTGGAGCGAGTACGTACCTGGGCGAAATGCTGGCGGCGAGCGAAGACTCGATGCTCCGCCGTTGGGACAACAGACAGCAGTCACCGGTCCGCGTATGGTTTGCCCATACGAACGCCGCTAACTTCAAGCCCACCTTCCTCGATCAGATCCGGGCCGCGTTCGGCGAATGGGTGAATGCGGGTGTCCCCATCCGTTTCGACTTCGTCGCCGACTCGACGCAGGCCGAGGTCACGGTGAAGTGGCGCATTCAATTCGAGATCGAGCGCACGGGCCAGACCGACGTGACGTGGGACGACCAGGGCCACATTCAATCCGCGGTCCTAACCCTCGCGACCTTTGATCCCAAGGGCCGGCCCATGGAGCCGGGCGACATCCGCGTCGTCGCGATGCACGAAGTCGGCCACGTGCTCGGCCTCGATCACTCGAAGGATTCGACGGACATCATGTTTCCGACCGCAAAGGTGCGAGACCTGTCGGACCGTGACGTCCGCACCGTCCGTCTGCTGTATGAGCTCACGCCGGGGAGCCTTCGTTGAGACCGCGCAGCATCACGTCGTTTCTCGGGCATGAGGTTCCCCCCCCCGATGTGCCCTTGGCGCAGGCGCTGGATGCACGTGTGCGCGAAGCGGAGCTCGTCGAACGACTGGATGCAGGAGCGATTCGCTGCTTTGCCTGCGGGCACCGCTGTCTCGTCAAGCCGGGCCGCCGCGGGATCTGCAAGGTGCGATTCAATAAGGAAGGGACGCTGTACGCGCCGGCGGGCTACGTCGCGGCCTTGCAGTGCGATCCCACCGAGAAAAAGCCCTTCTTCCATTGCCTGCCCGGCAGCGACACCCTCACCTTCGGCATGCTGGGCTGCGACTTCCACTGTGGCTATTGCCAGAACTGGCTGACCTCGCAAGCGCTGCGTGACGAAACCGCCGGTGTCATGCCCCGCGACGTCACTCCCGAGGAGCTGGTGGGACTCGCGGTGCGCCAGGGCGCGCGCATGGTGGGATCGTCCTACAATGAGCCGCTGATCACGGCCGAGTGGGCGGTCGACGTGTTCAAGGCCGCGCGACCGGCCGGTCTGAAGACGGCGTTCATCTCCAACGGCAACGCCACGCCCGAGGTCCTCGATTACATCCGCCGCTGGACCGATTGCTATAAGATCGATCTCAAGGCGATGGACGACAAACGCTACCGCGAGCTGGGTGGCGTCCTGGCGCACGTCCTCGATGCGATCCGCATGGTGCATGAGCGTGGCTTCTGGCTGGAGATCGTGACGCTGATCGTGCCCGGATTCAACGATGACGAGTCACAACTCACCCGCGCGGCCGAGGCGATCGCCGCGGTTTCGCCGGAGATTCCCTGGCACGTGACGGCGTTTCACAAGGACTACAAGATGACCGATCCGGCGAACACGCCGGCGGCGACGCTGGTCCATGCGTGCGAAATCGGCGCGCGCGCCGGGCTCAAATTCGTGTACGCGGGCAATCTCCCCGGGCGCGTGGGACGTTGGGAGAACACCTACTGCCCCGATTGCGGCGATCTGGTGATCGAACGATACGGTTACGTCATCAAGCAACAGCGCGTCGGAAACGACGGCCGTTGTCCCTCTTGCAGCCGGCGGATTCCAGGCATTTGGTCGTAACGGTTTTATTGCTTCTGCAGGCTTCAGTGAGCCCGGGCCAGCGGCCCGGGGTTAGCACACTCTCCGCCGAACCCATCGCGTTCGACAGTCAGACATTCGATCCGCTGGTGATGCGCGGAATTGCAGAAGGCGTGTACCCCGGCGCCGCACTGGTGGTCGGCCGACGCGATACGGTCCTATTCGCGCGGGCGTACGGTCATCTCACGTGGCGATCGAAGAGTCCGGCGGTGAGCATCAACGACACGTTCTGGGACCTCGCATCGCTCACGAAAGTTGTTGCGACCGTGCCTTCCCTCATGCTCCTCGTCGAGGAAGGCAAAGTCGGACTGGATACTCCCGTCGTTCGCTACATCCCGGAATTCAACGGTCCTGGCACGGCTGCCATTACGGTGCGTCACCTCTTGACGCACACCTCGGGGCTCCGTGGCATGCTGCCGCTGCGCGACGCGCCCGACAGCGCGACCGCGCTCCGAATGGTTTTCGCGACCACGCCGGTTGTCGCCCCCGGATCGCGGATGGTGTACTCGGATCTCAACGCGATTCTCCTGGGCGAGATCGTGCAGCGTGTCAGCGGGCAACCGCTCGACGTATTCGTGACGCGCGAGGTGTACACGCCACTCGGTCTGGATCAACAGATGATGTTTCGGCCGCCCAAACGGCTCGCGCCGCGCATTGCGCCGACGGGGCTGTGGCACGGCCATCCGGTCGCAGGCATCGTGAACGATCCCAATGCGGCGCGCCTCGGCGGCGTGGCCGGGCATGCGGGCCTCTTCGCCACGGCCAGAGCGCTCGGCCGGTACGCGCAATTCACGCTGGGTGAGGGAAGCGCGCCCGGTGGTCCGCGAATATTGAAGCGCGAAACCGTGCATCAATTCACGCAAGTGGCGGTGGCCGCGCGGCGCGGCGCCGGTGCACGCACGCTGGGATGGGAAGCGTTGCCGACAGGCGAGGAGGTCTCCAGCGCCGGCACGCTGCTTGGTCCGCGGAGCTACGGACATACCGGCTGGACGGGAACGTCGTTGTGGATCGATCCCGACCGCGACCTGTTCATTCTCTTGCTCACGAATCGCGCGTTTGACCCGCGCTCACGCCGCTCGTTCACGAAACTGCACGAGATACGCGGCCGGGTCGCCGATGCCGCGGCGCGCGCCGCGGATGCTTCCCATTGAATGAATCACCGACGTTGATCTACGACGGCGAATGTGGGCTGTGCCAGCAAGCGGTCGACATTCTGCGCCGCTGGGACCGGGAACACGTGCTTCGGTTTGTTCCGTTTCAGGACGAAGCCGCGGTCGCGAGCTTCGGGATCGCACTCCCCGCTCTGGCCGCGGCGATGCACCTCATTCTGCCTGACGGCAGAGTGTACGCCGGCGCGGATGCGGTACCGGAGCTGTTGCGGCTGCTGCCACGCCGGCGCTGGTTCGCTCCATTGTTTCGCATCCCGGGCGTCTTACCGCTCGCCCGGCGGATCTACGCCCGGATCGCCGCGCGACGGCGTTGTCTGGTGCGCGGGATGCCGAGTCGCTAGGTTCGCGAAGCGGGAGTTGCGAACGTGACCACTGCCGTATTGAACGCCGACGCGATCCGTCAGGCACTGCGCCAGGTCAAAGATCCGGAGCTCGACATGAACATCGTCGATCTCGGGCTCGTGTACGACATCGAGGTCGATGACGGTCTGGTCCGCATCAACATGACGCTGACGTCGCCGGGATGTCCGGCGGGCCCGATGATCACGAACGACATCTACAAAGTCGTGCGCGCGATCGAAGGGGTGAAGGACGTAGATATCGACATCGTGTGGGAGCCGTACTGGACTCCGGACCGCATCGATCCGAAAATCCGCGCGATGATGGGTTTCTAGCGCAGCGCTTCGAGCATGGCGTCGCCCAGGACGTCGATCTGCCAGCGCCGGAGTGCGGGAATCTGCTCGAGCGCGACGCGATCCGCCGGCCGGCTCCGCACCACCGCCTCCAACGTGGTCCTGCCAGCTAACACACCTGCATCAATTCCCAATTCCAAAGCGATGCGATTGCGGACGGCCTTTAGCCGCTCGAGTCGAACATCGAAACCGGGATCTTTCACCGGACGCACGCTCCGCTCAGGACGTGGTAGCTCGTCTTCGCGCAGTCGCTTCGCGCGAGCCACGGCATCGAGAAGGGCATCGCCGTGCCGGCGCGCCAGCGACGACGGCAGCTCCCTGATGTGACCGAGATCAGCCTGCGTTCCGGGGAGGGCTCTACTGACCCCAACCAGTGCCTCGTTCCCGATGATCCGAAATGGAGCCTTGTCTTCCTTTTCAGCAGCGCGTTCGCGCCAGCGATACAGCTCGCGCAGCGCGGCGAGACTCGGCGGTGGAAGTGCCTTTGCTCCTTTGATTCTGAGATAACCGTCTTCGTCCGTTCCTGGCGCGAGGCCGGTCCAGCGCAATGATTCCAGCTGCTTAAATTCCTCGGCCGCCCAGGAAAAGCGGCCCAGCGTTCGCAGCCGTTGCTCGAGTGCGTCGCGGAGCGTCAAGAGATGGTGCGTGTCGGCGGCGGCGTACGCCAGCATCGCCGCGGGGAGCGGGCGCAGCGACCAGTCGGCTTTCTGGTGCTCCTTGTCGAGCTTGATGCCGGCGTATTTCGCCAGTAGTGCCGCCAGTCCGATGGCTGGTTCTCCCGCCAGCTGAGCGGCGATGCGCGTATCGAAGAGGTGCACGGCGCGGAAGCCGTAGTCGCGGTCGAGCACGCGCAGATCGTAATCGGCGTCGTGAAAGACTTTTTCGATGTGTGGATCCGCGAGCAGCGCGCCGACGGGCGTTAGGTCGGCAATGGCCAGGGGATCGATCAGCGCGGTCTCGGTTGGGCTCGAGACCTGGACGAGGTAAATGCGATCGCGGTAGCGGTGGAAACTCGCGGCTTCGGTATCGACGCCGACGCGTTTCGCCCGGCGCAGCTCCGCAATCAGGTCGGCTAGCGCCGGCGCCGTAGCGATATAGCGGGCGCTCCCGGGCGCCTCCGTCACTCCTCTTTCCCTAGCGCCTCCAGGCCGGCAGCGATTTCTTCCAATGCCTTGGCAAGGGTTCTGTAGAATTCCGGATCGGGAGCCTCAGGGGCTCCGCCCAGCGGATCGCCCGCGCACTTGCGCGCGGCGCGCGCCGCATGACGGATGTAATCGGTGGCAACTCGCATGGATCGCTCCGCAGCGTTGGCCACAAAGATACGCGCCGCCCTCGCGCCGTGCAGTCTCGCGCAGTGGCCCACGCCACTCGAGCCGCACCCGGCGCTGGCGCGCGCGTTGGGGCTGCGCGCCCTCTGGCTCAAACGCGAGGACGCGGCCGGTGGCAACAAGGTCAGGGGGCTCGAGTTTCTGCTGGCCGGCGCTGCATCGCGATCGGTCTTTGTCACCGTTGGAGGTGCCGGGTCGACGCATTGTCTCGCCACCGCGCGTCTCGCAAAGTCACTCGGCTGCCGCACCGCAATCGCCGTGTTCCCGCAACCGGAGACCGAGGCGAGCAAAAGCGTCGCGCGTGCGATGGCTGCGGCCGCTGATCTCGTCGCTCGGGCCTCCAGCCGGCTGACGCTGCCGTGGACGGTGTTGCGGACTTGGCGCGCCGCCCTTCGTCTTGGCAGCCGCAAGCCGCACTGGATTGCCGGCGGTGGCGCGGATCCCCGTGCGATCGCCGGTCACCTGCTCGCGACGCTGGAGTTGCAGGAACAGCTCGATGCGCCGCCGGACGCAATCGTCGTCCCGCTCGGCACAGGGGGTACAGCCGCGGGCATCGCCTTGGGCATCGCGTGGCTCGGTTGGTCGACTCGGGTGCTCGCGGTTCGTGTCGCGCCGCGCATTGTAGCGAATCGGTGGCGCACGTTGCGGCTGGCGCGGAAGACAGCCGCTTTGTTGCGCCGTAGCGGCGTAGAGTTCGTTCTTCCGCGATCATCAATTCGAATCGAGGTCGTGCACGCGATGGGGAAGGGCTACGGCTATCCGACTCCGGAAGGTGAGCGCGCGCGCGCGGTCGCGGCCGAACATGGATTGCGGCTCGACCCGACATACGGCGCCAAGGCATTCAGCGCTTTGGTCGGGCCGTCGATCCCGAACGTGCAGCGCGTAGTCTTCTGGCATACGTTTGCCTGGCCGTGAGTGTACCTCGGTCGCTATTTCGCGTGACGGTTGCGGGCGTCGAGCTCGCCGTGCAGGTACGCGGTGACGGCGTCCCCGCAGTGCTGTTCATTCACGGTTTCCCCTTCGATCATACGCTCTGGCGTCACCAGATCGCGGCGTTGTCGCGCTGGCACCGCATCGCACCGGACCTCCGCGGCGCTGGAATCTCGAGCGTGCCGGGATCTTCGGACGGATACTCCGTCGGTCAGTACGCGGACGATCTGCTCGCGCTTTTGGACGCTCTCGACATCTCGCAGGTCGTTGTGTGCGGCCAGTCGATGGGAGGATACATCATCTTCGAGCTATTCCGCAGGGCGCCCAAGCGCATCCGGGCGGCGATTCTTTGCAATACCAAAGCGCCCGCCGATTCGGCGGAGGCGAAACGCGATCGGGATGTGATGGCCGCTCTGGCGCAGCGGGAGGGCGCACGTGCTGTCGCCGAAAAGCTCGTGCCCAAGCTGTTCTCTCGCGCGACACTCGAGCAGCAGCCGCAAGTTGTAAAGGAAGTGCGCGAAATGATCGAGCGGGCGCCGGTCGCGGGTATCGTCGGCGCGTTACGCGCGCTGCGAGATCGGCCCGACTCGACGCCGTTGCTCGGACAGATTCGTGTCCCGGTGTTGGTGGTCGCGGGCGACGACGACCAGATCGCGCCGGCCGTGGGAATGCAGGAAATGGCTCGAGCCATTCCCGGCGCGCGCTTTGCGCTCATCACCGGAGCAGGACACGTCGCCCCGCTCGAGCAGCCTTTGCCGCTGAGCGGGGCGGTCGGAGATTTTCTTACGAAGTTGAGCTAAGAGCCTTTGCGCTGCGGCTTGCCGGGCGGGTTCTCACTCTGAAAGACATCGCGGTTCTTCGCGATGTAATCCTTCCATTGCGGTGGGACATCTTCCTCGGGAAAGATTGCCGTCACGGGACACTCGGGCTCGCACGCGCCGCAATCGATGCATTCGTCGGGATGGATGTACAGCATGTCCGGCCCTTCGTAGATGCAGTCCACCGGACACACGTCGACGCACGAGCGATCTTTGACGTTGATGCACGGCTCGGCAATGACGTACGGCATTCACTCTCCTCCAAGACGCGTGACGAATGCGAAAGCCAAACCTACCTCACGACGCGATACCTTCGACCCGCCGCACCAGGCAAAACAGCTACTTAAGATACTCACGAGTATCCCAACTGCCTGTTTTTCCCGATTGAAGCTTGCCAGTTCGGTACCAAAGCGTATCCTAGATACCCGTGGGAATCATTCGCGAACGCCGGAAGAACGAAACCCGGGCCTTGCTCGTCGAGGCCGGCCTCCGGCTCTTTGCCGAGCGTGGGCTCGAGCTCGGCACGTTGGATGACGTCGCCGAGACGGCTGGCTTCACCAAGGGCGCGATCTACCGTCAATTTCCCTCCAAAGGCGCGTTTCTACTGGCCCTGTTCGAGCAGTACGCGGCGGTCGCCCGCGCTGGTGCCGGCGCGCGCCAAGCTCCCTGGTTCATTCCGCTCACGGTCCAATTCGCTTCGCAGGCCACTCGCGATCCACTCCTCCGGCGCCGCTTCGCCACCGTCCTTGCCGAAGCACCCGATGGAGCCACTCCCGAAAGTCAGCTTCTCAAAGCGCTCGCCCGTCTATGGCCCGCCTGATCGACCTCAGCCATGAAATCGAACATGGCATGGAGACCTACCGCGGACTGCCCGCGCCAACGATCAGCGATTGGCTGTCCCGGGACGCCTCGGCTGCCCGCTACGCGCAAGGCACGACCTTCCAGATCGGCAAGATCGAGTTGCTGGCGAACACCGGTACCTATATCGACGCCCCCTTCCATCGCTATGACGACGGCCGTGACGTCGCTGGGTATCCGCTCGAAGCAATCGCTGACCTGCCCGGCATTGTTATTCGCGCAACGGATCACCGCAATCGGGCGCTCGACGCCTCGACTTTTCGAGCACGCGAGGTAAAGGGAAGGGCCGTGCTCGTGCACACCGGTTGGGATGCTCATTGGCGCACCGACGCGTACTCCGCTGGCAAGCATCCATTTCTCACTCGCGATGCCGCCGAGCACCTTGTCGGCAGTGGAGCCGCCCTCGTTGGCATCGATTCGTTGAACATCGACGACGACAAAGATGGCACTCGACCGGCACACACTATTCTGCTGCGCGCGGGTGTCGCGATCGTCGAACATATGACGAATCTGGGTGCGTTGCCCGATGGAAGCTTCCGGTTCTTTGCAGTTCCGCCCAAGGTGCGCGGGATGGGGAGCTTCCCGGTGCGAGCGTTCGCGATCGCCTAATCGGCTCCAACCGTCTCGCGCTTCTCCTTCTTGAGCGGTTCCCTCACGCCCAGCGACCGCTCGATCTCACGCGTGATGTGCATCGAGCAGAACTTCGGTCCACACATCGCGCAGAACTCGGCGCTCTTGAAATACTCGGCGGGCAAGGCCTCGTCGTGCAGCTCGCGCGCCCGGTCTGGATCGAGCGCCAGCCGGAATTGCTCGTTCCAGTCGAAGGCGTAGCGCGCGCGTGATAGCGCGTCATCTCGTTCGGTCGCTCCGGGCCGCCGCCGCGCAATGTTGGCCGCGTGCGCCGCAATCTTGTAGGCAATCACACCTTCGCGAACTTCTTCGGCATTCGGGAGACCGAGGTGCTCCTTGCGAGTGACATAGCAGAGCATGTCCGCCCCGAACCATCCGATCATCGCGGCGCCGATCGCCGACGTGATGTGGTCGTATCCGGGCGCGACGTCAGTGACGAGAGGCCCCAGCGTGTAGAACGGCGCCTCGTGACACAGCTCCTTCTCGAGCCGCACGTTGACTTCGATCTGATGCATCGGGATGTGTCCGGGGCCCTCGATCATCACCTGCACGTCCTTCTTCCACGCCCGTTCCGTCAGCTCGCCCAACACGGTCAGCTCGGCGAGCTGCGCTTTATCGGTCGCGTCCGCGATCGACCCCGGTCGCAGTCCATCGCCGAGTGACAGCGTCACGTCATATTCGCGCGCGATGTCGAGCAGGCGGTCATAGTGCTCATACAGCGGATTTTGCTTGCCGTGCTGTGTCATCCAGTACGCCATCAGTGACCCGCCCCGGCTCACGATCCCCGTGACCCGGCCGAGCGCGAGTCCGACATGTTCGCGCAGAATCCCCGCGTGAACGGTGACATAGTCCACGCCCTGCTGCGCCTGGTGCTCGATGTTCGCGAGGATGTCGTCGGCCGTGAGCTTTGTGACGTCGCCGGCGATTTCGATCGCCTGATAGATGGGGACTGTGCCGATCGGGACCGGGGAGGCCGCGATGATCGCCTCGCGAATCGCGTCGATGTTTCCGCCCGTGGAGAGGTCCATGACGGTATCGGCGCCGTAGTGCACCGCGTGATGCAGCTTCTCGAGCTCTCCGTCGATGTCGGATTCGACGGCGGAGTTACCGATGTTGGCGTTGATCTTGACGCTGGCGACCTTCCCGATTGCCATTGGATCGAGACGTTGCGCAAGATGATTGACGTTAGCCGGAATGATGAGCCGGCCGACGGCGACTTCGTCGCGAACCGTCTCCGGCGGCAATCCTTCCCGCTCGGCGACGCGATGCATCTCCGGAGTGATGGTGCCCTGACGGGCGAAGAACATCTGAGTGCGGCAGGTCATGCTGAGCTCCCTTCGCCGGTACGAACCGGATCAGGTTCTGAGGGTGTGATCTCAGCCCACGGCGACGCGCCGGGGCACCCCTGTCGATGGCTGGAATCTACTCGGTCTTCAGACTTCGCGCGGGCGGGGGGGTCCGTAGCGTTCGGAGGGCTTGTGATACTTCTCCCACTCGGCCTTGTAGGCGAAGGGATCGAGCCCGCTGGGCTGGTCGACAGTGAGAATGCCGTCAAGATGGTCGAGCTCATGTTGCAATAGCTCGGCCATCGGTCCCTCGAGCTCCATCGTGACGACCTTTCCTTTCATGTCCGTGTAGCGGAGCGTCGCGCGGTACGCGCGCGTCACGCGCACGAGCAGGTTCGGGAACGAGAAGCAGTCGTCCCAGACATGAAAGTCTTCGGAGCCGACGTCCGTGATCTCGGGGTTCACCATCGTCGCGCGGAATTTGCCGATCTCGACGAGCACCACGCGCACTGGAGCGCCGATCTGCGGGGCCGCCAACGCCCGGCCCATGTTGTACTTTTTCCGCGCAGCGCGAAGCGTGTCACGCAAGTCGTCGGAAAGCAGCCGCACGGCGGGCGACTTTGGATCTTCGACCGGAGTGCAACGGATCCGCAGAATCGGGTCGCCAAGTTGGCGAATACGTCGGGCGGCCATAGGCGCGCCTAATGTGGGGGTTTCGGCCCTCCGTGCAACCCCTTAGTCTCTAAGCCCCTATGACGTTAGCCGGCATCGTCCTGGCAGCCGGCCGCTCGGCGCGGATGGGCTCTCCCAAGGCCCTGTTGGATTTCCGCGGCCTTCCCTTCGCCGTCAGGATTTTGGAGGCGCTGGAGGCGCTCGAAGTGAAGACGCGAGTCATCGTTCTGGGTCCCGATGCTCCCCGAGTCCAGCCTGCCATCGCCGGCCACGATTGCATCATCGTCGAGAATCCCGAACCCGAAACCGGCCCCATCGCGTCACTGCGCGGGGCCCTTCGGGCTCTGCAGCCCCTGCAGCCGAGCGCGGTGCTGGTTTGGCCCGTCGATCTTCCTCACGTACGCGTCACAACGGTCGAGCGGGTGCTGGAAGCCCACAGGCGTACGAGTGGAAAGGCCGTGGTGCCGGTGTTTGGGGAACGCCGAGGCCATCCCGTGATCTGGGGATCAGCGCTGTTCGGCGAGCTACTAGAGAGTCCCGAGGCCACACGAGCCGGTGCCAGATCGGTATTACGCAAGCACGAAAAGGAGCTCGTGACGGTCGCCGTGGATGACCCCGCGGTGATTGACGAGGTGAATACGCCCGAGGACTACGAGAGGCTCATAAGGGAATGGAATCGGGATATTTACTAACGCTCTCCTGATTGGTTTATTGACAATCCCGACAAAACCATTAGGATTCCAAGTCTAGGCGGTTCTTTGGGCAGCCAAGTTCATGTCCGTTAACGACTTCCGGGAGCGCGATGACCAGCATTGAAGCTCACGTCCAGCAACCGTACAAGTACGGCTTCGTCACCGACATCGAATCCGAGGTCGTGCCGGCCGGCTTGAACGAGGACGTGATCCGCCTCATTTCCGGGAAGAAGGGCGAGCCGGAATGGATGCTGGACTGGCGGCTCAAGGCTTATCGGAATTGGCTCAAGATGCAGGAGCCACACTGGCCGAACGTGAAGTACGGCCCGATCGATTATCAGGCGATCAGCTACTACGCCGCGCCGAAGCAGCAGCCCAAGTTCGAGTCGCTCGATCAGGTGGATCCGAAGCTGGTCGCGACGTTTGAAAAACTCGGCATCCCGATCGAGGAGCAAAAGCGTCTCACGGGCGTCGCGGTGGACGCCGTGTTCGACAGCGTCTCCGTCGCGACGACGTTTCAGGCGGAGCTCGCCAAGTACGGCGTGATCTTCTGTCCGATCTCGCAAGCGATCCGCGAGCATCCTGACCTGGTCCAGCAGTACATCGGCACCGTCGTCCCCTACAACGACAACTTCTTCGCGGCATTGAACTCCGCCGTCTTCACGGACGGCTCATTCGTCTACGTGCCGAAGGGTGTGCGCTGCCCACTGGAGCTGTCGACCTACTTCCGCATCAATGCGTCCTCGACCGGCCAGTTCGAACGGACGCTGATCATCGCGGACGAAGGCAGCCACGTGAGCTACCTCGAGGGTTGCTCGGCCCCGATGCGCGATGAGAACCAGCTGCACGCTGCAGTGGTCGAGCTCGTGGCGCTCGATCGGGCGACGATCAAGTACTCGACGATTCAGAATTGGTATCCCGGCGACGAAGAGGGCAAAGGCGGCATTTACAACTTCGTCACCAAGCGCGGCAAGTGCGCGGGCGCGAATTCGAAGATCTCGTGGACGCAGGTCGAGACGGGCTCCGCCATCACGTGGAAGTATCCGGGGTGCATTCTCCAGGGCGACAACTCGATTGGAGAGTTCTACTCCGTGGCCGTCACGAGTCACCGTCAGCAGGCCGACACCGGCACGAAGATGATTCACCTCGGCAAGAACACGCGCTCGACGATCGTCTCCAAAGGAATTTCGGCGGGGCGAGGGCAGAACACGTATCGCGGTCTAGTGAAGATCATGAAGGGTGCGGAAGGCGCGCGAAACTATTCGCAATGCGACTCGATGCTGATCGGCGACAAGTGCGGGGCGCACACCTTCCCGTACATCGACGTGCGCAACAGCACGGCGATCATGGAGCATGAGGCGTCGACTTCGAAGATCGGGGAGGACCAGATCTTCTACCTGCGCCAGCGCGGGCTGTCGGCGGAGGATGCGGTTTCGATGATCGTGAATGGCTTCTGCAAAGAGGTCTTCAAAGAGCTGCCGATGGAGTTCGCGGTTGAAGCCACTCGCTTGCTTGGGATCAGTCTCGAGGGGAGTGTCGGGTAATGCCGGGAAGCGGGACGAGGGAAGCGGGACGGGTACTGCTCGAGGTCAAGGGGCTTCGTGTCGCGGTCGCCGGTAACGAGATCCTCAAGGGCGTCGACCTCACGATTCGCGACGGTGAGGTCCACGCGATCATGGGGCCCAATGGCTCGGGCAAGAGCACGCTGGCGCAGGTGCTCGCCGGGCATCCAGCATACGCGGTGCTCGCTGGGACCGCGAAGTACGAGGGCAAGGATTTACTCGACATGAAGCCGGAAGAGCGTGCGCGGGCAGGTCTCTTCCTCGCGTTCCAATATCCGGTCGAGATTCGCGGCATCACCAATTCCTACTTCCTGCGGTCGGCGTTGAACGCGCTTCGCCGGGAGCGGGGCGAACCGGAGCTCGATCCGATCGATTTCCTGCAGGTCCTGGAAGCGAAGCTCAAGAGCATCGGCTGGGACGACTCAATGATGAACCGCCCGGTGAACGAAGGCTTCTCGGGCGGCGAGAAAAAGCGTAACGAGATCCTCCAGCTCGCCGTCCTCGAGCCGCGGCTCGCGATTCTGGACGAGACCGATTCCGGCCTCGACATCGACGCGCTGCGAACGGTTGCCGAAGCGGTGAATCAGCTCCGCAATCCCAAGCGCGCATTCCTGATCGTGACACACTATCAGCGGCTGCTGAACTACATCACGCCCGATGTCGTGCACGTCCTCGCGGACGGGCGCATCGTCAGGTCGGGCGGTCCCGAGTTGGCCCAGGAACTCGAGGCAAGGGGCTACGACTGGCTGCGTGATGGCGTAATGGTGTCGTGACGATGGCAGTTGAACATCTGGTAGGTGCGTACCATGCGTGGGCTTCGAACGGAGCGTCGCACGCGCCCGCGTGGTTGCAGACCCTCCGCGATAGTGGAATCTCGCGCTTCAGCGAGCTCGGCTTCCCGAACATGAAGCAAGAGGCGTGGCGTTTCACCAGCGTCGCGCCGCTTGCCGAGTCTTCCTTCGAGCTGGCAAAGCCGGCGTCCGCTCTTCCGTCGCTCGACGCGATCGCGCCATTCCTACTCGATGACGAAACGTCGCATCGTCTCGTTTTCGTCAACGGCTTCTTCGCGCCGTCTCTGTCGCTGGTGTCCTCTGACGGCGTCCGCGTGGAGAGTCTGTCGCAGGCACTCCTCGATCGGCCCGCGATTGTTCAAGCACACCTCTGCAAGTACGCCCTCTCTCAGGATCGTCCGTTCTGCGCATTGAACACCGCGTTCGTGCGGGAAGGCGCGTTCGTGCACGTTCCCGCGAAAGCCGTGGTCCAGAAGCCAATTCAACTGTTGTTCCTCGCTGTCCCGGGGAAAACTCAGCAGATCGTCATGCATCCGCGGAACCTCGTGCTTATCGAACGCGAGGCTCGCGCGTCCGTCGTGGAGACGTACGCGGCTCTCGAGTCTGATGTCTACTGGACGAACTCGGTTACCGAGGTTGTCGTCGGCGATGGAGCCAGGATCGACTATCATCGCGTGCAGCGCGAGAGTGCTCGCGCGTATCACGTCGCCGCGACGCAGACCCATCAGGGCCGGGACAGCACCATTCATCTCCATACCGTCGCATTCGGGGGCGCCTTGTCGCGGCACGACATCGGGACCGTCCTGGCGGGACCGGGCGGGACGCTGATTCTCAACGGGCTGTATCTGCTCGCCGGCCGGCAGCACGCGGACCATCACACGACGATCGACCATGCCGCCGACCATTGTGAGAGTCACGAGTACTTCAATGGCGTGCTCGACGGTCATTCGCGCGGCGTGTTCACGGGGCGCATCATCGTCCGGCCGGGCGCGCAGAAGACCGATTCCAAGCAGACGAACAACAACCTGTTGTTGTCGAGCGACGCGCATGCGGATAGCCAGCCGCAGCTCGAGATCTACGCGGACGACGTGAAGTGTACCCACGGGTCGACCGTCGGGCCGCTCGATCCGCGCGCGCTCTTCTATATGCGCAGCCGCGGAATCAAGGAAGACCAGGCCCGTCGTCTGCTGACCTACGGATTCGCCGCCGAAATTCTTGGCCGCATGGAAGTCGCGCCGCTCCGGGCGCAGCTCGATGGGATCGTGCGAGATCGGCTGGCGGCGGTATGACGGACCTGGGCGAGCTGTATCAGCAGGTCATTCTCGATCACAACCGCAACCCGCGCAACTTTCGAACGGTCCCGGGGGCGAACCGCCACGCCGAGGGCTACAATCCGCTGTGCGGCGATCGCATCAGTCTGGATGTGCGTGTCGAGGACGGTGTCATCCAGGACCTCGGATTTCAGGGATCGGGATGCGCGATCAGTAAGGCGGCCGCCTCACTGATGACCGGCGCGGTTCACGGCAAGACGACCGCGGAAGCGAACGAGCTGTTTCGCGCGTTTCATGAGATGCTCACCGGTGGCCCGAAGGCGCCGGGAAAGTTGGCGGCCTTCGCCGGTGTGAGAGCGTTTCCCGCACGGGTGAAATGCGCCAATCTGTCGTGGCACGCGCTGCGTGCTGCGCTCGAGAAGAGCGGCGAGCCCGTGACCACAGAGTCGCCGAGCGACTGATGCTCGACACCGTGGTCGTGCGCGCCGACTTCCCGATTCTCGCGCGAGAAGAGAACGGCAAACGCCTGGTCTACTTGGACAACGCCGCGACGAGCCAGAAGCCGCGCAAGGTGCTCGACGCGATTCAGCACTACTACAACTTCCACAATGCGAACGTGCATCGCGGCGCTTACACGCTGGCCGTTGAGGCCACCGAAGCGTACGAAGCCGGGCGCACCGCCGTCGCCGGCTTCGTGAACGCATGGGCCCGTGAAGGCGTGGTTTTCACACGCGGCACCACGGAGTCGATCAATCTGGTGGCCTCCTCGTGGGGCCGGACCAACGTGCAACGTGGCGACCGGGTCGTGGTCACCGCCATGGACCATCACTCGAACATCGTGCCGTGGCAGATCCTGTGTCAGGAAAAGGGCGCCACGCTGCGGATGGTCGAGATCACGGAAGATGGGCGCATCGATGTGTCGGACTTCGGTCGGGCGCTCGAGTCCAAACCCAAGATCGTGGCGTTCCCCTATGTCTCGAATTCGCTCGGGACGGTGAATCCGGTCGCGCAGCTCACCAGGTTGGCGCACGCCGCGGGCGCGGTCGCGGTCGTCGACGGAGCCCAGGCGGCCCCGCATCTCCGCGTCGACGTGCAGGCGATGGACTGCGACTTCTTCGCGTTCTCCGGCCACAAGATGCTCGCGCCGATGGGCAGCGGCGCCTTGATCGCGAAACCGGCGCTGCTCGAGGCGATGCCGCCCTACCATGGCGGTGGCGAAATGATCGAGCGGGTCTGGGACGACCACGCGAGCTGGAACAAGATCCCCCACAAGTTCGAGGGTGGGACGCCGAACGTCGAAGCGGCGGTCGGCCTGGGTGCCGCGATCGCTTATCTGGAGCAGCTGGGGATGGACCGTGTTGCCGAGCACGAGTCAGCGCTTGCCCGGATCGCCATCGAGCGGCTCACGCAGATCGAGGGCGTGACCATCTACGGACCACGCGACCATCGCGCCGGCGTCGTTCCATTCACCTACGGCGACATTCATCCACACGATTTGGCGACGATTCTCGATCGCGACGGCGTCTGTATTCGTGCGGGTCATCATTGTACACAGCCGCTGATGCGCAGATTGGGTGTCGCGGCGACTGCGCGGGCGTCCTTTTACATCTATAACGACGTGGACGACATCGACGCGCTCGTCGCGGCGTTACGGAAAGCCGGCGAGCTTTTCGGCGTACCGGCTTAACCTTTTCCCTCTCCCCCTGTAGTTTCGGGACATGTCAGAACCCGTCGTCGTCGATCGCGTTACCAAGCGCTTCGCTGGTCACACCGCCGTCAACGCCCTCTCACTGAGCGTGCCGTCCGGCATCATCTACGGTCTGCTCGGACCGAATGGCGCCGGCAAGACAACCACGTTGCGCATGATCATGGACATCTACGAACCCGATGAGGGCTCGGTGCGCCTGTTTGGTCAGGTGGGTGGTGGGCGCACGCACTCGGCGCGGATTGGATATCTGCCTGAGGAGCGCGGGCTCTATCCGCGCATGCGCGTCATCGACGTCCTGGTATTTCTGGCCGAGGCGAAGGGAGTGTCGCGCCGAGCGGCGCGCATCAAGGCGCTCGAGTGGTTGGAGCGCCTGGGGCTCAGCGATTGGCGTTTACGCAAAGTGTCCGATCTCTCCAAGGGCATGCAACAGAAGGTGCAGTTCATTTCGACGATGTTGCATGACCCGGAGCTCGTGATTCTCGACGAGCCGTTCTCCGGTCTCGATCCCGTGAATTCGCAGGTGTTGCGCGATACCGTGGTCGATTACCGCCGGCGTGGCAAGACCGTGCTCTTCTCCACGCACATCATGGAGCACGCCGAACAGTTGTGCGATCGGCTGTGCATTATCGCGCGTGGCAAGAAGCTCATCGACGGCACACTGGCCGAAGTGAAACGCACGCATGGGGGCCAGCACCTGATCGTTGCGTTCGACGGCAGCCAGGGCGGAGCGCAACGGATTTTCGCAGACCGCCGGCTCGTGGCAAAGATTCAGGATTTCGGCCAGCAGGCCGAGCTTGAGCTGGCGAGCGGCGCCGACCCCCAGGAGATCCTGCGCGGACTGGTCGAGTCGGGCGCGCGTCTGGCGCGGTTTGAGCTGGCGAGCCCTTCCCTTCACAAGATTTTCGTCGACCTCGTGGGTCCGGAGGCGGCGACGGCAGCCGCCATTCCAGCCACGACCGCCCAAAGAGTTGGCGCCGGTGCATAAAGTCTGGGCCGTCATCCGGCGCGAATTCGTGGAGCGCGTGCGCACCAGGTGGTTTTGGATCTCGGCGATCCTGGGACCGGTCCTGTTCGGTGGCGTCATCGTCTACCAGATCATGCAGTCCGTGGGCGGCGGAGTGCGGGATATCGCCGTCGTAGACAGCACGACCTCGGCGTTTGGGCAGCGGGTCACCGAGGCGTTGGCGGCGAGCCCAAACTTCCGGGTGACGCGTGTGCCTGCCGGTCCGCGTGTCGTCGATTCCCTGACTCGTCTCGTGGAATCCAAGCAGTTGAACGGTTTCCTGATCATTTCGAATGATCTGACTGAGACCGGCAAGGCCGAATACCGAGCTTCGAACTTGTCACTTCAGACGGTTGAAGGGCTGGAGCGGGCACTCAACAAGGTGGCCGTGAAGGTGAGGCTCGAGACAAGAGGCGTAAATCCCGCCGTCGTTGATTGGGCGCAGGGAATCAGGATTACGCTCGACCAGACGAAGATCGCGCGGGGGCGAACGACCAAGGAGAGTGCGGGGGAGTCGTTCGTCCTCGCGTATGTCATGGCCGTGCTGCTGTTCATGGCGATCCTGCTGTATGGTGTGAACGTCATGAGCTCGGTGCTGGAGGAGAAAACCACACGGATTGTCGAGGTGCTCGTATCGTCACTGCGGCCGTTTCAATTGATGCTTGGGAAAGTCGCCGGGGCGGGCGCGGTGTCCTTCTTCCAGTTCCTCATCTGGGGCGTCTCCGCGCGACTGCTTATCAGCCTGCGCGTACCCATTGCCCGTGCCCTGGGCGCGGATGCTTCTGCGGCAGCAGGCATGAAGCTGCCGCATATCCCCTTTGCGACGCTCGCTGTGTTCATGGCGTTCTTCCTCGGCGGGTTCCTCCTCTACTCGGCGATGTTCGCGGCGGTCGGCGCGATGTCCAGCAATGAGCAGGAGGCGCGCCAGGCGCAGCAGCCCGTGACCTACTTGCTGATGATCTCGTATTTCTCGATCATCGGACTCACGAACGATCCGAGCTCGACGTTCTCGCGAACGCTGTCGATTGTGCCCTTTACGTCACCGATCGCGACGCCAGTCCGCTGGACGGCGGGCAGTATGGGAGCCGGCGAATTGGGAGCATCGCTGGCGATGCTGCTGATTGGGATTGTGGCGATTACATGGATCGCCGCGAGGATTTATCGAGTGGGGATACTGATGACGGGGAAACGGCCGACCATGAAGGAACTCGTTAGGTGGGTCAGGGCCTGACAACCCCGGAGGACATGCAAAGGCTAGGCTACAGACGCACCGCGGGCTTGAGTAAACGGGATACGGGATGAGATAAAATGATTCGATGATTCTGCGGTCGCTGCTTATCCTCCTGACGTGCCGAATCATCACACATTAAAGGCGTGGCAACATGCCGAGAGGCTTGCCGTCGAATGCTCGAAGGCGGCCCAGCGGTTTCCTGACTTCGAGCAAGAGCGACTGGCCGATCAGCTTCGCAGGGCCTCCTATAGCGTCCCGCTGAACATCGCCGAAGGTTCGACACGCAAAGGCACCAGAGACTATCGAAAGTTTCTCGACACCGCGTGGGGATCACTCGCCGAAGTACAGACGGCGCTCACCATGGCGCGCGACATCGGCTACCTGCGGCCAGCCGAGTATGGACGGCTTGAAGCGCTGGCAACCGAGACAAGCAAGACGCTGTTTGGGTTGCTTCGGAAGATTAGCCAGACGGCAGATCGTCCCAAAACCCGTTGACTGTTTACCGCGGTTGCGTCTGTACGTCTAGCCTTTGCAGGTCCTAGCTAAGTAGTTTCTCCCGCATGTCTTTCGACTGTGACGTTATCGTCGTTGGTGGTGGCCACGCCGGAACGGAGGCTGCTGCCATCTCCGCGCGGCTCTCCGCCCGCACGTTGCTGCTTACCTCCAACCTCGAAACGATTGGCCAGATGTCCTGCAATCCCGCTATCGGCGGGATCGCGAAGGGTACCGTGGTCCGCGAAGTCGACGCCCTTGGCGGCCTGATGGGCCGCGCCGCCGATCGCGCCACGATCCAATTCCGCATGCTGAATCGCTCGAAGGGCCCCGCTGTGTGGGCTCCGCGCGCTCAGTGCGATCGCACGCTCTATCGCCGCGCCGTCCGCCACCTGCTCGAGCAATTCCCTCTTCTCGAGCTCACGCAAGGCATGGTCACAAATCTGCTCTTCGACGACCGCGGCACGCGGATCACCGGAGTCGAGACGAGCGACGGCCGTCGCTTCAGCGCTCGCGCTGTCATCATCACCGCCGGGACGTTCCTCCGTGGCCGCATTCACCTCGGCACTGATACGCAGATTCCTGCTGGGCGCGCCGGTGATCCGCCCTCGGTCCAGATGGCGCAAGTCATTGAGAACATTGGGCTTACAGTCGCGCGCTTCAAGACCGGAACGCCGCCGCGAGTGGATGGCCGATCGGTCGATTGGGACAAAGTCGAGCGCCAGGATGGAGACGGCGACGAATTTCGTTTCTCATTCCACGAGCGCGTTGAGCGGCCCCGTCAACTTCCATGCTGGATTACGTGGGCCGGCGCAGAGGTAAAGGAAATCATCCAGCAGCACCTGAAGGAGTCGGCACTCTACGGCGGCGCGATCAGCGGACGGGGCCCGCGCTATTGCCCGTCCGTCGAGGACAAGATCGTGAAGTTCCCGGCCGCTCCCCGGCATCAGATTTTTCTCGAGCCGGAGGGTCTCGACACGACCGAGCTGTACGTCAATGGGCTCTCCACTTCCCTGCCGGTCGCGGTCCAGCTCGAGTTTCTGCACGCGGTCCCCGGTCTCGAGCACGCGAAGATGACTCGACCCGGGTATGCGATCGAATACGACTACTATCCGCCGACGCAGCTCACGCCGTGGCTCGAGGTAAAGGCCGTCGAGCATCTGTTCTTTGCGGGGCAGATAAACGGCACGACCGGCTACGAAGAGGCTGCCGGCCAGGGTGTCGTCGCCGGCATCAATGCGGTGCGCCGGATCCGGGGGGCCGAGCCGGTGGTGCTCGGTCGCGACGACGCGTACATCGGGGTTCTCGTCGACGATCTCGTGACCCGTGGAGTCGATGAGCCCTACCGCTTGTTCACGTCGCGCTCCGAGTTTCGGCTGCTGCTGCGCCAGGACAACGCCCTGCGTCGGCTGCTCCCGCTCGCAGAGCGACTCGGCCTGTTGAGCGACGTCGAGCTGCGGGCGGCAGAGCGGCGTCTGGAGACTGAAGTCTCGATTATGGAATTGGCTCGAGAGAGATCGATTACGCCCGAGCAGGCCTCGGAGGCGCTGGCCGCAACCGGAGCGACGTTGAAGGAACCGGAGCGGATCGCTACCGTGGCGAAGCGTCCCGGTGTGGCACTCGGTGCATTGCTCGCCGCCGTCGGAGCGGCCGGCGCTGTGCCTCCAGAGGCCGTGCTCGCCGCGGAGATCGAGATCAAGTACGACGGCTATCTCGCGCGTGAGCGCGATGCCGCGCAGCGACTGGCGGAGTTGGCATCGTTCGCGCTCCCAACTGACCTGCCCTACCTCGAACTGCGGACGCTAGCGACGGAGGCACGCCAGAAGCTCGATCGCGTGCGACCCACCTCGCTGGCGCAGGCCGCCCGGGTGCCTGGCGTGACACCGAGCGACCTTCACAACCTGGTTCTTGAGACGACGCGCTGGCGCCGACGGGTGGCGTAAACCTGGAATGTTGCTGTTTCACGTGAAACTTAGGCTCTTTCGTTTCACGTGAAACGAGCGTATATTGGACCTCGCGAACTTCTTGAGTTATATAAACACTTGTAATACAATAACATAGACATGTCTCGTGTAATCGCCATCGCGAACCAAAAAGGCGGCGTCGGCAAAACGACGACCGCTGTGAACCTCGCGGCCTCCCTCGCGACCGCCGAGCGGAAAACGCTGCTCGTCGATGCGGATCCGCAAGGCAACTCCACGAGCGGCGTCGGCATCGAGCGCGATCGCATTCGTCACTCGCTGTACGAGTCGCTCATCGATGGCGCCGCGCTCGCGCAATCGCGATTCCCTCACGTCCACTTTCCCTATCTCGACGTCATCCCCGCGACGCAGGACCTCGTCGGCGCCGAGCTGGAGCTGGTCAATCAGCGATCGCGGGAGACGCGCATGCGCGAGGCGCTGCGCGACGTGCGCGAAGACTACGGCTACGTCATCATCGACTGCCCACCGTCGCTCGGGCTGCTCACGCTCAACATGCTGACGGCAGCAGACAGCGTCATCATCCCGATCCAGTGCGAGTACTACGCGCTCGAAGGGCTCTCTCAGCTGCTCAATACCGTGAAGCTGGTGCAGCGGAATTTCAATCCGGCGCTCGCGATCGAGGGTGTGCTGCTGACGATGTACGATGCGCGACTGAACCTCTCGAAGCAGGTCGCCGAAGAAGCGATGGAATACTTCGGGGGCCGCATGTTCAGCGTCACAATCCCGAGAAACGTACGGCTGGCCGAAGCGCCGAGCTTCGGGAAGCCGATCGTGCTGTATGACGTGCAATCGGTGGGGGCGAAGAGCTATCTGGCCGTCGCGCAAGAGCTGATTCGCCGCGTCGAGCAGAGCGCGCCACCCTCGCCCAGCCTCCCCGCAATTGAACCGCTGCCGGAGGTGCCCGCATGACGGAAACCGCCGCAGGAAGACGCCGCCTGGGCCGGGGGCTCGAGGCTCTCTTAGGGCCGACGCGCGAGGAAGCGGAGCGCGAAGGGAGCCTCGTCGAGCTTCCCATTCAGGACATCAAGCCAAATCCCTTCCAACCGCGAAGAACAGTTGATCCGGCGGCGCTCGAAGAACTGGTGTCGTCGATCAAACAAGCCGGCCTCCTCCAGCCGGTCGTCGTGCGCCGTACGAACGGGGGATATGAGCTGATCGCCGGCGAGCGCCGGCTACGGGCGTGCCAACAGCTCGGCTGGGAGCGGATCCCAGCGGTGCAGCGTGACGCCGATGACAGGACGCTGCTGACCCTCGCGCTGATCGAGAACCTGCAACGCGACGACCTCTCGCCCGTTGATGAAGCGCGCGGCTACGAGCGGCTGATCGCGGAATTCAAGCTGGCGCAGCAGGATGTCGCCGACGCCGTGGGCCGCGACCGCTCGACCGTCGCGAATGCGTTGCGACTCCTCAAGCTTCCCGAAGTCGTGCTGCAGATGCTGCACGAAGGACACCTCTCCGTTGGTCACGCGCGCGCGTTACTCGCCCTCGAGGATCCCAGAATCGTGACGAACCTGGCGCGTGAGGCCGTGGCGCAGGGACTCTCGGTCCGCGAGGTCGAAGACCGTGTGCGGGGCGGGCGCGCACCCGAGCGGCGGCCACGGATGAAGCGCGGCATGGGAGCGGCCCCTGAAGTGCGTCGCGTCGAAGACGCGTTGCGGCGCCGTCTCGGCACCGACGCGCGCGTCACCTTACGGGCGAAAGGCAAAGGACAAATTCATCTGTCCTTCTACTCGAACGACGATCTCGCCCGGCTTCTCGAACTGATCCTCGGCGCGCCGTTCGACGGATGACGACGCGCGGCGTCACGATTGTCGTCCATGCCGACGGCGATCTCGAGTCGCGGCAATATCGGATCTCACGGTTGGCCCTGGTGGCGGGGAAATGGGCCGCGATGGGCGTCGTCGTGCTGGTCGTCCTGTTCTTTGCGTTCGCTGGGCCGATCACACGCAGCGCCGCGCGCGTGCCCGGGCTCGAGCGCGAGGTGTCGCGTCTCCGGGTCGAGAACAGTCGCGTGCAGCAGCTCGCCTCTGCATTGAACCGCGCGGAAGCGAACTACCAGGAGCTGCGTCACATGTTGGGGGTCAAGGCGCCGCCGGTATCACGCAGCGGCGGATCGCTAGGGGGCGCACGCACCGAGGACGCCGCAACGACGATGCGCGCGGTCGCGATCCGAGCAACCCTTCCGGGTTTGCTGACCCACTACGAGAGCGGGGCATCGATCCCATCTCATTGGCCGCTCACCATTCCCGGATTTGTCACACGGGGCCAGGTGCGGGCGGGCGTTCCCGACGAGTCGCATCCCGGAATCGATATCGCCGTGCCTGCGGGGACGCCGGTACGGGCATCCGGCGGCGGCACCGTCACCGCGGCCGGCTATGACGCCGATTATGGTTTCTTTGTCCTCTTGCAACATCCGTCCGGTTATGAGACGATGTATGGTCACACGTCACGGCTGCTCGCCGCCGAGGGCGACCACGTTGAGGCAGGACAAGTCATCGGTCTATCAGGAAACACAGGGCGGTCAACGGCGCCGCACCTGCACTTCGAGATTCGACACGACGGGAAGTCGATCGATCCGCTCGAGCTCGTGAAGGACGGAGGAGCGCACTGATGGCGGTGTTCGGCGAAAAGGGCGCGTCAGGAAATATCGGCAGCACACGCGAAGGTGTGCCTGGGCTATCCATCATCGGCGCGGGGATGCGCGTCGTAGGCGATATATCCGCTGATGGCGTCGTGAAGATCGAGGGCTCCGTCAGCGGCACCGTGCGCGCGGCAAAGCAGGTGCTCGTCGCGCGGGGCGGGGAAGTGGAAGGCGACGTGGTGAGTCGCGAGGCGATCATCGGCGGCGAAGTTCGCGGCGCCATCTACGCCGAGGAACGCGTCGAGCTGCAATCAACGAGCGTCGTTCACGGTGACGTGTCAACGAAGCGCCTGCTGATTCAGGAAGGCGGCGAAATCAACGGCGTCCTGCGTATGGGTGAAGATGCTGGCCAGCCTCCCCATGCCAGCCAGCGCGAAGGGTCGGCTTCCCTAGCTAGAGCCTAGATATCCACACGGCAGCGATTCGGCCATGTGGATTCTCCAATACATTGTAACACAATAGTTTAACTATGTATGCCGTGTGGAAGACTCCGAACTGGCGCGATACTGTCATTACGGTGTCATAAATGCGACTGGACACCCTCGTCCATTATCTCGATGACTATCTGCGCATAGCCGAAGAAGTCGCCGATGCTCCGGAGGCGATGAACGGGCTGCAAGTCGCGAACTCCGGCGCGGTCACTCGCATCGCTGCCGCCGTCGACCTGTGCGAAGCCACGGTTCGGATGGCGGCCGAAGAGCACGCCGACCTTCTCCTGGTTCATCATGGTCTGTTTTGGGGTGGACTACGGCCCGTCGTCGGTCCGGCGTACCGCCGTGTCGCCGCACTGATAAATGAAAACGTCGCGCTTTACGCGGCCCATCTGCCGCTCGACCGTCATCCTGAAGTCGGCAATAACAGCGTCCTCGCCCGCCTGCTTGGCGTATCGGTCCGTGGTGAGTTCGGCTCGTACCACGGAGCGCCTCTCGGCGTCTGGGGAGAACGCGCTGGAACGCGGGAGGACCTGAGCCGTGCGTTGGCAACCGTGCTCGGGACTGTCCCGCGCGTATTGCCCTTCGGTCCAGAGCGCGTGCAGCGCGTGGGCATAGTGACGGGAGCCGGAGGATCGATGATTCCGCAGGCGGCCGCGGCCGGCCTCGACACCTATGTGACCGGCGAAGGGCAGCACTGGACCTTTTTCGATGCGGAAGAGCTGGGGCTGAACGTGTTCTATGCTGGCCACTACGCTACCGAAACGGTCGGCGTCACGGCGTTGGCCGAGCATCTCTACAAGAAGTTCGACCTACCCTGGGTGTTCTTGGATCATCCCACCGGGTTGTGACTCCGCGGCGAGTGCTCACGGTTCTCGCCCTCGCCGAGCTGCTCGCGATGGCGCCGTGGTTCAGTGCGTCCGCGGTTGCGCCGGCCCTGGTTCGCGTCTGGCAGCTCTCGCCGGCCACCACCGCGTGGCTCACGATTTCCGTGCAGCTCGGCTTCGTCGCGGGCGCGCTGGTGAGCGCGGCACTCACGCTTGCCGATCGACTGTCCGCGCGTCGTCTCGTCGCTGGATCGGCGCTGATCGCGGCGACGGCGACGCTCGGCGTTGCCGCTGCTACGGGAATCACCCTGGGAATCGTTTGTCGCTTGCTCACCGGCGCCGCACTGGCTGGCGTCTATCCGCCGGGCATGAAGATCGCCGCTGGGTGGTTCAAAGAAGGACGTGGATGGGCAATCGGAATTCTCGTCGGCGCGTTGACGCTTGGCTCGGCGAGTCCGCATCTCGTGCGCTGGGCGGTGCCTCCGGCGGCTTGGCGGATCGTCCTCATCGTCGCGGCGATGAGCGCAGTCGCGGGAGGACTCCTCGTCCTGCTTGTTCCGAATGATGGTCCCTACGCCGCCCCATCGCCGCCGTTTTCACTCGCCGCCGCTCCTCGGATTCTGAGAGACCGGGCGGTAGCGCTCGCCAACCTTGGCTATCTCGGTCACATGTGGGAGCTGTACGCGATGTGGACGTGGATTGCGGTTTTCGTCGCCGAGAGCGAACGCGCGCGACTGGGCGCGCAGGCGGACGTCACCGCGCGCGCCGCGCTCGTGACATTCGCAGTCGTGGGAAGTGGTGCGATCGGATGTTGGCTGGGCGGCAAGTACGCGGATCGCCGGGGACGAACGTTGGTGACGAGTGTCGCGATGCTCGTTTCGGGAAGCTGCGCGTTGGTTGTGGGACTGCTCTTCGGAGCGCCCCTCGTCGCACTCGCGCCGCTCCTGCTCGTGTGGGGCGTCAGCATCGTTGCCGACTCAGCGCAATTCTCCGCCGCGGTGAGCGAGCTCGCGCCGCGCGATTACGTCGGCACGGCACTCACGCTCCAGACGAGCCTCGGATTTCTGCTGACGTGTGCCACGATCTATCTCCTGCCAATGGTTGCGCGCGCGATCGGTTGGCGCTGGAGCATGAGCGTGCTGGCAATCGGACCAGCCCTCGGCGTGTGGGCGATGCTGGCGCTCAGGCGCCGGCCGGAATCGCTGCGGCTCGCGAGTGGTCGTCGGTGAAGCGAGCGATGCGGCGCAGCGGCTATATTCCGCGTCGTGACCTCGTCTGCTCCTCGATCACACCATCGCCCGCCGCAGAACGGCTCGAACGCCGGTTTTCAAAACCCTTGGGTCGATCGAGCCATGCCGTCGTTCGGCAGCGCGATGAAGTGGCTGCTGGTGAAGCGAACCACCACGCCACGCCCCCGCGATCCCGATCCCAGAGTGTTTCGGCGAGTGCGACCTTCGTTCCGGACGCCGCGGGCTTCTCCAGCCGAGATCACCGTAACCTGGGTTGGTCATGCGACGCTGTTGTTGCAGCTCGGCGGTCTGAACATCCTCACCGACCCAATGTGGAGCGCGCGCGCGTCGCCGTTTCGTTTTGCCGGCCCGCGTCGCTGGGTGGCTCC
The DNA here is from genome assembly GCA_035299765.1 of Gemmatimonadales bacterium. Lineage (GTDB taxonomy): Bacteria > Gemmatimonadota > Gemmatimonadetes > Gemmatimonadales > GWC2-71-9 > 20CM-2-65-7. Next base: position 67,130 of record DATGVZ010000095.1, read on the forward strand.
GGGTGTGGAGTTGCGCGATCTGCCGCCCATCGACGTCATTCTCCAATCGCATAACCATTACGATCACCTCGATAACCGTTCGGTGCGTGCGCTCGCGCGCGCGTATCCGGAGGCGAGTTGGCTGGTTCCTCTGGGTCTTGAATCGTTTGTGCGGCGGCGGGGAGCGAGGCTCGCGAGGGAGATGGATTGGTGGGAGACGGCAGACATCGGTCAGCTCCACGTCACCTGCACACCGGCCCAGCACTTCAGCGGTCGGACGCTCATCGATCGCGGCGAGACGCTGTGGTGTAGCTGGGCTCTCGCGATTCAAGGTCGCAGCGTCTTCTTCGCCGGCGACACCGGCTATCATCCGGAGTTCGCGCTGATCGCCGAGCGCTGCGGTCCGTTCGATCTCGCGCTCCTGCCCATCGGCGCGTACGAGCCGCGCTGGTTCATGCGCTATCTGCACATGAACCCCGAGGAAGCGGTACAGGCATTCCGCGGGTTGGGCGCGCAGGCGATGGTTCCCATTCACTGGGGGACGTTCAAGCTCACCGATGAGGCCATGGACGAGCCGCCGGTACGCGCCCGAGCCGCATTCGCCGCCGCGAATCTGCCGATGGAGCGATATCGCCAGCTCGCCCACGGCGAGACACTCACGATCTAGCTGAGGCTCCACTTCATGTTCCAAAGATCGCTGCTGATTGTATTCGCGGCGGGGTGCGCAGGGCACAGGCTGCCTCCCGCGCCTCCGCTCGCCGGTCCGTCGTCCGCACCGGTGATGGAAACGCCGGCGCGTGTGGCGCTCATCGCCGTCCCCGGGGACGCCGACTGGAGGGCGCTCGGCGACGAAGCGACGGCCCTTCTGTCGCAATACATCCGCATCAACACGACCAATCCTCCCGGCAACGAAATCATGGCAGCGCGCTGGCTTGCCGATGTGCTGCGGCGCGACGGCATCGAGGCGAAGGTTTTCGAGCCCGCGCCGGGAAAGGCGAACCTCTACGCGCGTCTGGCGGGCGACGGCAGCGCGCGGCCCGTGATTCTCTTGAATCACATGGACGTCGTGCTCGCGTCGCCCGAATACTGGACGGTGGATCCGTTCAGCGGGCTCATCAAGGACGGGTACATCTGGGGCCGCGGCGCGCTCGACATGAAGGGCGAGGCGATCGCGCAGCTCATGACGATGCTCGTGCTCAAGCGGGCGCACGTGCCGCTCAAACGCGACGTCATCTTGCTGGCGACTTCGGACGAAGAGATCGGCGCCGGGGTCGGCGCCGCCTGGATCGTCGAGCACCAGGCCGACTTGATTCGCAACGCCGAGTTCTTGCTCAACGAGGGTGGGTTAACACGATCTGACGGCCACGGCGGCGTCGAGTACTACGGAATCGGCACCACGGAGAAATCGCCCTTCTGGCTCGATGCGATCGCGCGAGGAACGGCGGGCCACGGCTCCCGGCCGACACCTGACAACCCGGTGCACCGGTTAGTCCGGGCGCTGAACAAGATCGCTGCATGGCAGACGCCGTTGATTGTGACGCCCACGGTTGAGCGGTCATTCCGCGACCTCTCCACGATCGAGCGCGATTCGACGTTGCGCAGCTGGCTCGGCGACGTCCGCTCCGCGCTCAGGGACTCAAACGCGGTGCGGACGATCACGGCCGATCTCACGTATAACGCGCTGCTCCGTAATACCATCTCGATCACCGGACTGAAAGGCAGCGATAAGACGAACGTGATTCCGCCGATCGCCACGGCAGCGCTCGATGTGCGGCTCCTGCCTGGCCAGGATCCCGCGGCGTTTCTTGCAGACCTCGTGCGTGTCGTAGGAGATTCCGCGGTGACGTTTCGGCCGCAGGGGCCGAACTGGCCGGCGACCGAAAGTCCGACGGAGACAGAGATGTTCCGCGCGATCACCGCCGTCGCCCATGCGCGCCATCCGAACGCGCTGGTCACGACCCTGATGCTGCCGGGCTTCACCGATAGCCACTACTTCCGGAGGCTCGGCATTGCGAGCTACGGACTCGGACCGTTTCCGCTGTCACAAGGCGATTCGCGCGGCGTGCACGGAAACGACGAACGCGTCGGCCTGGACGCGTTGCGGTTTGGGGTGCGCTTCTATTACGACGTGGTGTCGCGTGTAGCGGCGAAGTGACGCGGACTCGACTACTTCAGTGGAACCACGAACCTCACGATCAGTCGCTCGGCTGACTGCGGGCTCACGCTGCAAAAACAGTCCCCGATGATACGCTTCACGCCGAGGACTTCGGCTTCGGCGATTCCCGCAACATCGCGGTAGGTGATTTCCAGCATCTTACCATCGATCACCCGATAAGTGACGGGGCGGCCTAACAGACGATGATGTGGATCAATCTGCGCGAGCCCCTCCGCGAGCTTCCGCTGCAAATCGCTGATCGCCTCGGGCGAGGTCCCTGACACAGGCCTCATTTGACGGCGGTGTTCGCAAGCACTGCCGCGGCGTTGCGGCTCATTCCCTTGCGGCCTGGTCGAGAAAAGGGCGTATCCCCGTAGTGGCGGTCGAACTCATCATCGCTCACGGTGGACAAGGCATGGGCATCCGGCGCTGCCATCTCCGGACGTGGCACGAAACCTGGATCGATAGTCGCGCGCGCGAAGCTCACATTCCAGGGACAGACATCCTGACAGATGTCGCAACCGAACAGCCAATCGCCGACCTGGGCGCGTTGAATGTCTGAGAAGTCGCCACGATGCTCGATCGTCAAATACGAAATGCACGCTCGCGCGTCGAGATCGCGCGGTCCGACGAAGGCATCGGTGGGGCAGGCATCGAGACAGCGGCGACACGTCCCGCAGCGATCCGCTTCAAACGGGAGATCCGGTTCCAGCTCCGCATCGGTCAGCACGACGCCGATGAAGGTGAACGACCCGATCTCCGGATGGATCAGCATCATGTTCTTGCCGATCCATCCGAGGCCAGCGAGCTGTGCCAGCTCGCGCTCGGGCACGGGGCCGGCATCGACGTAGCAGCGGGTCGTCGCCGGGGGCACGATTTCACGAATTGCTGAAGCGAGCTGTTCGAGACGGTCGCCGAGGACGTCGTGGTAGTCGGATGACCACGCGTATTGTGCCACCCGGGCCACCGGCCCGGGGTCAGCCGCGCCGTGATAGTAGTTGGTGAGCGTGACGACAGCAGACCGAGCATGCGGCATGATTTTGCGCGGATCTTTCCGCTTGTCCGCCTGCCGATGCAGATACGTCATCGTGCCGGCGTGTCCGGCCGCCAGCCAGCGATCGAGCTCGGCGCGGTGTGGATTCTGCTCGAGCCGCGCGATGCCCGTGGCCGCGAAGCCCAACGCCGCCGCCCGCCGTTTGATCTCGATGCTCACAGTCCCATCGTCTCCCGCCGCCAACGCGCAAAGTTGACGACGTCATCGACGGGCGGCACGGCCTGCTCGTTGCCGTACGCGGTGAACATGCGCCATTGCATGTAGTCGCGTGGCGGGAGTGGAAGAAACGGCGGCCGGCGCCACCAGTCACGCGCGCGAAAACTCCACACGAGTCGCACTAAGTCGACGGCCAGCCGCGGACGGACCAACGCCTTCAGCGCCAATCGCAGATAGAGTGCGGACCAACTCGCTCGGGGCTGCATTCCTTCTGTATATTCACGGCCTATGACGCTGGCAAGCAGTGTCAAACCTCGCATCCTTGGACTCGCCAGATACCGCGGCGAGTTTCCAGTCTTTAAGGACCGCGTGTATCTCAATACCTGCTCGCTCGGCGCACTGGGCGAGCGGTCTCGTCGCAAAGTAGCGGAATTCCTCGATCTGTGGCAGAGCCGCGGCGCTTCCGCGTGGTACGACGTCTGGTGGGAAGCCCTCCGCGATCTGCGTGCGCGCTACGGCCGCATCGTCAACGCCGCGCCCGGCGAGATTGCGCTCGCCCCCAGCATCTCGGTCGCGCTCAGCACCGTCGCGGAGTCACTCGACTACAACCGTCGGCCCAAGGTCGTCATCACGTCGCTCGACTTCCCGACGGTCGCGTATCAATGGCTGGCGAAGGCCCGGAAGGGCGTGGAGCTGGTCGTGGTGGAGAGTCCCGACCGGATCAGCGTCCCGGTCGACGCCATCGCACGCGCCATCGATGATCGCACGGCGCTGGTCGTGACGTCGCACGTGTACTTCACGAGTGGTGCGATTCAAGACATCAAGAGCGTTGCCGCGGCCGCGCACGCACGCGGCGCGCTCTGCCTGATCGATGCGTATCAGTCTGTTGGTCAGATTCCGGTGGACGTGCAGGACGCAGGTGTCGACGCGCTCGTCGCCGGAGGCCTCAAGTGGCTGCTCGGCGGACCAGGCATCGTATTCCTCTACATGCGCGAAGCAGTGGCCCGTCGCCTCGAGCCGGCCATTTCCGGATGGTTCGGTCAGCGCGAGCAGTTCGCCTTCGACCCGCGCGATTTGACGTTTCACGACGACGCGCGACGCTTCGAGCTTGGCACACCGTCGCTCGCGGCGGTCTACGCGCAGCTGGGCGGCCTCGAGTACATCGAGGAGATTGGCATCCCCGCCATTCGCGACGTGACCGCGGCGCTGACAGAAGATCTCATCGACCGAGTGCGCGCGGCTGGATTCAAGCCGAAGATTGCCGCGGATGTCCGCCGGCGGTCGGCGATCGTGATGATTCCGATGCCGGATCCGGCGGCTTCCGTGCGACACCTGGCGGCGGGAGGCGTAATCGCCGACTCACGGCCGGGGCACGTCCGATTCTCGCCTTTCTTCTACAACGTGCAGGATGACCATGTCAGAGCAACCGAGCGCCTCGCCGCGCAGCCCGCTCACTGAAGACGAACAGCTCCTCATACCGTCGCAGATCGTTCCGATCGAGCGGCGGGCCTCCTTCACGAGCACCGATCCGTGGCGAGTGCTGCGCATCATGGGAGAATTCGTCGAGGGCTTCGATACGTTGTCCGACGTGCGCAATGCGGTGACGGTGTTCGGCTCGGCGCGCACTCTGGAAAACGATCATTACTACGCGGCCGCGCGAGAGACGTCGCGAATGCTCGCGCAGGAAGGGTTCGCGATCATCACGGGCGGTGGGCCGGGCATCATGGAGGCCGCCAATCGCGGCGCCAAGGAAGGCGGCGGGCTCTCGATCGGTTGCAACATCGAGCTGCCCTTCGAGCAGGGGACAAACCAGTGGGTGGAGCGCTCGATCAACTTTCGCTACTTCTTCGTTCGCAAGACGATGTTCGTGAAGTACTCGACAGCGTTTATCACTTTTCCCGGTGGCTACGGCACGATGGACGAGTTGTTCGAGGCGCTGACCCTCGTGCAGACGGGCAAGGTGAAGCAATTCCCAGTCGTGTTGTTCGGGAAAAAATACTGGGGCGGTCTCGCGGACTGGCTCAAGGAGCGTGTCGCCGGCGAAGGAAAGATCTCTCCCGAGGATTTGAATCTCTTCCTCCTGACGGATGATCCGAAGGAAGCGCTTGGCTGGATCGTGGAAGCGCGCGAGCGCCGCACCCGTGCATACCGCGCCATGGCGCCGATGGGGCAAGCCACGCGATGACGCAAAACGAGTATCTGCGCGGCCAGCGCATCAGTCCGAAACCGATCACCGGCAAGGAAACGGTGGCCGAGCTCGTCGAGAATGCGTTTCTCGCCTACAACGCCGGGCGGCTGGCCGAGGGGTGTCGTCTCTTTGCCGAGCGGATGCTCGAAGACGACGTCACCGTCGGCATGAGTCTCACCGGCGCGATGACGCCGGCCGGACTCGGCATGTCGACAATGATCCCACTCATCGAAGCCGGGTTCGTCGATTGGATCGTGTCGACGGGCGCGAATCTGTATCACGACGCGCATTTCGGGCTCGGCATGGCGATGCATCGCGGCACGCCGTTCGCCGACGACGTCGTGCTGCGGGAAGAAGGCGTCGTCCGGATCTACGACATCTTCTTCGATTACGACGTCCTCCTCTCCACGGATCGATTCGTGCGGGAAGTCTCGGCCCGCTCAGAATTCCAGCGCCCGATGAGCACCGCCGAATATCACTATCTGCTGGGTGGCTACGTGCTGGAGCGCGAGAAGGCGCTGGGACTCTCACGCAAGTCGGTGCTCGGTGCGGCGCACGCGGCGGCCGTGCCGATCTACACGTCCTCGCCCGGCGACTCGTCGATCGGCATGAACGTCGCCGAGCAGGCGCTGTCGGGCAGCAAACTGCGCTTCGATGTCAGCGCCGACGTGAATGAGACGTCGGCGATCGTGTTTTTCGCGAAGGTCCATGGCGGCAAGAGCGGAGTGCTGATCATCGGCGGTGGCAGCCCGAAGAACTTCGTGCTCCAGACGGAGCCGCAGATTCAGGAAGTGCTCGGGATCAGCGAAAAGGGCCACGATTACTACCTGCAGCTCACGGACGCGCGACCCGATACCGGCGGGCTCTCCGGCGCGACACCATCCGAAGCGGTGAGCTGGGGGAAAGTAGACCCGGACAAACTGCCCGGTACCGTGGTCGCCTACCTCGACAACACTGTCGCCTTTCCGATTCTCGCCTCGTATGCGCTGGCGCGTCGCAAGCCGCGTAAGCTGAAGCGGCTGTACGACCGGCGGTCGGAGATGATGCGCGAGCTGACGGATTCGTATCTCGAGGCGAAGGCGGATCGCGACGCGCGGGCAGAAGCGGCCACCGGCGGTGGAGCACCCAACCTGAAATGACGAAGGCGGCCACCGCATCCCGGGCGTACGCCATGTACGTCCTTGGGCTGCTGACGCTGGTCAATCTTCTCAATTACCTCGACCGCAACGTCGTCTACGCGGTGTTCGAGCCGATCAAACGCGATCTCCACCTCTCCGATGCGCAGCTCGGCTGGCTCGGTTCGGCGTACATCGTGGTCCTCTCGTTGGCCGCCCTGCCGCTCGGCGTGATCGGTGACCTGCGCTCGCGCCGAAGCGTCATCACGTGGGGCGTCACGGTTTGGAGCGTCGCGACGGCAGCGGGAGGCCTCGTCCATCGCTTCTGGCAGCTGTTCAGCTGCCGCGCGCTGGTGGGATTTGGCGAGGCCGGCTACGGTCCCGCTTCGCAGGCGATCATCGCGCAATACTACAAAGGCAAACGCCGCGCCTTTGCGATCGGCGTGTACTCGGTCGGCATGGCGCTGGGTGGAGTCTTGGGCATCTGGTTCGGGGGCGTCATCGCCGAGACGTATGGGTGGCGGAGCGCGTTCATCTGGATGGGCGTGCCTGGCTTGGTGCTCGCGGTGTTGGCGTCGCGCTTACGAGAACTGGATCGCCGGCCACCACCGCCGATCATGGACACGTTGCGCGAGTGGTGGCGGCATGGAATGCACGGCGTGACGCACTACGTCATGCCGCTCGCGATCTGCGCCGGTGCGGGCGCCCTGGTGGCCGGGTTCCTCGCGCTGTTCGAAGACATTCCGTCCCAGGTCGGCACGGCCGTGTTCAGCATCGGCGTGAGCGCCGGCGTCGCATGGACAGTGTGGCGGCTCGTGCCGCTCGCGGTGCGACGGACGACCGAGGCCGGAGCCGTGGCCGCCGGTGCGCTCGGTGAATTTCAGCACGCGGCCGCTTTAGTGCTGCGTACCCCAACGTTGATCTGGATATTCCTCGGCGGCGCCATGGTGACATTCGCGGCGAACGGACTAATTGCCTGGGCGGCGACGTTCATGCAGCGCGTGCACGGGCTCTCGGTCACGCGCGTCGGCGCAGAATTCGGCATCTGGGGCCTCGCCGGCGGCGTGACAGGAGCGCTATTCGGCGGCCGGCTCGCGGACCGGCTGCAGCAGCGCTGGGGCGGCGGACGCGTCCTCGCGAGCGGAACGGGCTTCGTCCTCGGCGCTCCGGTCTGCGCGGCGCTGATCTTGGTCGATGATCTGCGCTGGTTCGGCCCGCTCGTCCTGGCGACGTATTTCCTCTATACGTGGTACAACGGGCCCGTCGCCGCCGTCATTCTCGACGTCGTGCCCGCGGCCGTACAAGCGTCAGTGCTCGGCGCGTTCGTCCTGTTCTCGCATCTCGCCGGAGATGCCCTCGCGCCGCCACTCATTGGGTATCTGTCCGACCAGATGGGCAGCATCCGGACGGCGATGCTGTTGCTGCCTGCCGTCGGTCTGCTCGGCGGCGCCGTCATACTTATCGGGCTCACAACAGTCGGCCGGGATATGAGGCGGGTGAGCGCTCTTGACCTCCATGTGTCTGGCCCGCGTTCCGGGCACGACGCTCCGAGTTGAGGTAGGGTCTTGAAGATCGCGGTGATTTTCGACGCGTTGCATCCCGAATGGGAGGATGCGGACTTCAAGCGCGAGATCGAGCAGAAGGCGGAGGAAGCGGAATACGACGTCGCGCGCGCGCTGATCGCCGGCGGGCACGACGTGCTCATGATCGGGATCGGCGACGACGTCGGCCCGATGCTCGCGAAGATGGCGACTTTTGAACCTAAGCTCGTGTTCAACGGCTGCGAGGGCTTCCGCAAGAACGCACGTCATGAGTATGCGATCGCTGCGCTGCTGGATATGTATGGCTACCGCTATACCGGATCGTCGCCGACCGCATTGCTCGTCGCGCGCAACAAGTCGCTGACCAAGAAGATTCTCGCCTATCACGGCATCCGCGTGCCGGCGTTCGCCGAGTTTCACGATGGCCACGAGCTGGTGCGCCCGTCCGAGCTGCGCTTTCCACTCATCGTCAAGCCATTGCTCGAGGACGCGTCGATCGGCATCGCCCAGGCCTCTGTCGTAGAGGATGACGCGAGCCTGAAGCAGCGAGTCGAGTTCATTCACTCGAAGTTCCACCAGGCGGCGATCGTCGAGGAGCTGGTTGAGGGACGCGAGGTGTACGTCGGTCTGATCGGCAACGCTGACGTCGAGGTCCTGCCGCTGACGGAAATGACCTTCGGCGAGCCCGAGACGACCGAGCACCGCATCGCGACCTACAAAGCGAAATGGGACGAGGACTACCGCAAACGTAAGAAGATCAGGAACGTGTTCGCTAAAGGCGTCTCGGACGAGCTGACCAAGCGTATCGGCGAGATCTGCAGCACCGCCTTCCACGCGTTGTGGCTTCAGGACTACGGCCGTGTTGACGTGCGTTTGACGCACGACGACGAGGTCTATGTCCTCGAGGTGAATCCCAACCCCTTCATTGCCGCCGAGCACGAGATGGCGGAAGCTGCGGCAAAGGCGGGGCTCAAGTACAACGCGTTCATCCAGCGCATCGTGGACGAGGCGTTGGCCCGGTGAGTAAGCGCGAAGTCCCGACCCCCGAGCTGCGCTGCCCGAGGTGCCACACCGAGCTGGAGCGCTTCTGGAGCCACTGCCCGAGCTGCAGTCACCGGCTCGAGTGGCCCGATACGCAACGCGAGACTGGCGCCGAGTGTGCGTACTGCGGGTGGATCGTGTCGGACGCGTTCTCATTCTGTCCCTGGTGCGGCCGCAACATCCAGGACGAGGACTCGAGCGAAGAGCCGCTCAAGGCGCCGAAGGGATTCAAGTATCACGCCCGGTGCGATTGGGGCTGCGGCGGCGGCGTCATGTACCCGATGCCCTTCTGCCCCTGGTGCGGCCGGACGCAAACCTGGCGCTACGATCACTTCCAGAACGCCTGCCCACATTGCGACCGGGGCGTGGACGACTGGATGGCGACCTGCCCGTGGTGCGGCGAGGACGCCACCGGCCGCGATCTGATCCCCCGTGCCCTGCGTCGAGCACGCCGCTTGCTCATCGTGGCGCGCCTACGCGACTGGCACTATCGCGTCGTGCTGCGCCCGGGCGTGTCCGGCGTCGCGCCGCGCGCGCCGAAGGTCATCGAGCTCGACCGCCGTTACGTCACCGGCAAGCGCCGCCGCGATGAGATCTCCTGGAACATGCTGACGGGGTTGCTGCTCCACGAGCTGGGGCACTCGTTCCTCTATCACCACTGGTCGTGGACCCGCACTGGCCGGTTTCGCCGCGCTTTTGGCGAGGTGCGCAAAGCCTATCGCGTCGTCGACGAGCATTGGGTGGATTTCGAGCGGCGCCGCATCGCGACGACGCTGACCGACTACGTCAGCGCGTATGCGGCGACCCACCCGCAGGAAGATTTCGCGGAGACGTTCCGCTTCTACGTCGCACGCCGCGGCCGGCTCCGCGAGCTATTCGCGGAGTTCGGCCGGAAGCGCAAAGGCGTGCCGTTGTACGAGAAGTTCCTCGTCCTGCACGACTTCGTCCGCAGTCTGCGTGGATGGCGCTAGTAGAGCGTGACGTTGAGCCCGAACAGCAGCTGAAGCGACGAATTGCCGTGAAATAGGCCGCGCCCCTCGACGTACGGATGCGTCCGCCCGTAGCGCGTCTCGAAGCCCCCGAACAGATCGAAGCCGGTGTCCGAGTTCCCGCTCGCCCGCAGGATGTTCAATCCACCGCCGAAGTACAGCGGCGTGCCCAAGCTGCGGAATTTGAGGTCCGCATTGAAGCCAACGAGCGATCCGGCGTCCACCAGGTAATAGTCGAACGACGGGTAGAACTCGATCGACCGCGACACCGGCATGTGGAGCTGCGCGCCGATCAGCCAGTCATCGCTATCGAAGTTGTAACCGCCGTGCACGCCGAAGTGCGAGCGTTGAGCCACTGCGCGGGAAACGCCGGCGGCACTCAGGAGCAGCACGAGCGCCATGAGAATGCGTCGCATGATGTCCGGTCCTCCGGTTCAAGTGCGCGTCCTCTACCCGGGGACCGGCCACGGGTTCGGGGGTTCCCGCCCCGCGCCCCGTGGTCCGGTGAGCCGTGTCACAAACCGTGATGCGTCAGCCCGCGAAGCAGTACGCGCACCCCTTCTCCTGCGACCGTGCCACCGCGAGCACGCCCGACGGCACGACCTGCGCGCCCGGAATGAGACCGGCGACCCACTCTGCCTTCACGGCTGCCGGGTCCAGTCCCATCTTCTGCGCGACTGCGCCGCTGTAAATCGTCAGGGCGACGTTGCAGACGCCGAACTGGGCGCCGCTCGCCAGTAGCTGCTCGATACCCGTACCGGGGAGCGGCAGCGGCATCTGTTTCGCGAAGACGTTACGCGTCGCGGCCGCATCGCCGTCCTTGATGTTGAACACTTCGCCGAGCTTGTACTTCGCCCAGAGTGCATCGTGCATCGCGATCGGTATGCCGGCATGTCGCAGCACGATGACGGCGGAGTTGTCGGTGTCCTTGGTGCCGTAGTTCTCGTTGTTGCCGTTGAGCCAGACGCGCGGCCAGACGACCGGCATCCCGCTGTTCACCTCGGGCGCGTCGAACAACATCTTGTGCTTTCCCGTGATCTTGTTGAGCCACGCCTCGAACGCCGCGTCGGCGGCGTTCTCGGGGATGCGGCGCGTCTTCGTCGCTGCCTCGAGGCTCAGCGGCGTTAAGCTCGCCAGGCCGGCAGCGGTCGATGCAGCGAGAGTGCCAAGAAATCCACGTCTATACATAGTGAGCCTCCTCAGTGGTGAGCCCGAGTTGGATAGGCAACATCGGGCGGTGGATCGCCATTCGGCCAATCATTCTCTTTCCCTTTGTAGTCAACACGGGGGTGTGCATTGATGAAGGTTGCCACGTCAAAGGCCTGCTGGTCGGCGAGCGAGCCGGGCCCATCGAACGGCATGTTGCGACTGATGAACTCGGCGGCCGTGCGCGCGCGCGACATCCCGGCGCCGATGTTGTAGGACTGCGGTCCCCAGACGGGCGGCGCGCCTGGTGTTCCCTCGCCCGCCGCGCCGTGACATTTGGCGCACGATGCCGAGAACACCCGCGCGCCGGCGGCGGTATCGGCGGTGAACGTCGCCCACTTCTGCAATCGACCGCCTGCGCCCGCCGCTGGCGGCGCGACCGCAACGCCACGCGATAGAAACGCGAAGTAGGTGAGGATGTCCCGCATGTCGACTCCAGCGGGATCGATCGCGGTGCCGTTCATGCTGCGGCGAAAACAGTCGTTGACGCGGTATTCGATCGTCTCGACCACACCACTACGCGGCCGGTATTGCGGATAGCGCGCGAACACTCCGATCCAGGTGCCATTCTCGCGCCGGCCTTCATCCAGGTGACAACTCGTACATCGCAGCTTGTTGCCGACGTGTTCGGGCAGGCTGTCGCGCGTGGCCACGAGCAGGGCTCGTCCCCGCCGCACGGAATTTCCATACGGACCGGCGGGAATCAGCGAATCCGCAGGTCCGCGCGTAGCTGCGACCTGACGAGCCGAATCAGACCGGGAGCATCCGATTATCCCGGTCATGCAGAAAAGAACAGGCCACTTAATCGACGGCACGGGGCGCACGGAGCGAGATAATACCGGCATTTCCGGGGGCGGCAACCTTCGACGCGTTCATCCTATCCAAACGGGCGTATCCCTCACCCAGAAAGCCGAATGATTGCTCAACTGATCGCCGCCGCACTCGTCATTACCCAAACCCGGCCCGCATTGGATTCTGCAACCGTGACGCGGGTCCTCGATCAACTCAAGGCGGCCGACTCGACGGTTTGTGCTCTCGCCGGTGAAGCGCTGACCGGGTACGGCGGCTGGGGATGGGAGAACTGGGGCTACACTGATCAAGTGATGCCCATGCCTCAGCCGATGCCGACTCCAACGCCGATGCCCAGGGGCGGCGATGGCGAGATACCGGTGCACTGGCGCATGCACGGCAGATCGCACGATCTCGATCCCGGAGTCTTACAGGCCTTCCGAGCGGTGATCCGCGACGACAACCGCTGCGTTCGCAACATCGCTGCGCGCGTGCTGGGGACTCACGGTGGTGCGGCGTCGTACGACCTGTTTCTCGGATTGCTGCGCGACTCGCGTCCCGACCTACGGGAGACCGGCGCGTTGGGTCTCGGTGAGCTCGAGGACTCCCGCGCGATCGGACCGTTGAGCGACGCCCTCAAGAGCGACAACGATGTGGCTGTGCGCGTACGAGCCGCATGGGCGCTCGGTGAGATACAGGACAAAGTGGCGACCGAGACGCTCGCGCGCGCGTTAGGCGATCGCTCGCCTCAGGTGCGCCGCACGGCCGCTTGGGCACTTGGCGAGATCCAGGACAAACAGTCGGTTCACCCGCTGAGCGTGGCGTTGAGCGATGCCGCCGCCGATGTGCGGCTGACGGCCGTGTGGGCGCTTGGAGAGATCCAGGATGCCTCCGCCGTCCCGCTGCTCGCCAACACCACAAAGGACCGGGACCCGCGTGTTCGCGAGGCGGCTGCGTGGGCGCTCGGCGAGATCCAAAGTGGGCAAAGCATCGCCGCGCTCGAAGCATTGCTCCGCGACCAGTCGGCGGATGTTCGCAAGACCGCGCTGTGGGCGCTCGGCGAAATTCAGGACGGCAGTGGCGTCGAGCCCGCCTCCGCTGCCCTCAAGGACGCCGATCCGGACGTGCGTACAGTCGCGGCATGGGCGCTGGGCGAGATTCAGGATGAGCGCGCGGTCACGCCGCTCGTGACGGCGCTCAAGGACACCGACAGCGACGTGCGCGCGACAGCCGCGTGGGCCTTAGGCGAGATCCAGAGTCCGCGGGCGCGGGAAGGATTGACGGCGGCGCAGCGTGACGAGTCTGGAGCGGTTCGCCATGCGGCGATTTGGGCGTTGCGGCAATTGAGCGACAACGAAGCAGGCGACGACGGCATTCACGTGCACGTACACCCGCACGTGCACGTTCATGTCTCGAAGGTCAAGCCTTGATCCGACCTCGCTCGACCATCTTGAAGTAGTCGCGAAGCTCCTCGGCCTCTCGGGAATCGTCCCAGTCGAGGAGCTTCTTCATGCGGCCGGCGACGACCGCCGCGATGGCGTGCGCGTGATCGCGCAGCTCGTAGAAGAGATGCAGTCGCCGGATGAGCACGTCCTGCACCCGCACCGCCATTTCGCGTTCGACGGCGTAGTTGACCTCCGCCCAGATCTCCGGCCGGCCTGTGATGAGCAGGTCGCCCAATGAGCGGTCGCGATCCACATAGTTCAGGATTGCAGCCGCCTCACTTCCATAGTTCGCGACGAGATGGCGCGCGGTGGCCTCCGAAGCGCCTCGAGCTCGTGCCGCTTCCACCAGCACCTCCAACTCCGCTGCCTCGCCTCCCGGCAGCGGCAAGCGATCCGTCGCCGGGCGCGGTGCCACGGGCCGCCCATCCAGCTCGTGCAGTCGAGCGGCGATGCGATCGACGACATCGCGTGCCATGACGCGATAGGTGGTCAGCTTTCCGCCGGCGATCGTGATCAAACCGTGGGCGCTCTCCACGACGCGGTGCTCGCGCGACAGCTGTGACGGACTGGCGTGATCGTCCTGGCGAAGCAGTGGACGCAACCCCGCCCACGCGGAGACGATGTCCTTGGCGCCGAGGTGGGCGTCGGGAAAGGCGGCGTTGGCTGAGCGCAGCAGATAGGTGACGTCGCCGGCGGTGACGCGCAGCGTGTCGGGCGACGAGTCGGCGTCGGTATCGGTAGTTCCGATGTAAGACAACTCTCCCCACGGAAGCACGAACATCACCCGGCCGTCGAGCTGTGAGAGCAGTGTCACCGCGTGCTCGTTCGCGATGCGCCGCCGTTCGACGACGACATGAGCGCCCTTGGTCAGCCGCAACAGCGGCTCGGCTGCGGGTTCATCGAGTCTCCGCAGAACATCCGACCATGGACCGGTCGCGTTGACGACCGCTTGGGCGCGGATGGTGAAGGTCTCGCCTGTCAACACGTCGCGGACGGCGGCGCCGCGCACGCGTCCGTCCGGCTTGAGCAGCGTGGACACTTCGACGTAGTTCGCGACGAGCGCCCCCGCGCGCGCCGCGCTGCGCGCCGTCGCGAGAACGAGACGGGCGTCGTCAGTCTGCGCATCGTAGTACAGCGCCGCGCCGACCAGCCCGCGCTCGCGCAACGCCGGCTCGACGCAACGCACCTTCTTGGGCCGCAGCCAGCGATGCGCGCGCACGTTACGGAACGCCGAGAGCACATCGTAGAGCCACATGCCGGCGCGCAGCTTCCACGCTGGAACCCGGCTGCCCCGGTACACCGGGAATAGGAACGCCAGTGGACGCACGAGGTGCGGCGCGATCTTCAGGAGCACACGGCGCTCGTGGCTCGCCTCGAACACCAGGTGCAAAGCGCCCTGCTCGAGGTACCGGATGCCGCCGTGAATCAGTCGCGATGAATGTGAGGACGTGCCCGCGCCGAAGTCCGCTTTGTCAATCAGGGCCGTGCGAAAGCCGCGCAACGCCGCATCACGCGCAATGCCGACTCCGGTTATGCCGCCGCCGATGATCAGCACGTCCACCGGAGTCTCAGCCATGGACGCCAGGGCGGCTGCGCGCGTGCGTTGCGAAAAGGGCGACTCCGCGGCCAACTCCCCTCCACTTGGGGCTGGTGGTAGGTTTCGATTCCCAGAAGGAGGGAAGAATCTAATGCCCGGTCTCAACGGACGTCGCGTGGCAGTCGTTGCCGGCGTCCGTACGCCGTTCGCGAAAGCAGGCACGGTCCTCAAAGACGTGCGGGCCGTGGATCTGGGTCGCTACGCGGCGCGCGAGCTCCTCGAGCGCACGAACCTCGATGGCGACGAAGTGGACGAAGTCGTCTTCGGCCAGGTCGTGCCTTCGGCGCTCGTGCCCAACATCGGGCGCGAGGTCAGCCTCCTGCCGCAGTTTCCGAAGGAGATTCCCGCCTACTCGGTAAACCGCGCCTGCGCATCCGCGACTCAGGCCATTACTTCCGGGGGCGATCAGATCGTACTGGGTAACGCGAACATCGTGATCGCGGGAGGCGCGGAGGCGCTGTCCGATATTCCCATCCTCGCGTCGCGTCGTCTTGCCGACATCCTCGTGGAAGCCAGCAAAGCGAAATCGGTAGGCGCGCGCATCAAGACGTTCGCGAAAATTCGACCGCGCGACCTGATCCCTGTAGCCCCCGCGATCGCCGAGCCGTCTACCGGCGAATCGATGGGCCAGTCGGCCGAGAAAATGGCCAAAGAGAATCACATTTCCCGCGAGGCGCAGGATCGCTGGGCGCTCCGCAGCCATACGCTTGCCGCCAAGGGCACCGCCGATGGCCGGCTCACGGCCGAGATCGTGCCGTGGTTATCGGCCAAGTCTGGCGAGGCCGTCGTAAAGCAGGACAACGGCATTAGGACAGATACGTCGCTCGAACAGATGGCCAAGCTCAAGCCGGTATTCGACCGGCGCTACGGCACGGTCACGGCGGCGAACGCCTCCCCGCTGACGGATGGCGCGTCGGCCGTGCTGTTGATGAGCGCCGAGGCCGCGCGCGCGCTTGGGTACGAGCCGCTCACGTTCATTCGATCGTACGCGGTCGCGGCCGTTGATCCAGGGTGGCAGCTGCTGCAGGCGCCGCTCTGGGCGGTCCCCAAAGCGCTGGAACGCGCGGGCATACAATGGAAGGACCTCGGTCTCATCGAAATGCATGAGGCGTTCGCGTCACAGGTGCTCTCGAATCTCCAGGGCTTCGCGGCGAAGGGGTGGGAGATCAACGAGGACATCATCAACGTGATGGGCGGTTCGATCGCCATCGGGCATCCGTTCGGCGCGACCGGCGGCCGTCTCGTCACGACGCTCTCGAACGAGATGCGCCGCCGCGATGTCCAGTTCGGTCTGATTTCCGTCTGCGCGCAGGGCGGGATGGGATTCGCCATGGTCCTGGAACGCCCGTAGTGGCGGCGACCGCTCCCGCGCTCACCGCTCCCGCAGTCACCTGGGAGGTCACCGACGGCATCGCGACCGTCGTGCTCGATCTCAAAGGTCAGCCGGTCAACGTGATATCGCGCGCGGTGAAGGACGAATTCCTCGCCTGCTTCGCCGCATTAGCCGACGATGCGCGCGTGCGCGCCGTCGCCTTCTTCTCCGGTAAGGCCGACAACTTCATCGCCGGCGCGGACATCGAAGAATTCGTGACGCTCAGTTCCGCGGCGGAAGCGGAGCGGTTGTCGGCCGACGGCCAGGAGATGCTCGATCGCGTCGCCCGATTCCCGAAACCCATCGCCGTCGGCATCCACGGCGCGTGCCTCGGCGGCGGATTCGAGTTCGCGCTCGCCTGCCACTACCGCGTCGCCACCGATCACCCCAAGACGCAAATCGGTTTGCCCGAAGTGCAGCTGGGCATCCTGCCGGCGGCCGGCGGCTGCCAGCGCCTGCCCCGGCTCGTCGGTGTGCGCGCCGCGCTCGATATGATTCTGGCGGGCAAATCGGAACGGGCGGCGAAGGCATTCCGTTTGGGAATGGTCGACGAGCTGGTGCCTCCTGCAATTCTCGCTGAGATAACGGTCGGTGCCGCACGGCGGATGGCCGGGGGCTGGAGACCGAAGCGCAAGCGTCGCGGTGGCATCATGGGCTTCCTGCTCGATGGCAATCCGCTGGGGCGACTTCTGGTCTATCGCACCGCTCGGAAACAGGTGCTGGAGAGAACCGGCGGGCATTATCCGGCCCCACTCGCTGCGCTCGAGGCGGTCGAGTACGGCATGCGCCACGGAATCGCCGAGGGGTTGAAGCGAGAAGCGCAGCTCTTCGGTCAGCTCGCCGTCACCGATGTCTCGCGCAAACTGGTTCAGATCTTCTTCGCGACGAATGAGCTCAAGAAAGACCCCGGCATTCCCAATGCGCCACCCCCGGTCCGAGTTCATCGCCTCGGCATCATCGGTTCGGGGTTCATGGGCTCCGGGATCGCGGGCACCGCCGTCGCGCAGGCGGAAGTGGACGTCCGCATGAAGGACGCCGACTTGGGCCGAGTCGCACAGGGAATTCTCGCCGCGCGCGCGATCCTCGACGACCGGCTGAAACGGCGCCGCATCACGAAGTACGAGTACGCGCGGCTCATCGCGCTGCTGTCCGGCGGTGACAGTTACGCCGGATTTGGCAGGGCCGAGCTGGCGATCGAGGCCGTCTTCGAAGAGCTGGGCGTCAAGCAACAAGTGCTGCGAGAGGCCGAAGCGGTGCTTCCGTCCGCCGGCGTGTTTGCGTCGAACACGTCTACGATTCCGATCACGCGCATCGCGGAGGCGGCGCGCGCGCCGGAGCGGGTGATCGGGATGCATTTCTTTTCGCCGGTCGCGAAGATGCCGTTGCTCGAGGTCATTCCGGGCGCGCGCACGTCGCCGCAGACTGTGAGCACGGCGGTTTCCTTCGGGCGGCGCATCGGCAAGACGGTGATCGTGGTGCAGGACAGTCCTGGCTTCTGGGTAAACCGCATTCTCGCGCCCTACGGCAACGAAGTCGGGCATCTGCTCGCCGAGGGTGCGTCGATCGAAGACATCGACGCGATGGCCGTGCGGTTCGGATTTCCCGTCGGCCCGGTTACGCTGCTGGATGAGGTCGGACTCGACGTCGCGGTCAAAGTCGCCGGAGTCATGCAGTCGGCGTACGGCGATCGGATAGTTCCGGCCCCTGGCCCCGGGATTGCCGCCCTCGTGAAGGAAGGCCGGTTGGGCCGCAAGTCGGGCCGCGGTTTCTACATCTATAAAGGCGGCAAGAAGCGCGGTGTGGACGAGAGCGTCTACGGCCTGCTCGGCATTCATCCGAACGGCGGGCCCAGACCGGCGGAGATCCTCCAGCGTTTGGTGCTCGGCCTGGTCAATGAAGCCGCGCGCGCACTCGGCGAGGGCGTCGTGAGAAGTCCGCGCGACGGTGATATCGGCGCGATCTTCGGGTTCGGCTTTCCGCCGTTTCGCGGGGGACCGCTGCGCTACGCGGACGACTTGGGTGCCGAGCGCGTGGTCAGTGATCTCGAGCGCCTGGCCGAGCGCCATGGTGTTCGGTTCGCACCCAGCGAGGTCCTTCAGGAGCATGCCCGCCGCGGCACCAAGTTCTATTCCTGATGCTGCGAGCTGTCTTTCTGTGGTTGAGCGAACAGCCGCGCATTTTCGGCTTCGTGCGGAAAAACCGTCTCGCGCGCAAACTGGCATCGCGGTTCGTCGCCGGTGAGACCGCCACGGAAGCGATCAACACGCTCGCTGAGCTGAATCACGGCAACCTCTCCGCGTCGCTCGACCTGCTCGGGGAATCGGTGCTGCATGCCGAGGAAGCGCGACGGGCGTGCGCGACCTATCTCGACCTGCTCGACCGCATCCGCGACGCGAAGGCCAACGCCAACGTTTCGGTCAAGCTCACCCAGATGGGGCTCGACGTCGACGAGGCTCTTTGCATCGACAACATGCGCGCCATTATCGGACGGGCGAAGCAGTACGGCTCGTTTGTCCGCATCGATATGGAGCAGTCGAGTTATACGGGAAAGACGTTGCAGCTCTTCACCGACGTGTTCTATCCGGAGTTCGGCAATACAGTTGGAGTCGTCCTGCAGTCCTACTTGCGACGGACCGCAAGTGATGTTGACGCGATGATCGCTTTGGGAGCGCGCGTGCGTCTGTGCAAAGGCGCCTACCAGGAGCCCGAGAGCGTCGCCTTCCCCGACAAGAAAGACGTAGACGCCAACTTCATCACCTGTATGGAACGATTGCTCGAGCGCGGGAATTACCCGGGGATCGCGACCCACGACGAAAAGATCATCGCCCACGCCAAGCAATTCACCAAGAGCAACGTCATTCCTGCCAAACGATTCGAATTCCAGATGTTGTACGGCGTGCGTCGCGACCTCCAAAACAAGTTGCGGCGCGAGGGCTGCAACATGCGAGTGTACGTGCCGTTCGGCACGCATTGGTATCCGTACTTGATGCGCCGGCTCGCCGAACGGCCGGCCAATGTCGCGTTCATCGTCGCGAACGTGCTCAAAGAATCGGTGCATCGCCGCTGATGGACGACACGACGCTCGGTGGCTACCAGCAAGTGCACGGACGGGCGCCCGCGTTCGGCGCCGCGGATGGCCGAGCATATTCTGTCGCCACGTTCGCCGACGACACCGCTGAAGCGGGACGTTTCGGCGCGGCACTGTTGTTCGTCTGTTGGGGCGACGGTGGAGTAGACCGGCCGGTCGGTCACCTGGAGACGGACTATCTGGCTTACGGAAACAGCCCGGACGAGGCGCTGGCCCCGCTGCTCGCGTTGACGCTCGAACAGGTCAAGGCCCATCTCGACCGTTGCGTCGCCCGGCAGCCGCAATGACGCCAACGACCGGGGTCGTGCTCGCGCGCACGGGCGGCGGCTACCGCGTGCACACCGACGCCGGCGAAATCACCGCTACGCTGCGCGGCAAACTCAAACATCAGGATACGGGCCGCGTCGTCCCAGGCGACGTCGTCGTGTTGGAGGGAACCACGATCGCCGAGATCCGGCCGCGGCGGTCGGTGCTCGCGCGTCGCGCGGCGCAGGGAAGTAGCGGCGCGGGTCCGCGTCGCGCACAACCCATCGCCGCCAACGTCGATCAGGTCGTCGTCGTCGCGTCCGCGCGCGACCCCGAGCCCAACCCGCGCATGATGGATCGCTTCCTGGTAATTGCCGAGGCCAACGGTCTGCCGTCGGCAATCGTCGTGAACAAGACGGAGCTCGATCCGTCCGTCTCGGCGACGGTTGCGCAGAGATATCGGACCGCGAATTACCAGGTACTCCCGACTTCCGTGAAGGCCAACGAAGGGCTCGCGGCGCTGCGTGACTTGTTGCGCGGCCGTCATTCTGTCTTCACGGGCGCGTCGGGCGCGGGGAAATCGAGCCTGCTGAACGCGCTCGAGCCGGGGCTCAAGCTGCGCGTGGGCGCTATCAGTGAGAAATGGCGCACCGGCAAGCACACCACGACGGCCGCCGAGCTCGTCCCCATCGCCGGTGTCGGCTACGTCGTCGATACGCCCGGCCTCCGCGAAGTCGGCGCCTGGGGCATCGATCCCAACGAGCTCGGCGCCTGCTTTCCCGAATTCCGTCCCTATCTCGATCAGTGCCGGTTCGATAACTGCCGCCACCTTGCGGAGCCCGGATGTGCGGTGCGCGGCGCACCGGTGGGAGCGATCGATCCCGATCGCCTGCTCTCGTACGAGAGGATCTACGAAGAGGTCAGCGAGCCTTCCTGGTCCAGCGGCCGGCGTCGCGGGAGGTGACCTTGACCATCATCTGCGCGAAGGCGTCGTCGAGATCGATCGCCTGCGAGTTCGCAAGGCAAATGACGACGAACAGAATGTCCGCGAGCTCCATGGCGATCGACCCGTCGGGCTCGCTCGGCTTCTTTGGCTTGGGGCCGAAGCGGTGATTGATCTCCCGCGCCAGCTCGCCGACTTCTTCGGTCAGGCGCGCGACGTTCGCGAGCGGCGGAAAGTAGCCCTCTTCGAATTGCCCGATCCATCGGTCCACTGCCTGCTGCGCGTCGCGGAAACTCATGAGCTCCTCTGACTTGGTAGCGCCTTTTCAAGGCGAGCGATTTGCGGACGTGGAGCGACTGAGTCGCGTGATTGCGCCTCCGTACGACGTCATCGACACTGGGGAGCGGACGCAGCTCGCTGCGCTCGACGAACACAATATCGTGCACGTCATGCTGCCGGAAGCGCCGGAGGGGCGTTCGCCCGACGCGCGTTACGCGGTGGCGGCGGAGCTGCTGGCCGCGTGGCGCAAACGCGGCGTGCTGATGCGCGATCCGGCGCCGGCGCTGTATGTGCTCGCGCAGGACTTCACGCTACCGACGGGCGAACGGCGAACGCGGTGCGGTGTGTTCGCAGCCGTCAAGGCGGAGGGCTACGAGCCGCGCCGCATCCGCCCGCACGAGAAGACGCACGCGGGCCCCAAGGCCGACCGGCTGGCGCTGTTACGCGCGACAGCCACGAACATCGAATCGATTTTTCTGCTCGCACCCGATCGGGACCGTGTGTTGGCGAACGCCATAGCGGCTGTCACGCAAGCGGATCCGGATGCGCGTGCCGAGCTGAACGGCGTGCGCATCCGACTCTGGATCGTTCACGACCCTTCCCCCTTCCCCCTTCCCCTGTCCCCGCTTTACATCGCCGATGGGCATCATCGCTACGAGACGGCGAGCGCGTACGCGCAGGAGAATCCCGCGGCCGATCGCGTGCTCGCCTTGATCGTCTCGGCCCAGGACGTTGGGCTCGCGGTGCTGCCGACCCATCGCGTGATTTTCGGTGCCGGGCGCGAGCTGGAGCGGCTGTTGCCGCGCTGGCGCGAATGGTTCGACGTCCAACAGCTGCCGGCCGGTGTCGATCCGGTGAAGCATCTCGCATCGGTGGGGCGCGACCGCACGGCGTGCCTCGTTGCGGACCGCTCGCGCGTTCTGGCCTTGCTGTTACGGTCCGGTGCCTTGCTCGACCGTCTACCGAGCCTCGCGCAGAGCACCGCGGTCCGCGACCTCGACGTCGCGCGCATCGAGTCGCTGGTCGTGAAAGAGCTGCTGGGCGCGGGAACGTCCACGCCGATCGCTCGCTACGTCGCGGACGCAAAGGAGGCGCTCGCCATGGTTCAGCATGGCGGCGCGGCGGCCGCCGTGCTTCTGAATCCCACGCGCGTCGAGCAGGTATTCGCGGTGGCGGACGCGGGGGACGTGATGCCCCCCAAATCCACATACTTCGTACCGAAGGTGCCGAGTGGTCTAGTCTTGCGGCCCCTGGCGTAGGGCTGCGATCAGGGCTTTGCAGAACTGCGGCAAGTCCGCGGGCGTGCGCGACGAAATGAGATTGCCGTCCACGACGACCGCGCTGTCCTCCCAAATCACGCCGGCATTCTCCATGTCGTCTTTTATGGCGCGAACACTGGTCGCCCGCTTGCCCCTGAGGATCTTGGCGGAGATCGGCACCCATCCCGCATGACAAATGAAGGCGACGGGCTTGCCGGCTTGGTAGATCTCACGAGTCAGACGAAGGACCTTCTCAGAGCGCCGGAGTTGATCGGGAGCGAAGCCACCGGGGATCACGAGGGCGTCGAAATCGGCGGCGTCAACCTCGTCAACACTGGCGTCAACCGTGACCGGATAGCCGCGCTTTCCTTGATAGGTGCGGTCGCCCATGCCGGCGACGGTGGTCGCGGCGCCTTCTTCTTCAAGACGGATCTTCGGATACCAGAGTTCGAGATCCTCGTATTGTCCAGCAACCAGGATGAGTAACCGCTTCCCTTTGAGACTCATTTCGAGAACCTCTATCTTTGGCCCTTATGAATCTACGCCCCCTCGTCTTCCTTGCGCTCGTTTCTGCCTGCAGCCCCAAAGCTGACATCGTCGTCACGCACGGCCTCCTCTGGACCGGCCTCTCGACAGGAAGAGGCCAACCGGGTGCGGTCGCGATCGGTGATGGGAAAATCCTCGCGGTCAGCGATTCGGCCGGGATCGCGCGGTATATCGGCTCGAAGACTAAAGTCTTGGACGCACACGGTGGGCTCGTGATGCCAGGATTCGCCGATGGACACACGCACTTTATCGACGGCGGCTTCCAGCTCGCATGGATCAATCTGCGCGACGCTGCGACGCCGCAGGAATTCGTGCGGCGCATCAAGACCTACGCCGCGACCTTGAAGCCCGGCGAGTGGATTCTCGGCGGCGACTGGGATCACACGCTCTGGCCGGGGTCGCCATTGCCGAGGCACCAATGGATTGATTCGGTGACGCCGAACAATCCCGTCTTTGTGAACCGGCTCGATGGTCACATGGCGCTCGCGAACGCCGTGGCGATGCGCGCCGCGAAGGTCACGAAGGACACGCCCGCGCCCGTCGGCGGTGAGGTCCCGCGCGATGCTCGCGGCGAGCCGATCGGCATCTTCAAGGACAACGCGGAAGACTTGATCGGGCGGGCCATTCCCGCGCCGTCGGCCGAGCAACGCGATTCTGCACTGGCGCGCGCCCTCGCCCACGCGGCGTCGCTGGGGGTCACGGCAACAGGCCACATGTCCGCCTCATGGGCGGACCTCGCCAGCTATAAGCGATTGGAGCGCGCCGGCCGGATGACGCTGCGGGTCGCGCTGTATTTGCCGATTGAAGACTGGCGCACCGTTTCTGACAGCGTCCATCGCGACGGTGCCGGCGATGACTGGGTACGCATCGGCGGCGTCAAAGGCTACATGGACGGTTCGGCCGGCTCCCGAACCGCCTTTTTCTTCGAGCCGTTCTCGGACTCCGCCGGGTATCGCGGCCTGATGCGACAACCGGAATCGGATATGCAATCCTGGGTCGGCGCCGCCGATTCATCGGGCCTTCAGATCGCGGTGCATGCGATCGGTGACCGGGCCAATGCGATTATTCTCGCGATCTACGACTCCGTCGCGCGCGCGCACGGCGCGCGCGACCGGCGCCTTCGAGTGGAACACGCGCAGCACCTGCGCCCGCAGGATATTCCGCGCTTCGGCGCGCAGCGCGTCGTGGCTTCGATGCAACCGTACCACGCGATCGACGACGGGCGTTGGGTGGAGAAACGCATCGGGCCGGTGCGAATCAAGACGACCTACGCCTTTCGCACGCTGCTCGATACCGACGCGCCGCTGGCCTTCGGGTCCGATTGGACCGTCGCGCCACTGGACCCGATTCTCGGCGTGTACGCCGCTGTCACCCGCCGCACGCTCGACGGCAAGAACCCGGGTGGCTGGGTGCCGGAACAAAAAGTTACCGTCGGCGAGGCGCTGCGCGCGTACACGTACGGCAATGCGTGGGCGTTGTTCATGGATCAGAAATGGGGGACGCTCGCGCCGAATCGGTATGCGGACGTCGTGGTGCTGGATCGAGATCTGTTTACGGTACCGCCCGACTCGATCGGCGCAGTGAGAGTGCGTTATACGATTTCGGGCGGGCGCGTCGTCTACCAGAAGCCGTAATCAGCCGGAGTACTTGAACCCTGCTTCCTCCAGCGTGAGCGCTTCGCCGTCGTGCTCCACGCCCGCGGCGACGATCTCGCCCAGCACGAGGGTGTGATCTCCCGCAGGTAACGTCGCCACCACCCGGCATTCGACCCATCCCAGGCAGTCAACCAGCACCGGCACTCCCGACACGGGCGCCGGTTTGGTCTTGATGCCCTTGAGCTTCTGCGGTGCCTGATCGGAGCTGCGTCCCAGCTTTCCGGCCAGATCGCGCTGGCCCTTCAGTAGCAGGTTCACGGCAAAATAATGCGAATCACGGACCATTCCGATCGTTCTCGAGGTATTCTCGATCGCCACCACGACCATGGGCGGATCGAAGGCAGCCTGCGTCAACCAGTTGGCAGTCATCCCATGGTCTTCGCCGTCATGCGCGACGGTGACGACGTAGAGCCCATAAGGAAAGTGGCGGAGTACGGTCTTCTTGGCGGCGTTGTCCATGGCGGCCCCTTAGAAGGAACAAGCGTGCCTGTTAAGGGAATATATTCCTCGCCATACCTCCTCGGAGGCCGGCCGATGGTTTGCAGAGTCCCGTCAATCTGCCTTCTTGCCGCTTTACTGAGCCTTCCCGCATTCGCGCAGGGCCTCAAGCCGTCGGAGGACATCCCGCAACTCGAGTCCGCGGTACAGCATGATTCCAACGACGCTCAGCTCCGTTATCGGCTCGCGATCGCGTACTGGAGTCGGGAGCGCTTCGACGACGCGAAGCGATCGCTGCTCAGTGCCGTCAGCATTGAGCCGCGGTTTGCGGCTGCGTATCTGGCGCTGGGCTATCTCCCCTATGCGCGCCGTCACCAGCTCATGGAGGAAGAAGCGAAGAGACAAGTGCCGCCCGAATGGCGCGATTCACTCGTCGAAGCGGACCGACTCCGGCGCCGCGCGTTTCTCATCAATCCCCTCGTGGACCTGCAGATTCTCGGCGCCGTCATTTCGGTTCAGCCAAGTTTTCTGGGAACCGAGCGTAACGGCCGAGTCGTCATCGCATTGGATCCGTTCTCAGCCTTCGTGCGTGGCGATTATGGCCTCGCGTACTCGATCTTCTCGGATTGGATCTCGGAGCGGACGGAAAAAGGTCCACCTGATTCCATTCCGAGTAGGCTGTTGTGGTTCCGTGGTCTGGCGGCCGGCCATGTCGGGCAGTACGACACCGCGATTCGGGATTTCCAGCTGCTTCTCGATCGCGGCCTCCGAGCGGAGCGCAGCGACTCGGTGAGCCGGATTCCACTCATGACGAACGATTTTCGGTATGTATTGGCAATGTTTGAGTACCGCTCCCGGCGTTTTGATGAAGCCATCAGCCTCTACAAAGACGCACTCGCCAACGACATGGGACTGTTCATGGCCCACGTTCAGATGGGCAAGATCTACGAAGAGCGAAAAATGTGGCCCGACGCGATCCAACACTTTCAGGACGCGCTGGGAACGAACCCCGACGACCCCAGTCTCTACCTGGATCTGGGTGTCATCTTTCGGGAAGCAGGGCGGCTCGCCGAGTCCGAATCAACGCTGACACACGCCATGGAGGCGAACCCGCGGGACTCTCGCGTCCCGTTTCATCTCGGGCTCACCCTGCAGCAAGAAGGAAAGCGCACGGAAGCACGCTCCGCGTTTCTGCGATTTGTGTCGCTCGCGCCATCGCGGTACGCCGTGCAGATCACAGACGCGAAACAAAGGCTCGTCGCACTCCAGTGAACATGCTATGTCTCTGCCTGCTCGCGTTCGCGAGTGCCGCTCGGGAAGCGTCCGGCCTGCAGCTGGAGCAGCTGCAGGCGCAGACCCGGGCGGACTCCAACGACCCGGTCGCTCATTTCAACCTCGCCAGTGCACTCTTCAAGGCGGGGCACTACCGGGAGGCGGAACAGCCTCTTCTCCTGGCGCTCAGCATTGATCCGCAGTACGCACCGGCATTGCTCCTGTTGTCGCGTAACAACGAGGCGCAGACGTCCGGACGGATCGCCGTCGTTGCGCGGCAGCGCCGCATCTTCTTCGTGCGTGTGGATCCTCTGGCCGACGAAAACGCCAGGCTTCGGCGCCGCGCGTTTCTCATCGATCCACTGCTGGAGGTCGGCCCTCCCAATCGCGAGGCACTGCCGGTCGCGTGGCGGGGCACGCTTGGGCTGGCGCTGTACCATTACGATCGGCAGGAATGGCAAGACGCCATCACCGGATTTCAGGCAGTCATCGATCGGACGACGCACCCCCGGGACTCAACCGCGGTTCCTCCGGTTGCGTTGTGGTTTCGCGCCCGGTGTGCGCTGCAGGTCGGCGACTACGATAGCGCAATCCGGTACTTCCAGTGGTTGCTCGCCGTGCGAATGCAAGACTCAGCGTCGGAACGTCTTTGGAATCCGTTTGCCGGCGAGGAGCTGCGGTACGTGTTGGCGTATGTCTACCAACAGGCGCGTCGCTGGGATGAAGCGGTAAGACGTTATCAGGAGGTCGCCCAGGGGAACCTAGGGTTGGATGCCGCGCACACTCACCTCGCCGAGATCTACGAGGCGCAGGAACGCTGGGCGGAAGCCGTTGAGGAACGCGTCCGCGCGCTGAACGCCAACCCAGACGCGACGAGCTTGACGCTCAATCTCGGCTCGACCCTGGTGACGGCAGGTCGCTACGCCCAGGCTGAGCCCGTACTCGAGCGATATGGAGCGCAGTATCCCAGGGATGCAAGAGTGTTCTATCTTCTCGGTGTTGCACGCATGGGGTTCGGGAACGCTGCGGGGGCCCGCGATGCGCTCACCACCTACGTCGCGTTGGCCCCGAGCCGCTACGAAGCGCAAGTCCGTGATGCGAAACAACGACTAACAACTCTGACAGCCGGTCAGACAAAGTGATGGTCTCGCGATTTGGCATCGTCAGCGCCCTGGTTCTGGTCCTGGCGCCGACGGCAGGTGCCAACGGCCAACAGCGCTCGGCCTATGAAGAGTTGCAGAATTTCTCCGCCGTTCTGAACCACATCCGCCTGAATTACGTCGACTCCGTCACTTACACCGAGCTCACGGCCGCCGCCATTCGTGGGGTACTACACGCCCTCGATCCGCACAGCTATTACGTGTCCCGCGTCGAGGCTGAGAAGCGGCTGGCGCTAGAACACGGTGAGTTGTTCACCGTGGGCGTCAGTCTCGAAGAGGTGGACGGCGCCCCGACAGTGCTGTCGGTCTTTCGTCGCAGCTCGGCAGAGAAGGCCGGGCTGCTGGCTGGTGACCGTCTGGTCACGCTCAACGACACATCCATCGCCGGCCTGGACGTGCAGACCATTGCGCTGCGGCTCGCGGGGGAAAACGGTTCCAAGGTACGACTGGGGTTGGAACGCGGGCCGCGCTTCGAGCCCGACACTTTCAGTGTCACCCTGAAGCGCCGCCCCTTCGAGCTGCATTCCGTCTCGATCGTGCGCATGGTGGATTCTTCGACGGGGTTTCTGAGGCTGGAAGAGTTTCTGCCCAACGCGGCTGCGGAGGTCCACGATGGACTCAAGCGGTTGGCTCACATGCATGCGAGACGTGTCATTCTCGACCTGCGTGGCAACCCCGGCGGCGTCGTGACTTCCGCCGTGAATGTGGCCAGCGAATTCCTGCCCAAAGACGCCGTCGTATTCCGCACCAAAGGGCGGAAGCGGACTGTGGATACGACCTTCGTGACGAAGCGTGATGGCGACTTCCGTGACCTCCCGCTCATCGTACTTGTTGACGAGCGAAGCGCGAGTGCTGCGGAAGCGCTCGCGGCGTCACTGCAGGACCATGACCGTGCGGTCCTCGTCGGACGTCGCAGTTTCGGCAAGGCCCTCATTCAGACGGTATTCTTCTTGCCCTCCGGGGATAACGTGTGGCTCACCATCGGCTATGTCCTCACACCGAGCGGTCGAGTGATCCAGCGACGGTATCACGGGATCAGCCGCGAGCAGTACCTGAGCTTTGCCGGAAAGTCGGGTGCGGAACAGGACACCACGACGGTCTACAAAACTGATGGCGGGCGAGCAGTGCGCGGGGGCGGGGGCATCATGCCCGACGTCGTCCTGCCGGTAACGGCTTTTCTCCCTGTTTGGTGGAGCGCTGCGGTCGATTCCGGATTCGATAACGCTGTCTCCGACAGCGTCGCGCAAACGCTGCCGGCAACGCCGGCCGCTCGCACAGCCTGGCTCACAGCCAGTGGCGACTGGGGCAGCAAGCTCGTGGGGCCGTTCCTCGCGCGCGTCCGTACGCGGCTTGGCGTCGCAGCTACCACCGACAGCGCGCTCGATCATCGTCTGGGACGTATCCTCGCCGCCCGAGTCGTGGACGTACGCTGGGGGCCGGATGCGCTCGAGGAGTTCCTCGTCCGTAACGATCCGGCCATTCGCGTCGCTGTGGAACAGTTCCCGCGTCTCTCCCAACTGCTCGCTCCCCCAGCCGCGACGAAGTAGGTATTTTCCATCATGGCGACTCGTCCTCGCGCCGCAAATAAAGCGGCGCCGCCCGCATCGCGCCCAACGAAAGCCGCAACGGGCCTCACCAAAGCCGATCTCCTCGACATGCATCGCTTGATGCTCCTGTCGCGCCGGATCGACGACAAGGAGATCCAGCTCAAGCGGCAAAACAAGATCTTCTTTCAGATCTCCGGCGCGGGACACGAGGCGGTGCTGGTCGCGGCGGGAAAAGCGCTTCGGCCCGCATATGACTGGTTCTATCCGTACTATCGCGAC